>CAMCXE010000085.1 GCA_945882995.1 Thalassocella blandensis | reverse complement strand
CTGTACCGCCAAGGCAATGCCAAAGCTAGCGATGGTGTGGCAGAAGGCATCGAAAGCATTTTCCGCGCAGGCTTTAAAGAATTTACCCGCCTGCGCCAGCAGCCCGGAGCCGATGCCGACGCCGTTATGGAGGGCGCACAGCGCGCCATGCGTGTCGCCGCCGCTAAAGAAACCGAAAAACTCGAAACCGGCCTACCTTTTCTGGCTAGTGTTGCCTCCGTCAGCCCCTATATCGGCCTGTTTGGTACCGTGTGGGGCATCCTCACATCATTTCGTGGCTTGGCTACGCAGCAGCAAGCTACGCTGGCTACGGTTGCGCCCGGCATTTCCGAAGCCTTGGTGGCTACTGCCATGGGCCTTTTTGCCGCGATTCCTGCCGTACTGGCTTATAACCGCTTCGCGGCGCGGGCCGAATGGTTTAATGCAAACTACGCCACATTTGCCGAAGAGCTTTCCTCCATTCTCCATCGGCAAGTGCACGCGCGCTAAGCGGGAGTCCTTATGGGAGCGGTAGTCAAAACGGGCGGTAAACGTAAGCCAATGGCTGAAATTAACGTCGTGCCTTATATCGACGTGATGTTGGTGTTGTTGATTATCTTCATGGTTACGGCGCCATTGTTGACTCAAGGGGTAAAAGTTGATTTGCCAAAAGCCTCTGCCAAACCTGTAGATGCGAAAAAAGACGTGATTAACGTGGGTGTAAAAAAAGACGGGAGTTATTGGTTGGATGTGGGAATTACCAAAGATTCCACAGACCCAGGTGGTGTGCATTTACCCCTTGCTGACATTAAAGAAAAGGTGCGCATATTATTAAATCAGGACCCTAGCATGCCGGTTCTGGTGCGTGGGGATCGAGCCGTACAATATGGCGTGGTTGTAGAACTAATGGCGCAATTGCAGCAGGCCGGCGCGCCCACCGTAGGTTTGGTGACAGATCTGGCCACGCCCTAATTTATGTCCGATAGCGTCCGTAAGAATTTTCTACCCACGCTGGCCAGCTTGGCTTTGCATGCGGGTTTGATAGGTGGTTTGTATTATTGGGAAAACCACCGCGAGCCACCGCCAAAAACGGTGGAAGTGCAAATTATCGAAGCAAAATTGGTTTCATTGAAAACCAAAGTAAAAGATGCCGCCACAGAGGACACGCGCAAGGTTAATAAAGTCGAAGTTTCTCAGGCGGTGGAAAAAGAACAAGATGTAAAGGCACACCAAGAGGAAGAGCGCAAAGCCAGCGCTGAAAAACTCCAGGAGGAAACCGAAAAGCAAGCCAAGGTGACTGCTGAAAAACAGGCAAAAGAACTGGAAAAACAAGCTCAGGAAGAGTTGAGCCTATTGCGTAAAGAACAGGAAAAGGTCGAAAAAAAACAGGCCGAAGAAAAAGCCAAGTCTGAGGCCAAAGCGCAAGAGGAGAAAGCTAAGGCAGAGGAAATTGCCAAAAAACAGGAAGAAAAACGCAAATCCGACGAAAAAGAAAAGCGTGAAAAATTGGCAGAGCGAAAGCGGCAGGAGTTAAGCCAAGCAAAAGTGGCTCAGGAACGCCGTGTGAAAGCCGAGCAATCGGATGAGGCCGCTAACTCCTATTTGGCCGTGCTTAAAGAGCGGGTTGAGCGAAAATGGAATCGGCCACCGTCTGCTCGTAATGGAATGTCTTGCGAGCTCCGCATTAAGTTGGTGCCTACTGGGCGTATTGTTGATGTGGATGTAGTAAACAGCAGCGGAAGCGACGAATTCGACAGGTCGGCGGAGCAAGCCGTGAGGGCTGTTGAAAAAATTGATGAGCTTAAGGGTATGGATCCCGATATGTTTGAGCGGGATTTTCGTGAGGTGAATATTTTGTTTAGGCCTGAGGATTTACGATTGTGAGATTTTTGACTTTTTTAACCTTAACACTGCTGGCGTTTTCGGCCCACGCGGTATTGACGGTGGAAATTACCAAGGGGAGCTCCAAGGCCACACCCATAGCCATAGTGCCCTTTGGCAATACCAATGGCTTGCCTGAAGACTTACAAGATATTGTGTCGGCGGATTTAGAGCGCAGTGGTCTGTTTCGCACCACCCCTAAAACCGATATGTTGTCCTTCCCCACCACACAAAAAGAGGTGTATTACCGGGATTGGCAGCGTTTGGGCGTATCCTACGTGGTAATTGGCGGCATGACTTTACAGCCAGACGGCCGTTATAATTTGCGTTATGAACTCTACGATGTTTTATCTGGCCGCCAAGTTTTTAACGCGAACACCATGGGCGCGTTGCCACAATTGCGCGATATTGCCCACGCGGTTAGCGATGCGGTTTACGAGAAAATTACCGGTATTCGCGGTATTTTTTCCACCAAAATGGTGTATGTGGAAGATTTGAAAGTGGCGGGCCCAGGGCGTTTCCGATTGGTGTACGCAGACATTGATGGCGCTAGAGAGCGTGTGCTCCTAGCCTCGAAATTACCCGTATTGTCTCCCTCGTGGTCGCATCGTGGTGATAGAATTGCCTATGTTTCATTTGAAACTACGCGCCCAGCCATTTATATTATGGACCCGGCTTCGGGCCGCAAGCAGCAGATGACCAATTTCCAAGGGCTTAATGGTGCTCCGGCTTGGTCGCCAGACGACAGTAAATTGGCTTTGGTGTTATCCAAAGACGGTAACCCTGAAATTTACGTGATGGAAATTGCCTCTAAGCAGCTGCAGCGCGTGACGGATCATTTTGGTATTGATACAGAGCCAAATTTTTCGGCAGATGGACGATCGGTAGTCTTTACTTCCAGTCGGGGCGGAAGCCCGCAAATTTATCAGGTTGGACTGGCTAACGGCAGGCCTGAGCGGTTAACATTCGAGGGTGAATACAACGCCAGACCAAGGGTTACCCCCGATGGTAAGAGTTTGGTTATGGTTCACCGCGAAAACGGAATCTTTCATATCGCCTCTCAAGATATTAAAACGGGTGATATGCGGATATTGACGGAGACGTTGCTTGATGAATCGCCTAGCATGGCACCTAACGGCGCTATGTTAATGTATGCTACGCAGCAACAAGGCAAAGGCGTTCTGGGTGCAGTTTCTATGGACGCTGGAGTTAAGTTTACAATGCCGTCAAGACAAGGTGATGTGCGGGAACCCGCATGGTCACCATTTTTGAAATGATGAGTTGCTTGCAGCTCGTAAAAAACTTATTCACTTGGGAGTGATATAACATGTTAAACACCTTTAAAACCCTTTTTACTTTAATCGCTGTACTTGGTTTACTGAGCGGCTGTTCTAAAAACAAAGCAAAAACTGTTACTCCAGCTGCTTCTACTGAGGCTCCAGCTGCTACCGGCAACACCACTAGCGCTTTGCGTGACGCGGCAATGGCTGCTGGCAACGTGTTTTACTTCGAGTTCGATTCTTTCGTATTGACCGAACAAACTCGCGCTGCTCTGATGGCTCATGCTGAGTACCTGAAATCAGAACCACGTTCTATCCGTCTGGAAGGTCACGCTGATGAGCGCGGCAGCCGCGAATACAACATGGCTCTGGGCGAAAAACGCGCCGCTGCTGTTAAAGACTTCCTTGCCACTCAAGGCGTTTCTTCTGCCGTTGAAGTTGTAAGCTTCGGCGAAGAGCAAGCTGCTGAACAGGGTCATGCTGAAGCTTCTTGGTCTAAAAACCGTCGTGTAGAACTTAAGTAATAATTGGGTCTAATGTTGAAATCCTCCCTCACTGCCATCGTATTGATGGCAGTTACTATTCCAGCTTTGGCTAAAGTTGACGTGGTTGATTCTGAACCACTCAGCTCGCCTAACGCGTCGGGTTATACTTCATCTCCTGTTGCAGAGCCTGGGCCGGCGCGAGCGTCAGCTCCCGACTCCTATGCGCAAATTCAGTCGATGCAGGAAGAAATCCAAGAATTACGCGGTTTGGTTGAGCAGCAAAGCAATGAACTAAAACGCCTAAAGCAGCAACGCGAGGACGATTATCTCGACCTTGATCGCCGCTTAAGCGCGATGGGAAAGGGAGGAGCATCAACATCAAAATCCGCCGAGGATTCTTTAGAATCTGACACCGCGGAAAAAAAAATTCCAAAAAACGAGCCCCAGCACCCAAAAAGCCAGTCGCCAAGCCTAGTAAGCGATGACGCTGACGGTGCAGCAGATGCGGCTACTGCGCCAATATCGGCAGTCAATAGCGCAGTTTCAGCTGGTTCGTCTGATGAGTATTCTACGTATAGCAGCGCATTAAGCCTGATCGTAAAAGAGAAAAATTACGAGCAGGGCATTGGCGCCATGAGTAAATACCTCGCCCAATACCCGAAAGGTAAATACGCGCCCAACGCGTATTTCTGGATGGCAAGTGCTTATCAAACACAGAATAAGCCAGATAAATCTATCGAAACCTTTGAAAAAATGGTTAAGCGTTACCCTAAAGAGCCCAAAGCTGACGAAGCTCGAGTTCGGCTAGCCCGAGTTTACCTGCAGCGCGGTGACAAAGACGAAGCTAAGGTTATGCTCGATGAGGTCGTTGAAGCGGGTGGCCCGCAGGCTAAATCTGCGCAGGATCTTTTGCAGCGAAATTTCTGATAGGCCGCTAGCGCTTTGTGACTAAATGACCTGAATTTTTTGCCGCTTGCTTAAGCTTGCCGCTAGTCTGTGAAGCTACAAATGCGCAGGGCAGCGGTGTACAGTGTCGCCCTATGACAAACTCTTCCCCTTTTTGTAATTTAATTCCCGAGAAACCCTTGGTGGTTTCACCTGCGTTGGCCGCCAAAATTGGCCTCGAGGAAGCCACGCTTTTGTCGGTATTGGATGAAGCCGCTCGCTTTGTGCCCAGCCAGCAGAGTAATGGTGCCGTCTGGTTTCAATTGAGTGAGGCGGTGGCCAGCCAGCTGATGCCCTTTTGGCAGGCTCAGGATATCCAGCGCCTAGTTGCCAACTTGCGCACTAAGGGTTTGTTGGTAGTTAGCTCTCCGCCTTACACGGCGAGCCGTTTTTTGAAATATGCCTTTAATAATCGCGCTGTTGCAGCACCCCTTAGCGCTGATACCCTGTCGCATGCTGTTGTGACTAGATCCGCCGCTGGCCCCGGTCTCAATCTCATTGCGCCGAATTGGCAGCCCGATGCCGATACCTTAGGGCAGATCGCCCAGCACAATATCCCAGAAACTTTCATTCAACAGCAGGTGCCTGAGTTTGTGCTCTATTGGCGAGAGCGTCAGGAGCCGGCCCGAGCCTGGGGAAGCAAGTTTCTCAAACAAGTACTTGTTCGCTGGCGTGACTTCGAGGCTGAGCAACACGTGAAGCGCAACCAAACCCCCATCAACTTTGATTGGCGACCGAGTGATGAGGTGGTGCAGGCGTTGATTCGGGCTGCGGGTTTAGACCGTAAACAGGTGGAGCTGGCCATACCGCGGTTTATTCACTATTGGACTATGAAGGGCGGTGTGCCGGAAAACTGGAATTTGGAATTCCACACCTATGCCAACCGACAGTTTGGCAAGTCGCAAACGGCCATGGAAAAAGGCTGGAGGCCTAGCGAGGATGCAATGGAAGTGCTTATGCGCACCGGAATCAGCCGGGAATTTATAGAAGATACGATTCCGGAATTCGAGTTGTATTGGCGTGAGCAGGGTGCGGAGTCGGACAATTGGCACCGTAAATTTCGTGATCATGTGCAGCGTCAGTGGGCGAGTTACACCAGTGCGCTAGAGCATGATCGTGTACCCAAACGCATCGCGCCGGACTGGCAACCGTCCGCAGATGTGTATGATGTGCTGCGCTTGGCCAATATTGATTTGGCCTTTGCCCGCAGCCTCTTGCCGGAATTTGTGATTTATTGGCAGGACAGCAACCAAGTGCATCATTCTTGGAATACCCGCTACTTACAGTATGTGAAAATGCGCTGGGCGCGTCGCGACGCCGGCGATATTAATAACAAATCTACACGAGATATTTCCCTTGTCGAAGAACTCACCGACCGCAGCTGGGCAGACTAGGCCCGCAACGGCCAATAAAGAACTGGTGGACGCTATTAATCAGGTGTTTGCGCTGTTTCGCCGCAACTATCACAACCAATACCATAAGGCATTTGGCGATGTTGAAGAGTTGAACCACGTGAAGCGCCTATGGCTGGAAATGCTTGGGCGTTTTAGCCCTCTGGCCATCCTGCAGGGCGCCAAAGGGGTT
Organism: Thalassocella blandensis; assembly: GCA_945882995.1. Classification (GTDB taxonomy): domain Bacteria; phylum Pseudomonadota; class Gammaproteobacteria; order Pseudomonadales; family Cellvibrionaceae; genus CAMCXE01. The sequence continues at coordinate 8,915 of CAMCXE010000085.1, read as the reverse complement.
ATCGAAAACAGCGAATACCTGCCCACACTGCATACCATGATCCATCATTGCGAGCAGGCGCAGGTGGGCACAGCTTACCCTGATCCGCACACCGCTTATGTAGAAGCTTGCCGGGCCCCTTCGCCGAAGGCGGCGTTTGCGTGGAGCCACCCCTTGGTGTATTACACGGGAAAGGCTTGTGATTGGTATTTTCTGCAAAGCCACTCAGAGGCCCAGGCATTTCCTATTTTTCGGGAAAAATACGCAGAGCTGTGTGCCAAGGTACGTGCTGGACTCATTCTGCCGCCGCCACAGGCTGCAGCCCTGGTGGTGCTGGAAGGTGAACCTTTGGCGCGGGAGGTTAATCTGGAGAAGTTGGCGGAGCTGCGCGCCAATTTGGATTTATAGGCTAATGTTTGCGGCGCGAGGTTTCGCAAAGAGCTGGTTGCTCGGCCAATGGGTGTCTACACTTAATTCACCAAATTTGGTTTAGCTAACGAGTGCAGGCTTATGCCTATGGAACAGACACAAGAACGTCGCCAGTTTACCCGTGTGGGATTTGCCGCCTCCATTGATTTAATTCAAGAGGGCGCGAGGTTTAATGCGGAATTGGTGGATATTTCGTTGAATGGGTTACTGGTACGCACGCCGGAGGAGTACCGTATTCGCACCGATATTCCTTGCAGCGTCCACATCAAGCTGGCCGACGACTCCACCATCCAGATGCATGTGGCCTTGGTGCATGCCAGTCACGCACATTTGGGCTTTCACTGTACGAGCATCGACATGGAAAGCATCATCCATTTGCGCCGCTTGATTGAGTTGAATATGGATGACCCCTGCGCTGCAGAGCGTGTGCTCAGCGAGTTGATTCGCCGGCAACAGAGTTAATTCAGCCAAGCCTGTTAGGCTTTTTGGTGCGGGGACTAGGTTGGGTCACGCCCCGTCCGCCAATCAGCCGTGATGGCTTGCGGACTTGGTTTAGGGGATGGCTTGCCCCATGGCTTTGCGGCGCAGTAAATCCTCATAGCCACCTTCATTAATGACCTGCGAAAAACCCATTTGATCCAAAAGTTGTTTGGCTACGCCCGAGCGATTGCCCGAGCGGCAATAGACGCGAATATCCGTGGATTTGTCGGCAGGTAATTTTTCCAGATGCAGGGCAATGGCATCATAGGGAATGAGTATGGAGCCGTTAATATGGCCGGCAGCAAATTCTTCGGGGGTTCGTGTGTCAATCCAGAGTGTCATATTGTGCTCACCTAAATGCTGTAAATGAATATTGATAAAAATATTTAGTTTTGTATAGCCTTGAGTTTTAATTGTGCAATAGCGTCGCGTATTCCCGCCGCTTTTTCAAACTCTAAATTTTTCGCCGCCTCAAACATGTTTTTCTCGAGGGTCGCAATTTGGCTCCACACATCTTTTTTGGGGTCCAGACCTTTTAGGTATTCCGCTGCGGGTTCCGCCACTTTGTTTTTGCGCCCCACTCGGGCGCCCGGCACCCAAGAGCCTTCCATAATATCCACCACCGATTTAGTGATGCCCACCGGGGTGATGCCATTGGCAAGATTGAAGGCCACTTGTTTTTCACGGCGTCTTGCCGTTTCATCCATGGCGCGGTGCATGGATGCGGTAATTTTATCGGCATAGAGAATAGCGCGCCCGCGGATATTTCGGGCGGCTCGGCCGATGGTTTGAATCAACGAGCGATCGGAGCGTAAAAAACCCTCTTTATCGGCGTCGAAAATAGCCACCAGTGCCACTTCGGGCATGTCCAAACCTTCGCGCAATAAGTTGATTCCCACCAGCACATCAAATTCTCCGATGCGTAAATCGCGAATAATTTCCACGCGCTCCACGGTATCAATATCGGAGTGTAAATAGCGCACCTTAATGCCTTGTTCCACTAAATATTCGGTTAAATCTTCGGCCATACGTTTAGTTAACACGGTGAGCAGTATGCGGTCGCCTTGTGCGATGGTTTTACGAATTTCGGACATGGCGTCGTCCACTTGAGTCGTGGCGGGGCGCACTTCTACAATGGGGTCCACCAAACCCGTGGGGCGAACCAGCTGCTCCACAATGGCGCTGGCGTGTTCGGCTTCGTATTTGCCTGGCGTAGCGGAAACAAAAATCATTTGCGGTGCTAGGGCTTCCCATTCCTCAAAACGCAAGGGCCGATTATCGAGCGCGGACGGCATGCGAAAACCGTATTGCACTAAGGTTTCTTTGCGCGAGCGATCGCCTTTATACATGGCGCCAATTTGCGGCACGGTAACGTGGGATTCGTCGATAACCAATAGGGCTTCGGCGGGCAAATAGTCGAACAGTGTGGGTGGTGGTAGCCCGGGGTCGCGGCCGGATAAATAACGGGAATAATTTTCGATGCCTGTGCAATAGCCTAGTTCATTCATCATCTCAATATCGTATTTGGTGCGCTGTTCTAAACGCTGCGCTTCCACCAATTTATCGTTTGCGCGCAACCAGGTTAAACGCTCAGTCAGCTCTTCTTTAATGTTTTCGATGGCTTCTAATACGCGACTGCGAGGGGTGACGTAATGCGACTTGGGATAAATGGTAAAGCGTTGTACCTTGCTCTGAACTTCACCCGTGAGCGGGTCAAAGATGGAAATTTTATCGATCACATCGTCGAATAATTCGACGCGCACGGCTTGGGATTCGGAGTCGGCGGGAAATACATCAATAACATCGCCTCGCACACGGTAATTCGCGCGATAAAATTCCAAATCGTTCCGCGTGTACTGCAATTCGGCCAAACGGCGCAGCAGTGTTCGCTGATCAACTTGGTCGCCGCGTACGATATGCAACACCATTTTTAAGTAGGCTTCCGGATCACCCAACCCATAAATGGCCGAGACGGTAGCCACCACTATGGCGTCTTTGCGTTCCATTAAGGCCTTGGTGGCGGAAAGACGCATTTGTTCGATGTGTTCGTTGACGGATGAATCTTTTTCAATAAATGTATCCGATGAGGGTACATAGGCTTCCGGCTGATAATAATCGTAATAGGAGACAAAATATTCCACCGCATTATTGGGGAAAAACTCCTTAAATTCGCCATACAACTGCGCCGCCAAGGTTTTGTTGTGCGCCATGACTAACGTGGGACGTTGGATTTTTTCGATAACATTGGCAATGGTAAAGGTTTTGCCGGATCCAGTTACCCCCAGCAGCGTTTGATGCGCTAGGCCGCTTTCAATACCTTGCACCAGTGCAGCTATTGCGGTGGGCTGATCGCCTGCGGGCTTATAGGGGCTGGAAATTTTAAACAAATCCGATTCGCGAAAATTGTTCATCTGAATAATGTCGGTCATACGGTTATCTCGGTTCCGCTCCGTGTTCAAGAACATAACACTGATGTATTTTGGGGTCTCGCGCGTAATCGGGATCTATGCTTGCAGCGCTAACATCTTTAATTTTGTAGCGAAACAGCGCGTCTTGGTCCAGTTTGAAACTGCGCAAATTGGTGGAAAAATAGAGTTTACCCGTTGGTGATAAAATTTCCATGCAGCGCTTAATCATAGCGACGTGATCGCGTTGCACATCCAGTACACCATCCATGCGTTTAGAGTTAGAAAAGCTTGGCGGGTCGAGCATTATCACGTCAAACCCTTCGCGGCATTTTTGCAGCCATTTCATGCAGTCGCCTTGCACTAATTCGTGGTTGGCGCTGTGAATATTATTTAAGGCGTAATTGCGGCGCGCCCAGCCTAAGTAGGTGTGCGACATGTCCACGCTGACACTGCGGGTGGCGCCGCCCAGAATGGCGTGTACGCTAGCGGTGCCGGTGTAGCAAAAAAGATTTAAAAAGCGTTTACCCATGGTGGTGTCCGCGATGCGCAAGCGCAGCGGGCGGTGGTCTAAAAATAGGCCGGAATCTAGGTAGCCTTGCAAGTTAATCCATAGCTTGGCGCGGCCTTCGGTGATGGTAAAAAAGTCGTCTTCCTGAACCTCGCGAATTTTTTCGTATTGAATTTTGCCCTTGTTGCGTTGACGAGTCTTAATGGAGATTTCGCTGGTGGGAATAGCAAACACATCGCTCACGGCAGACAATAATTCGCTGAAGCGTTTGGCGGCGGCTTGCTCATCAATGGTTTTGGGCGCGGCATATTCTTGCAGGTGAATGCGGCCAGCGTACCAGTCTACAGCGGCTGAATATTCCGGCATGTCGGCATCGTAAAGCCGGTAGGCTTGGATGTTGTGTTGTTTAACCCAGCCGGCCATATTTTTAATATTTTTGCGTAGGCGGTTGGCCACCATGGTAGCGCCTTCGCTCAATGGCTGAGGTACAAACACCGTTGCTTGCGTTGAGTTATTTTGCGCTGTGTCGACGCGCAGGGTGGCGGCTTCGGCTGTTAATAAATCGAACATTAAAAGTTCGCTGTCGATAGTGCCATTAAAGAATTTGTAGCGTTTAGCCGGGCGCAAGCGCAATTCTTTACCTAATTCTTTATTGCCGGTGAGTACACCCAGCGTCCAGCCTGGGCATTCTTGTTTTAGCTTAGCCCCCATGACTTGATAGGTTTCGCGTAGTGCTTCCACTTCGCCTAAGCGCTCGCCATAAGGAGGGTTACAAATAATTAGGCCGTTAGTGAGTTCGGCAGGTTTAGTGAAATCTGCAATGTCGCGTTGGGATACACGCAGCCAATCGTTTAGTCCGGCGCGCTGAATATTGCTGACAGCGGCATCCAGTACGCGCAGATTAATGTCGAAACCGCGCATTAAGGGAAGCCCGGCGGTTTGGGCTTGTTGACGCAATTGGGTGGCTTCTTCCAGTAATGCCTGCCAAATATCCTTGTTGAATTGCAGCCAAGCGTGAAACCCAAATTTTTCGCGCAATAAACCGGGGGCGATATTGCCAGCCATTAAAGCGGCTTCAATTAAAAATGTACCGGAGCCGCACATGGGGTCGATTAATTGCCCGCCCGCTTGTGCTATGGCGGGCCAGCCGGCGCGCAATAATATGGCTGCGGCTAGGTTTTCTTTTACGGGTGCCGCTCCTTGGTCGAGGCGATAACCCCGGCGGTGCAAGCTATCGCCGGATAAATCTAAACCAATATGGACTTTATTTTTGGCCAGCCGGGCATTGATGCGAATTTGTGGTTGATTGCGATCCACGCTGGGGCGCTCACCGGTTTTGTCGCGTACGCGGTCTACCACTGCATCTTTAATGCGCATAGCGCCAAATTGGGTGTTATTAATCGCGTCGTTTGTGCCGGTAAAATCCACCGCAAATGTGGTTTGCGGGGAAAGATGATTTTCCCAGTCTAGGGTATAGGCGGCGGAATAAAGGTCGTAATCACTGGTGACTTCTTCGGCTCCCAACGGCAACAAAATTCGGTTGCCTAAACGCGACCATAAGCAGGCTTTGAAGGCGATGCTGAGGTCGCCTTCAAAATATACGCCGGCGGCGGTGGCACGAAGGCCGTGGCCGCCAAGTTGCTGCAGCTCATCTTGCAGGAGATTTTCCAGCCCTTTGGGGCAGGTGGCAAAAAATTGCATAGGGTTTCCGTTGGATTTTTAATAAGATTTAGTACTAATAACCGTGTTGGCTAGTGGGAATGAGTCATTCACAGCGCCCGCACAATTTGGTTAACTGACCCCACCTGGTGAGACGTAGCGTCGACAGAGCTCAGCATAAAACCTGTTATAGAGTTTAAGTGGGGGCTGGTGGTAAAAATTAAGTTCAACTTCAATCCGCCATAAAAGCGGTAGTTGAAGTGTAAGCCACTGGGCTCGTACTGAAATCCTTGGTGAAAGTGTTGTGCTGTGTTGACTTAATGTTGGTGAACAGGTTTTGTCACGCTGAACGGATTATGGCTTTTTAAGGTCTTGTCCGATCAGTATTTTGTTAGTAGCGAGGTGCTCCATTTTATGAAAAGCCAAAAACGTAACCCTAACGATCGTGCATTTCCCCGTGGTTATCAGACAGGGGTTTCCGGAAAATCTCGGAGCCTGTGTCCTTTTAGTAGCGGTGACCCCCGCGAATCCTGGATGTCTGGTTGGCGCGAGGGTCGGGAGGACCTCTGGAACGGTTTTAACAGTAAAGCCCAGGCACAAAAACTCAGTAGTTTCCAACCTGTCTCGTCACACTTGTCCCACTAATTTATTGTATTTCAGTTTTATCATCTTCACCGCTTAATTGCGGCCCATCAGCCTCCAGCTGGAGGCTCTGAAGCGGCTAGGGCAATGGCTCTTGCCGCTTCTTCAATTAAGGTCGGCCCTCGGTAAAGAAAGCCCGAATAGATTTGCACTAGGCTCGCTCCGGCTCGAATTTTTTCACTAGCGTCTTCGCCGGTAAGTATGCCACCCACACCGATTATGGGTAAGCGCCCACGCAAATGCCCCGCTAATATGCCGATGGCATGGGTTGATTTTGCCCTGACTGGCGCTCCGCTTAGCCCACCCATTTCATCGCCGTGCTTTAGGCCTTCCACGCCCTCTCGGCTGATGGTGGTATTGGTGGCGATAATAGCGTCGAGGCCCGAATCCAAAACAGTTTGCGCTGTTTCTGTAAGCTCTTCGTCCGTCATATCCGGCGCAATTTTAACGGCAATGGGTACATAGAGGCCCAGTTGTGCAGCTAAGGCTTGTTGCTCCGCTTTGACGCCGGCTAACAGCTGGCGCAGGGTTTCGCCAAATTGTAGGTTGCGCAGGCCCGGCGTATTGGGCGAGGAAATGTTAATGGTGATGTAGTGGGCATGGGCATAAACCGCACGCAACCCGAGCAGATAATCCTGCAGCGCCAAATCATCTGGCGTTTGTTTGTTTTTGCCGATATTGATGCCGAGCACGCCTTGATAGCGTCGCGCGGATTGTACTTGGGCGAGCAGGTGGTGCATGCCCTTGTTGTTGAAACCCATGCGATTAATGATCGCCTGTTGCTCAGGAAGCCGAAACAGACGCGGCAGCGGGTTGCCGGCTTGGGGCAGGGGAGTGACCGTGCCAATTTCGATAAAACCAAAACCTAGGGCTCCGAGGGCGTTGAAATGGTCGCCGTTTTTATCGAGGCCTGCGGCTAAACCTACCGGGTTTGCAAATGTGAGCCCCATAACCTCAACTGGGTTTGCTGGGATTTTCGGTGCAAAGAGGGGCAAGAGGCGCAGACGCTCCGCGGCGCTAAGCCAATCCAAGCTGAGCTCGTGGGCAATTTCAGGGTCCAAACGGAAGAGGCAGTTGCGAAGCAGTGAATACATGGGATTTTTAACCGCACAAAGCCGTGTAGCTTAGCGGAAATGACTACTGGCGTCGACGCTGTTCCGCGTTGGTTTCCAGGTGAGGGTGATCGGTTGTTACGGCACGCAGGTCAAGGTGCTGGCGTGCACCTGCGTGCAGGGTTTGAGTATTGCTAAAAGTTGATGCGGTGGGCTCTGTTGGTGAATGGATAAAATTTTTATCCATGGAAAATGGCTGGCAACTATTCAGCATATCTCCCCGTCATCCCCGCGAAAGCGGGGATCCAGCGGCCAATAGAGGTTCTTTACTTGAGTGAATATCGTGATAGCTTCGGAGCCGTCGCCATAGGTATCCCCGTCTGCGCGGGGATGACGTGAGAAAATGAAAATTGTGCCGAATAGTTACAATGGCTGTTACATCCACTGGCTCTAAGCCCGTGCGCGCAGCATAGGCAGCACCAAACAATTACCAGCTGCCGCTGTGATGATGATTGCGACGGTAGAAATGTTAGCAATGCGCCCTGCGCGCCATCCTCGGGTGGCTGGTTAATATTCAGGGTAATCGAATTCCTTTATCTTTTGATTTTCTTCCTTGAGGGATTCTTGGATGATTTCTTTAGCCCGCACGATTTCGGTAGGGCTATAGGTATGCACTTGCAACAACACATTGCCAGCCCGTATAGCTTCCTCTACCACATCCGAATATTTATGAGTTTTATCAGCCGCGCCTAATGTGCCGCCCAGCAGGCCTCCTACGGCGGCCAAATGTCCTATCAACGCTAGAGGGGCAATTAAGGGGCTGGCGATAAATAAGGTTTCGCTGGATGCGATTAATATCACCGTACCAATGGCGCCAATACCCGCACCAACTGCTGCACCTATGGCACTGTCTGCGACTACTTCGTTAATGACGTCATCGCTAAGGTCATCTTGGGACGCTTGCACTGAGGCGCTCGCTGAGGCCTTGTGTCGTATGCGGATTGCTTGTTCAGCGAAGCCGCTAGCCAGCAAATTTTTTCGGACCTGTTTCGCGGCTACGAGATTAGGATAAAGCGCGGAAACTCTATGGCCGGAATTTTTGGGAATTGAATGGATATTAGAGATTGATGGAGCATTGCCACCGAGAATGGGTACTACTTTGGCATCAGTAGGACTGGCCATGATTAATCCCCCTAAAAAATGTACATAACCCTCACGAACTCACTGGAATCGCCAAAGTCTGCGCAATGCCATGGAGCGCCTAGCACAAGTTAAAAATTACGAACAACCAACCAGGCTGCCCGTAATTTTAAACTTTCACTAATCACACCAATGGATTACACAGCTTTTTGGCGCCCAACTGAGGTTTCTAGGGTTAAGCCTCGAAGGCCTACACAGTTTTTCGGCTGCCAATTGAAGTTTCTTGGATGGTGAATGACTGGTGTTGGCCTTTGTTGGGAAAGAATGAGCTAGTTGGCAACACGCGTCTGTGCAGTTTCGCACTTAGTGTGTTTGTTAAACGTTAAAACCGCTGTGGGGTTTCCAATTGAGGGGTTTAGATTAAATAGCGGCTAGCTATTAATGCCGCTTTGTAAGCGGGCGAGGGGGGCAATGTCATTAAGTTACCTAATTACCACTCAACCTAAGCCAACTTTCAATAATCTTTCTGGCATAGGCGGTGTCCGAAGAGCAACATAGACCAAACGAGAAACTATAGAAACCAAATCTGCTCGCCGATTAAATCGGTATTGAAATTCA
>CAMCXE010000084.1 GCA_945882995.1 Thalassocella blandensis | reverse complement strand
AACCAATCGTCCATGGAGGGCGGCAGCAGGAAGTTGGTGTTGCGATCAATGGTTATGAAGCGGGACATGGCGGCATTCTGTGGTGTGGGAGGCCTATTTTCTCATGGGGCCTAACGACGGGCCAGGAAAGTCCGACAGGCTGCTAGGTTCAGGGTTAATGTTGCACCCATAAATTTCACCAGATGTCGTTAGGCGTTTATGCCCGAGATCGCAATGAAAATAGCGGGTTATGCCCTTGGCTAACCCGCCCGCACTTTACTCCGAACACTTATCAAGCTTAACCAACCCGCCATAAACAGCACCCCGCCCAGCGGTGTTAATAAGCCCAGCAGATGTGGAGCACCCAAAGCTAAGGCGTAGAGGCTGCCGCTAAACAACAGTATGCCCAGCGCCCAGCAGGCCGCTGTGCGTTGTAGCTGGGGGCTGCTTTGTGCGTAGAGTCCAAGGACCAATAACCCCAAGCTGTGATAAAGCTGGTATTGCACGCCCGTATGCCAAACCGCCAATTGGTCCGGGGTTAACTGGTGTGTGAGGGCGTGTGCCCCAAATGCGCCTAGGCCGATACCCGTACAGCCAAATAGGGCGGCGGCTAACAGAATAGGGCTGGTGCGCGGCTGCGGTGGGGTTTGGCTTGGTGTATGGGTTGGGGTGGTCATAAGTCGCTTAGGCATAAAAAAGCCGCGCAGTGCGCGGCTTGGTTGGAGGCAAGCTACCGAAGCGGCGGCTTAAGCTTCCATCATGTTTTTAACTTTTTTCATGGCGTTTTTTTCCAGCTGGCGGATGCGCTCGGCGGATACGCCGTACTGCCCGGCTAAATCGTGCAACGTGGCTTTGTCTTCGTTTAACCAGCGCTGCTGCAAAATATCCCGGCTGCGGTCGTCAAGTTTTTCAATGGCAAGCTCCAAGCTGTTAACGCTGGTGGTTTCCCAGTTGGAATCCTCGAGCAGCGTGGCGGGGTCGAAGCGTTTGTCTTCTAAATAGTTGGCGGGCGCTTGATAGGCCGTATCGTCGTCTTCATCGGTGCCCGCGTCGAAGGCGGTGTCGGAAGCAAACAGCCGGCCTTCCATTTCCTGTACGTGTTTAACGTCAACGTTGAGGTCCTGTGCCACGGCTTTGGCTTCGTCATAGCTCAACCAGCCCAAACGCTTTTTTTGGCCACGCAGGTTAAAAAACAGTTTGCGCTGCGCCTTGGTGGTGGCAATTTTGACAATGCGCCAGTTGCGCAGGATAAATTCGTGTATTTCGGCTTTGATCCAGTGCACCGCAAAGGAGATCAGGCGCACGCCTTTTTCGGGGTTAAAGCGTTTCACCGCTTTCATCAACCCCACGTTGCCTTCTTGTACTAAGTCGGATTGCGCTAAGCCGTAACCGGAATAGGATTTTGCGATATGCACCACAAAACGCAGGTTGGCCATGACTAGACGGCGCGCCGCATCAAGGTTCTCGCGGTAGAAAAGGTCTTCGGCTAAGGCCTTTTCATCGTCTACTGAAAGCACAGAAAAGCCGTTTACAGCTTGAATGTAGGCGTTTAGATTCTGGCCTGGGGCCAGAATCCCAGTTATTTGAATTTGAGTTCCCATTGAGTGTCCTCTTCAATCGTGCTCATAAATCGGGTGTTGCGGGAGTGTAGCACTGCTTATTTGGCCGCGCCACGCCTCCGCAGCCTTGGGGCGGGGAGTTAGGTTTTCAAGGTTTTGGAGGCATTTTGGGTGGTTTAGTTCATTGCCTAGGCTTAGTTTTGGTTGCGTCACCCACTACCTTTTGTGAGGTTATTCAATATTCTGCACCTGCTCGCGCATCTGTTCGATTAAAACTTTTAAATCCACGGCTATTTGGGAGGTTTCGCTGGCGGTGGACTTGGAGGACAGGGTATTGGCTTCACGATTCAATTCTTGCATTAAAAAATCGAGCCGGCGACCGACTGGTTCACGTTGTTTGAGGGTGTGGCGCACCTCAAGTAGGTGGGCTTCTAAACGGTCCAGCTCTTCGGCTACGTCGGATTTTTGGGCCAGATACACTAACTCTTGGGCTAGGCGCTCTTGATCCACTTCAACCCCGAGTGTCGCTAAGCGGGTTTTGAGTTTGCTGTGTTGCACTTCCTGTAATTGGGGCAGACGCTCACGCAGTTGCACAACTAAGCCGGCAATGGCCTGTAAGCGTTGTTCAATACACTGGCCAAGTTCGTCGCCTTCGCGTTGCCGGTTGGCTGTAAGGGATTGCATGGCTTGGCCAAAAATCTCAAATACCGCCTTGTCCACGGCAGCTTGGTCCAATTCTTGGGTTTGCAATACGCCCGGCCAACGCAATACATCTAGTGCGCTGAAGGGAGCGGGCTGAGCCAGCATGGGGTTGATCTGTTGCGCCATCTCGATCAATTTTTGTGCGGCCTGCGGGTTGAACGCCATGGCATTGGTTAGGCCTTCTTCCAGCTTTAGGAACAGATTGGCGTCGACTTTGCCTCGGGAAAGCCCGCGTCGCAGTGTTTCGCGCAGCGGCGCTTCAAGGCGGCGCAGTCCGTCGGGCATGCGCAGGGAGGGCTCTAGGTAGCGGTGGTTGACGCTACGGATCTCGCAGATTAATTGACCCCAGGGGTGCTGGGTTTCGATGCGAGCAAAGCCAGTCATACTGTGCGGCATACTAAATTCTCTCCGGTAGGGTGCGGCATCTTAACATGGGCTTTTAGCTGCGGCGCAGGCGCTAAGCTCGGCTATACTGCCGGCCCTTTTCATTCCTTTAGGTGTTTTATGACCCGTCCCAGTGGCCGCGCCGCCCATCAAATGCGCCCAATTACCCTCACCCGCCATTACACCAAACACGCCGAAGGCTCGGTGTTGGTGGCTTATGGTGATACCCACGTGTTATGTACGGCCAGTGTGACCGAGGGTGTGCCGCGTTTTTTGAAAGGTACGGGGCAAGGCTGGTTAACCGCCGAATACGGCATGTTGCCGCGCTCCACCGGCACGCGCATGGACCGCGAGGCGGCGCGTGGCAAGCAGGGTGGCCGCACGGTGGAAATTCAACGTTTAATCGGCCGCTCACTGCGCGCCGCGGTAGACCTTAAGCAGCTCGGTGAATACACCATCGTGTTGGATTGCGATGTGATTCAGGCCGACGGCGGTACTCGCACCGCGTCAATTACTGGGGCCTGTGTGGCCCTCGTGGATGCGCTGCGCAGTTTGCAGGCGAGTAAAAAGCTTAAATGCGACCCGTTTTTAGGCATGGTGGCGGCAGTGTCTGTGGGTATCTATAAGGGGCAGGCGGTGTTGGACTTGGATTATCCCGAAGATTCAGCGGCAGACACCGACATGAATTTGGTGATGACGGAAAATGGCGGTTTGATTGAAATTCAGGGCACGGCTGAACACGAGCCGTTCACTGAGGAGCAAATGTTGGCGATGCTGGCGCTGGGCAAGCAAGGTATTGCAGAGTTGGTTGAGTTGCAGAAATCGGTGTTGATGGAGCTATAGCTTTTACGCTGTTACCTGCAGTGAGCGGCTGCTGTAAACAGCCGCTCACTGCAGGCTGTTGGGTTAGCCAGCCATCGTTTACAGCAGTTCTCCCACCGCCGCCTCTACGGCATCAATCAAGGCCTCAATCTGGTGGTGCTTAAGTTTCATGGAGGCTTTGTTCACAATTAAGCGTGAGCTGACGCTGGCTATGGTTTCCCGTGGTTCTAGACCATTGGCCCGCAAGGTATTGCCGGTGTCCACTATGTCCACAATCTCGTCTGCCAAGTGCAACACCGGCGCTAACTCCATAGCACCGTAAAGTTTGATGAGGTCCACTTGGCGGCCTTGTGAGGCGTAATAGCGTTTGGCGATATTCACATATTTGGTGGCCACACGAATGCGACCGGGTTTGGTGGGCACCCCGACCAGTCCGGCCGTCATCAGGTTGCAACGCGCGATCTTGAGGTCCAGTAGTTCGTAAAAACTGGTGCTGCCGTGTTCTAGAAGGGTGTCTTTACCCGAGATACCCACATCTGCAGCGCCAAATTCCACATAAGTGGGTACATCGCTGCCGCGCAGAATCAGCAATCGCACTTCCGGCGAGCTGGTGGCAAAGGTGAGCTTACGGCTTTTAGCAATATCTTCCAGCGGCTCTATACCGGCGGCAGCCAGCAACGGCAGAGTTTCTTCAAGGATGCGGCCCTTAGTGAGGGCGATGGTCAATTGCGACATAGGAAATTAGCCGGGTAAAAAGTAAATAAAGCGTGAGTGTTACCCTAGAAACCTCAGTTGGGCGCCAAAAAGCTGTGTAATCCATTGGTGTGATTAGTGAAAGTTAAAATTGGTGGGCAACCTGGTTGGTTGTTCACCCATTTTAACTTTTGCTAGGCGCGCCAAGGGGTTGCGCAGACTTTGGTGATCCAACTGAGGTTTCTAGGGTTACGCCTGCTGTGCCGCCTCGGCGGGTGTGAGGGTTTGCATATGCACGGCGTGAATGTCTCCGTTGGCGATGGCAGCGCTGAGAGCGCCATAGACCAACTGCTGTTTTTTGACCGGATTGAGACCAGCAAAGGCCTCGCTGACCACGCGCAAGTGCAGGTGGCTGCCTTCAAAATGGGCGTTTACAGCAGAGTTTGGAATGGCGGTTTGAATGGCGGCGGTAATAGCGTCAATTTGCATAGGCGACCTAGAGAGTGCAAAAAGCCGCCAGTGTAAATCAAATGCCCAGCCCGGGCACCTGTCGGCTAAGGTGATTAGCTTTTGGTATCGCTGTTCCAGTCGTTGATCACAGTGTCGATATTGTTGTTGGACTGTTTGAGTGTTTGGGCAAACTGTTCACGATAGCTTTTGCCCAAGCTCACGCCGTTGAGAATAACGTTGATCAGTTTCCAGTCACCATTTTTATCGAGTTGCATGGTGTAGGTAACCTGATGGGTTTTTTCACCGCCGGTTACCTGTTGGAGCACCTCCACACGTTTTTGAGCGCCTAAGTCGCCGCTGGGGGGCACTAGGCTAATGGTGAGGTTGGAATAGGCGGCTAATCCCTTGGCGAGGGTTTTGACCATGCCGAGTTTGAAAATTTCGGTGAATTTGCGCCTTTGGGCCTCGTTGGCTTTCTGCCAGGCATCGGCCATTACGGCTTGGGCAATAAAATCGAAATTAACCGCGGGTTCCAACACTTTGCTAAGACTGGCGTAATAGTCGTCAGGGTGAGTTTTTAGGGTTTGCTCGCCACCTTTGATGGTGGACATCAGCTTGCCACTCACGTCTTCGATGATTTGGTAGGGTGATGTGGTGGCGGCGTGAGCCGCAAAAGACAACAATAAGCCCAGGCTTAACCAAGCGTTGCGCAAGTTTCGCGTCAACATAGTACGTACTCCACAAATTAGTGATGCATCGAGGAGAGTCTCGATGGCCGCCGATTCTACTGTCGCATGGCCCTACAGGCGAGATAATTTGCCCGAAAGTGGGAATTTTAGTAACAAATCAGACCGGAATCACACTCAGCGTACCTGCCCACGCATTACGGTCGCGGCTGTAAACACCGGACAAAAACAGCTTGCAGCGCGTCGAGCAGTGCTGGGAAGTCGGCATAATCACGGCTTTGCCCCAGGGGGTCCGCCTCTAATACCGGCACAGGAAATAGCCCCGCCAGCGCCTGACGATTACCTTCCGTAACGTCAGTTATCAAACAACCTGCGCCAGCGAGTTGCTGCCGCGCGCTAGCCAGCTGCTTGGCGCTCAGGTGTTGAGCTGGCATAGCCGACAAGCTGAGGGTTTGTCGCAAGCCGAAATGTTCAACCCAATGGCCGTAGCCATCGTGATACACCCCAAATGGGCGAATTTTAAGCGGCCCCAAGGCGGCTTGTATGGCCGCATCGCTGGCGTCCAGCCGCAGCAATAGTTGTTGTAAGCGTTCGGCCAATTGTGCCTTTTGATCGGGTAAGGCGCTCTGCAGGCGTGCGCTAATGGCCTGCGCCAATAAGGCGGCGTTGGTCGGGTTTAGCCACAGGTGCATGTCGCGGCCGCTGTGCTCGGCTTCCGTGTTGGGCAGGCTGGTAGGCCAGTGTAGGTTAGGCAGTGCGCTGAGCATCAACTGCTGTTCGGCGGTTTTGGTGGCCATGGGTTTTGCTAAAAATCGCTCAAACTCCGGCCCTAGCCAGATGACCATAGCGGCGCTCTGTAACCTTTGCAGGTCAGAGATGCGCAGGGCGAAATCGTGAGGATCACTGTTGCTGGGTAGCAGAACTTGCACTTGGACTGCGCTGCCGCCCAGATCGGCCACCAGCAATGCCAGAGGGCGAATACTCGTAAGCACTTGGAGCGGTGCGCAGGAGGCGCTGGACGACCAGAGCAGAGCTAGGCTGCAGATTAACCGAAAGATGTTACCTACCCGATGACCGCTCATAACACCTAACCGCCCTAGCCAGAAAAATTGGCATGTTATACCCTACCACTCAAAATCACAGCCCTCTCGGGCGTGGAGCTCATCCAATGGCGCCGGCCGCTCTCGCGTTTGCTCAGCATAATCATCAAGTGTGCATCGACACAGCGCTACAGCGCGCGGCGGAGGTGTGTCTGGCGGCGGGTGTGCAGCTGACTCGCCAGCGTTTGGCGGTACTGCAGCTTATTTGGCAGAACCACAAACCGCTCGGCGCCTACGCGCTTATGGCCATGCTGGAGGCCCACACCGGGCGTCGCGTGGCGCCTCCCACTGTGTATCGCGCGTTAGACTTTTTGCTGGAGCAAGGGTTAATCCATCGCGTGCACAGCCTCAATGCGTTTGTGGGCTGCAATCAGCCCGGTCATCAACACAGTGGCAATCTGCTGCTCTGCCGCCAGTGCGGCGTTGCGCAAGAGCTGCACAGCCCGGTCCTGCCAGAGCTTATCCGCACGGCGGCCAGCGAGCAGGCTTTTAGTGTGGAGCACTTGATGTTGGAAATGGTGGGCTTGTGCGCGCAATGCCGGGAGGATTCCAGTGAGTAATCTGGTGCAGTTAACGGATGTGGGTTTGGTGCTGGGGAGGCAATCGGTGCTTGAGCACATCAATCTTAAAGTGGGTGAGCGCGAAATCGTCACGCTGATAGGCCCCAATGGTGCGGGTAAAAGCTCGGTGGTCAATGTGGTTAGTGGTTTGTTGGCTCCCACCAGCGGCACTCTCTGGCGGGCGCCCGGCCTGCGTATAGGTTACGTCCCGCAGCGTTTGCACTTTGAGGCCAGCCTGCCGATGACGGTGGCGAGGTTTCTAGAGCTTACCACCAGCACAGGGGCTGAGCGCGATGCCTGCCAAGCGCAGTTGCACATTGGCAATTTGGCCCAGCAGCAGCTGCACAGTCTTTCGGGGGGCGAGTTGCAACGCGTGTTGTTGGCTCGCGCTATGTTGCGCAAACCCCAGCTGTTATTGCTGGATGAGCCGGCGCAAGGCGTGGACGTGAGTGGCCAAGTGGAGCTGTACCGCACCATTGCTTTGTTGCGCGATCAGCTGAAGTGCGGCGTGCTGATGGTCTCTCATGACTTGCATTTGGTGATGGCGCAGACCGATACCGTGTATTGCCTCAATCGGCATATCTGCTGCCAAGGCGCGCCAGCCAGTGTTAGCCAGCACCCAGACTATCGCCAGCTGTTCGGCAAAGACGCCGCAGACATCGCCATTTACACCCACAATCACGATCACGCCCATAATTTGCAGGGCGAGGTGGTGCCCCACAGTTGCGACCATCACCATGCCTGATTTTCTTGTATTTGCTTTGTTGGCCGGTAGCGGCGTGGCCCTTGTCAGTGGACCTTTAGGGGCTTTTGTGATCTGGCGTCGCATGGCCTACTTCGGCGATACCCTGGCGCATGCTTCGTTGCTTGGCGTGGCGCTCGGTTTATTTCTGCAAATCAACACCTGGCTAGCGGTTATGGTGAGCAGCATTTTGCTCGCCCTTGCCTTATTGCTGTTACAGAAGCGACAAGCCTTGGCCACGGATACCCTCTTGGGCATCCTTTCCCACAGTGCGCTGGCAGCAGGTTTAGTGTGCGTCAGCCGTTTTGCCGAGCAGCGTATTGATCTCTTTAGCTTTCTTTTTGGCGACTTGCTCACCGCCAATGCGCAGGATTTGGTCACGATTTATAGTTTCGCCGTATTGGTGCTCGGGCTGCTGATCTGGGCGTGGCGCCCACTGTTACTCTGCGCACTCGATCAGAATCTTGCACAGGTCGAAGGCCTAGCGGTACAGCGCTGGCAAACCTTGTTGATGGTGATGATGGCGTTAGTGATCGCCTTGGCCATGAAGGTTGTTGGGGTTTTGCTGATTACGGCGCTGCTAATTATCCCCGCCGCCAGCGCACGCCAGCTCACGCAAAGCCCCGAGGCTATGGCAATACTGGCTTCTGGACTCGGGGTGTTGGCGGTGCTCGGCGGTTTGGCCAGCTCCTTTTGGTGGGACACACCCGCGGGGCCTAGCGTCGTACTGGCGGCGGGCTTGGGTTTTTTAGTGTCCTTGGTTGTGCGTCGCCGGACCTAGCGCCGTCAAGCTAGGTCCGCTAGGGTCACACAGCTTTTGGCGCCCAACTGAGGCTTTTGGGTTAAATGGTTCGCCAAATGCCACCGCAATCAGCTTAAAATTGCCGCTTTTGCACAGCCTCACTCGCCCACTAGGAGTCGCCATGTCGTTGATTTCACGCCTTGATAGCCGCAACCCAACGTTCACTCAAGCACTTGAGCAGTTGCTGGCTTGGGAGGAAACCCAGCACGAAGCGGTAGAGGCCACAGTCAAAACCATCATCGCCCGCGTGCGCGCGGAGGGGGATGCGGCGTTACTGGAATACACTAACCGCTTCGATCAACGCCACGCCGATCATATGGATCAACTCAGCATAGGCCCCGAAGCCTTGCAGGCCGCATTGGCCAGTATTGATCCTATCGCTAGGGCGGCGTTGGAGCAGGCGGCGGAGCGTATTCGCGACTATCACCAACGTCAGCAGCAAGGGTCTTGGCAGTACGAAGATGCCTTGGGTACTTTGCTCGGTCAGAAGGTTACCCCCATGGATCGCGTCGGGCTTTATGTGCCGGGCGGTAAGGCTTCGTACCCCTCGTCGGTGCTTATGTGCGCCATTCCGGCCAAGGTGGCTGGCGTGCAAGAAGTGGTGATGGTTAGCCCGACCCCAGCCGGTGAAGCCAATCCGCTGGTACTGGCCGCCGCCGCCATTGCCGGAGTGGAGCGGATTTTTACGGTCGGAGGGGCTCAGGCTATCGCTGCCTTGGCTTACGGTACCGCCACAATTCCCAAAGTCGATAAAATTGTTGGCCCTGGCAACATCTACGTGGCCACTGCCAAGCGCGCGGTATTTGGCGCCGTGGATATCGACATGATCGCTGGGCCTTCGGAAATCCTGATTATTGCCGACGGCCAAACACCCCCGGATTGGGTGGCCATGGATTTGTTCTCCCAAGCCGAACATGACCAAGACGCCCAAGCCATTTTAATAAGCCCTAACGCGGCCTATTTAGACCAAGTTTACGCCAGCCTAGAACGCTTACTGCCTACCCTAGCGCGCCAGTCCATCGCCGCCGTGTCGCTGGCTAAGCGCGGCGCCTTGATTCGGGTGGAATCTATGGCGCAGGCGCTGGAGCTGTCGAACCGCATTGCACCCGAACACTTGGAGCTGTCAGTTGCCGATCCGGAAGCCTTAATGCCGCACCTTCGTCACGCTGGCGCTATCTTTATGGGCCGGTATACATCCGAGGCCCTCGGCGATTACTGCGCCGGGCCTAACCACGTTCTGCCCACCGCCGGCACCGCGCGGTTTTCGTCACCCCTAGGCGTCTACGACTTTCAAAAACGCAGCTCGATTATTCGCTGTACGGCCCAAGGGGCCTCCACCCTCGGTAAAATGGCGGCCACCCTAGCTTATGGTGAATCCTTAGAGGCCCATGCACGCTCCGCGGAATACCGCATTTTGCCGGAAGTGAACTAAGCTTCTGCATCACTGGTTAATTAGCACTGGTTGGGGCGCCCTCAGTTTGCAGGGGAGCGCGCCGGCCTGCTGAATCCGCAGACGAACACCGTGTCGCGGTTGGCGTCGGGAATCTGGTTTGCGAGTCGTGATCCTTGAGGCGTTAAAGGAAATTTCGATACAGGGCTGGAGAAAATCTTGGGGTGTTTAGTAACATAACGATTAGGCAACTCGGCACCCTTAGCTAGAGCAAAAAAAACTAATAAAAACTCGTGTTAAAGCGTGACGAGCAAATTGGTCTGATCTATAAATATGTTCAAAACCAAGGTTAAATACGCAACTCAACAGGCCACAGTATTAACCGCCGTACCCGTAAATTTACAGAGAGAATGACTATGACGGATGAACCTGAAGAACTCGATGACGATGAAGTCGAATCCGATGAAACCCTAGACGCTAGCGATGACGAGCCGGTACGGGCTGCAAGTGTTGACGTGCTGGAAGAGGACGACGCCAATATGGCCATGCGCAATGCCATGCGCCAAAAAATAGAGTCGGACGTTGAAGCCTTTTTAGCGCGTGGCGGCAAAATCAATCAGATCGCCCCCAACGTGGTGGCTGATCCGCCGCGGAAGCCGGAATCGAATTACGGTGGTCAGCCCATCTAAACGCCAAGCCTTGGCGCCTTCGCTATTGCCCTGCATGCCACGAAGCCTCCGGTTAAATACTGCAGGTTTTGTGGTTTATGGTCGTGCTTAAGTCTTTGGCTCCTTATCAACTAAGGGCTGAATCTCGCCTTGTCGTTTGGCTCGGGGGTGCGCCCGATCATATACCTTGGCCAAATGTTGGAAATCTAAATGGGTGTAAATTTGCGTGGTGCCAATATTGCTATGGCCTAGCAACTCTTGGACAGCGCGTAAATCGCTGCTGGATTCCAATAAGTGGCTAGCACAAGAGTGACGCAGCATGTGGGGGTGGACTTTTTGCTCCATGTTTTGCGTAACGCTTAGCCGGACAAAACGTTTTTGCAGGGCGCGAGTGGTGAGGCGTTGTCCTTGAGCGCTGACAAACATGGCTTGTCCGGCCGGCGCAATACTTGCTCGGCTTGAGAACCAAGCCGTCAGTGCGGTCATCGCGAAGCGCCCTACCGGCACCAACCGCGTCTTATTGCCTTTACCCAGCACGCGTAGCATCGCCTCGCTCGGTTCCAAGTCGGCCATATCCAAGCTGGCTAACTCGCCGATACGCAAACCTGAGGAGTAAAGTAATTCAGTCATAGCGTGGTCGCGCCGGCTCAAAAAATCCGTGCCCTCAACCGCCACAAATTGGCTCGATTGATCCGTATCTAAGGTTTTGGGCAGCGATTTTTCAACCTTCGGCGCGCGCAATCCCGCCGTAGGGTCTACCTCAATCAGCTGGTTTTCCCGCAGATAGCGGCACCAACCGCGCACACTCGACAGCCAGCGTTGCAAACTTCGTGCGCTTAAGCCTTCCAGCCTCAGCTTGGTGAGCAGTTGGCGCAGGTTTGAAGCCGATATTTCGGCGGGCTGAGTGATACCAATGGACTCACAAAAATTCACCAGTTTGGCAAGGTCTCGACCAAACGCCAGGTAAGAGTGTTCCGCAAGCCCGCGTATCCCGCGCAACTGACCTAGATAGGCTTGTATGGCGTCGGCTACACCGGGAGGCAAATCATGAGGGGTCATGAGCAATCAGGTTCGGCAGCAAACGTTCAAGGAGCTGCCCCAGGTACGCTAAAAAGACTATGCCCAGGTTCGCTTTAAGATGTTTGGGGTCAGCATGGCCAATGGCAATCACCCCGAAAGGCTGGCTCGGTCGAAGTACAGTGAGAGTCATGGAACCAACCAGCTCGGCGTCCAGCCCAAACAGGAAATTCACTTCGCTTGGCTCCAAAACCCCGGTTTGTACGCGTGTCAGACGCAGCCGACGACTCAAAAAGCGCTGTGCCTCGGCCATAGTCACCACCTGGGTATTGCAGGAGAGTCGCCGTCCGCTAATGAGCAGTAGACGAGTCTGTTCGAAGCCAAACTCGCGATCGAGGCTGTAATAAAGCGCATCAACGAGGTCCCCTAGATCAACCGCTTCGAGCAGCGCGAGCGTTAGGCGGCGAGTTTTTTCGATGAGTTGATCGTTGTCCCGCGCGGTGCCTAGCAACTCACCCAGGCGACGACGCAAATCCCGATTGCGTTGACGCAGATCCGCCACTTGCCGCTCAATCAGCGATATGGCGCCACCGGTGGGATGACGTAACTGCAAATCCGCTAGCAGGTCTTCACGATCCAGAAAAAAATCGGGGTGTTCTTTCAGATAGGCTGCAACCTGATCGGCTTGTAACCGAGATCCAGGTGAGGCGCTGGCCGCCATGTTTAAATTCGCACCTGACCGTGAAAAACCACGGTGGCCGGCCCGGTCATCAATACCGAATGGCCCGGCCCCGCCCAAACAATGTTTAGGGTCCCGCCCGGCAAATGCACGCTAACTGGCGATTCAAGGTGGCCGCGAAGTACACCACTAACCACCGCCGCGCAGGCACCTGTGCCGCAAGCCAAGGTTTCACCCGCGCCACGCTCGTAGACTCGCAACTTAATTTCATGGCGCGAGAGCAATTGCATGAAGCCCGCGTTGACCTTGCGTGGAAACGCTACATGACACTCGATCTCCGCGCCCAGCGATGCTACAGGATAAGTGTCAACCGCATCCACTAGAACAACCGCGTGAGGGTTACCCATTGAAACTGCGCCAATACTCAGCGTTCGATCAGCGAGTGCCAGTGGATATTCAGCCAATTGGCCGTCAGCCACGAAGGGAATTTTTGATGGCGTCAGCTCAGGCGGCCCCATATCCACAGTTACTTGATCATCGTCCTGCACTTTTAACACCAGTATCCCTGCCGCGGTTTCTGCGCGGATGAGCGTTTTATGGGTAAGCCGACGCAACCGCACGAAGATGGCAAAACAACGCGCGCCGTTGCCACAGTTTTCAACTTCAGAGCCGTCTTGGTTGAAGATGCGATAGCGAAAATCATTATGCGGGTCGCTTGGGGCTTCAACCACTAACACCTGGTCACACCCCACCCCAAAGTGGCGGTCGGCCAGTTTTGCGGCGCGCTCAGGCGTGATGACCGCGGCTTGGCTGATGGCATCAATCATCACAAAATCGTTGCCGGCACCCTGCATCTTGGTAAATTTAATTCTCATTCAGGGGCCTTAGGCTGGTAGCACGCTTTCATGGGCAAACAGCTCCGCTATAGTTTCGCGGCGTCGCACCAAGTGCATCTGCTCGCCATCCACCAAAACTTCAGCCGCGCGGGGACGGGTGTTGTAGTTAGAGCTCATGACAAAACCGTAAGCACCACTGGACTTCACCGCGAGCAAATCCCCGGCTTCCAGCGTTAACGCGCGGTTTTTGCCGAGAAAGTCTCCAGTTTCGCAAACCGGACCCACCAGATCCCAGATTTTAGGTTCGCCCGCGCGCGGCACCACCGGCACTATGTCCTGCCAAGCTTGATAGAGGGCTGGCCGAATTAAATCGTTCATGGCCGCGTCAATAATCGCGAAATTCTTGTGTTCAGTTGGCTTCAGGTATTCCACGCGCGTTAACAAAACACCGGCATTTGCCACAATGGATCGGCCGGGCTCAAACATCAGCGCTAGTTTTCGGCTGCCAAGGCGTGCTTTAACCGCGCTAATGTAGTCGCCGATGGCGGGCGGAAGCTCATCTCTATAAGTAACGCCTAAGCCGCCCCCCAAATCCAAATGGTGAATCGAGATCCCTTGCGCGCCGAGCTGATCAACCAGCAGCAACAAACGATCCAGTGCATCTAAAAATGGATCAAGTTTGGTCAGCTGAGAGCCTATGTGGCAATCCAGCCCGACTATACGCAGGCCGGGTAACGCCGACGCCTTTTGGTAGACGTCTAGAGCAGACTCTATGGCAATACCAAATTTATTTTCCTTTAAGCCGGTAGATATATAGGGGTGTGTGTCAGCGTTCACGTCAGGATTAACACGCAGGGATATGGCTGCAATCTTATTTTGTGCCGAGGCAACTTGCGAAAGCGCTTCGAGCTCGCTGATCGACTCCGCATTAAAGCAAAACACGCCTACCTCCAAAGCGCGCGCCATCTCACCGGCGGTTTTGCCAACGCCTGAAAACACCACTCGCCCGGGATCACCGCCCGCCGCAAGCACGCGCTCAAGTTCACCCATTGACACAATGTCAAAACCCGCACCTAAACGCGCCAATAGGTTCAAAACCCCTAGATTGGAATTAGCTTTCACGGCATAACAGACCAAACCGGGGTGATCGCCTAGCGCAGCGGTATAGGCGGAGTAGGCCTCCGTGATGGATTGGCGACTATAAACATAGGTGGGCGTACCAAATTGCTCAGCGAGCTGGACAAGACTAACCGCCTCCATGTACAGCGAATCATGCTGAATTGACAAACAAGACATTCAAAATACCTCTGATAAAGCGCGGGACTCAAGCCGTTAAACCTGAGCCGATCATAGAAACGGAAGCGGATTTTGGAGGCAATTTAAGTGGCCCTTTTTGTCCACACCCCCCTAATAGCGCAAAAATACAGAGTAGTACCACAGCTTGGCGGAACGGGCCCATTGCAAATCATCCCCTCAAAAGTAAAAAAGTATAAGTGCCCCCCCCGCAGCCCACAAGCGAAAGCCTGCGCGAGGCAAATGAAAAACAGATTAGGCTATTAGTTCAGTCAGCAACAAAAAAACGATTGACCTACCTAGTCTAGGTGTAGATAATGCGCGCCTCCTCAAACGGGGTGGTCAGGAAGGTTTGTTTTAGTCGTGTGGTTAAAGTCTAAAACCCTTTTATAATCAGCAGGTTTGCAGGCTTCTACCGGCGGGTTGTTATTTGACTTGGGTTTGGAAAGCTGGTTGAGGAGCGTTTGGTGCGATCAAGTTAGCCCGAAACGAGCAGAAAAAAAGGTTGACATGCCCACTCAAACGAGTAAGATGTGCGACCCCGATGAGCAAAGAGCTTCTCGGAATTAAGATCCAAGCGATCTTAAAGATCTTTAACAAAATGATCAAGCAAAGCGTGTGAGCGCTTGTGTTGGTGATTGGCTCTAAGCAATTATCAGATACAAGTGTCTCGACGATTATTTTAAATAGTCCAGAAACGAAGTATCTGAGCAAGAAAAAAGAATCGGCATTTATGTTGATTCGCACTGATCT
>CAMCXE010000083.1 GCA_945882995.1 Thalassocella blandensis | reverse complement strand
CAACGGCTTGTGCTCCCTTAACCCGCAAGTGGACCGTTTGTGTATGGTCTGCGAAATGACCATTAGCGCCAAAGGGCGGATTACCGGTTATACCTTTTATGAAGCGATAATGCATTCCAAAGCGCGGCTTACCTATACTCAGGTTGGTTATATTTTGGCGGACAAAGCTAAAAAAGGCAGTGAAATTCGCGCAACCTTTTCCCCGGTTGTGCCGCATTTAGATGAATTACATAATTTATATCAAGCCTTGCGCGGCGAACGTACGCTGCGCGGCGCCATTGATTTTGAAACCACAGAAACACGTATTTTATTTAACGAACATCGCAAAATTGAACGCATAGTGCCAGTGGTGCGCAATGATGCGCATAAATTAATTGAAGAGTGCATGCTGGCCGCGAACGTGTGCGCCGCTAAATTTTTGGAAGATCACAACATTCCCGCGCTGTATCGCGTTCACGAATCCCCCAAGGAGCGCAAACTCGAATTATTAAAAGATTTCCTTGGCGAATTGGGTTTAGGCTTACGCAGCTACGAAGATGTTACCCCTGCGGATTATCAAGCGGTAATGGAGCGGATTGTCGGCCGTCCGGATGCGCATTTAATTCAAACGGTGCTGTTGCGTAGCATGAATCAGGCGATTTATGGTCCGGATAATAAAGGCCATTTTGGCTTAGCCTATAAAGCCTATACGCACTTTACCTCGCCCATTCGCCGCTACCCGGATCTGCTTACCCATCGGGCTATTCGCAGCATTATTCGCAGTAGTTTGCCCAGTAAAAAAGTGCGGCGCCACCCCGCCGCCAACATGATTAGCCAAGAATTAATTTACCCCTATGACATGGCGAAAATTTTAACCCTGGGTGAACAATGCTCGTTAACCGAACGCCGGGCCGATGAAGCAACGCGGGATGTGGTTAGCTGGCTTAAATGCGAATATTTGCAGGATCGCGTTGGTGAAATTTTTAGCGGCGTGGTTAGCGCCGTAGTGGGTTTTGGTTTATTTGTGGAATTAACGGATTTATTTGTGGAGGGCTTAATTCATATTTCCGCCTTGCCACAAGATTATTATCACCATCAACCCGCGCAACATCGTTTGGTGGGCGAGCGTTCTGGCAAAACCTTCCGTTTGGGGGATGCACTGCAAGTACGTGTAGTGCGCGTGAGCCTTGATGAACGCAAAGTGGATTTTGAGTTGGAAAGCCAGGGCGCCAGCCGAAAGGCGCCAAAAGGCTCGGCGGGCACCCCAGCCCGCGCGCCGGAGCCCCCCAAAAAATCTGCAAAACGCCAAAAAGCGGGCAAAGTTAAACCACTGGCCGAGGCCGGCAGCCGCCACAAAAATGCCGCTCAACAAGAGCCGCCTTTGGCTAAAGGCGCTCGTCAAAAGCCACGCAAAGCTAAACGCAAGGACAAAAATCTGGCTTCGACGGTGGTGGCGCAACCTGTGAGCAAGGCGCCAGCGCCGCAGCCTCAGCCGGTAGCTGTGGCGGCACCCGTAGCCAAGCCGCGTAAACGCAAAATTAATAAAGTGGAAGCCGCACCGACCCCAGCACCAACGGCACCAAAAGCGAAGCCGGCGGCGGCAAAACAATCGGCCCCTAAGCCAGCCGCACCGGCCAAGGGTTCAGCACCTAAGCCTGCGGTAACGAGTCCAGCTTCAGCACCCAAACCAAAAGTAGGCACTAAGGCTGCGGCGGCTAAGCCGAGCACTGCGGTGCCTAAGCCGATTACTGCGGCCAAAGGCGCTCTGAGCAAGCCCGCTGTATCCGCCAAAGGCGCTAAACCTAAGGCCGCCACAGCGCCCAAGGCGGCGCCAAAACCGGCAAAAACTACAGCCGTTAAAGCTCAGAAGGCGGTTAAAGCGGCGAAGGTGGCCAAAGCCAAGCCCGCTAAGCCCCAAACCCCCAGTGCGCCGCGAGCTAAATCGGTTAAGCCCGCTAAAAAGCCGTCAACCACACCCGCTACTAAAAAAAGGTAATACGTGAAATCGGAAATGTTATTTGGTCTGCATGCCGTGCAGTCCTTGTTGAAAAGTGCACCACAGCGCGTGGAGCAGGTGCTGGTGTTGCGCACGCGGGACGACCAGCGCCTCCAAAAAATTCTCAACCTAGTACAGGCGCAGGGGTTGCCGTTTCAGCTGCGCAGCCGCAAGGAATTAGATGACCTTTGTGAAGGCAACAACCATCAAGGGTTGATTGCCTACGCCAAGCCCGGCCAACTGTATGACGAAGATTATTTGTACGAAATGCTGGATGGCCTGACTAGGCCACCGTTTTTATTGGTGTTAGACGGGGTAACGGACCCGCACAACTTGGGCGCTTGCTTGCGCTCTGCGGATGCCGCTGGCGTCCAGGCGGTGATTATTCCCAAGGATAACGCCGTCGGCCTTACCGAGGTGGCTCGCAAAGTGGCCTGTGGGGCCGCCGATTCCGTACCGCTAGTGCCGGTAACGAATCTGGCCCGCTGCCTGCAAAAGCTGCAGGAAAAAGGCTTATGGCTGGTGGGTACCTGCGGCGAAGCTACGCAATCCATTTTTGATACCGCGCTTACCGGTCCGCTAGTGATGGTGATGGGCGCCGAAGGCACGGGCATGCGGCGTTTGACTCGGGAAAACTGCGATTATTTAGCGTTTATTCCTATGGCAGGCAGCGTGAGCAGTTTAAATGTGTCGGTGGCGGCGGGTATTTGTTTGTTTGAGGCGGTGCGGCAAAGGCGCTAATAGCCTGTGGGTGTTCTAAAGTTAACGCCAATATTTCTTCATTGAGTGCCCAGTTCCTATGCTCAGCGCCACCAACAAACCCAGACGCCAGCAAATTCTTGAGGCCTTCGCCAGCATGCTAAAAACTAGCCCTGGGGCGCGCATCACCACGGCGGCATTGGCCCGTGAGGTGGGGGTGTCGGAAGCCGCGCTCTATCGGCATTTTCCAAGCAAAATAAAAATGATGGAGGGGCTAATGGACCAAATTGATGAGTCCATTTTGGCGCCGGCCGCGGCCCTAGCGGCACGCGATGAGCTGCCCGCGCTGGAGCGCTGTGGGGAAATTTTGTGGCTGCTGCTGGATTACGCCGAACGCCATCCCGGCATGACGCGGTTGCTGACCGGCGAGGCGCTGGCGGGGGAAACTGGGAGTTTGCATCAGCGCGTGGTGCAGCTGTTCGCACGGCTAGAGGCGTTACTTAAACTGGTGTTGCGTGAGGCACAGTTAGCCGAGGGCTTGGAGTGCAGCCTGCCCGTGTCTGCCACTGTACAACTGTGGGTGGCCACAGCCGAGGGGCGTATTGCCCAGTTTGTGCGCGGCGAATTTAAGCTGGCGCCAACGCTGAATTGGCGTGAATACTGGCCCTGCTTGACCCAAGGTTTTTTCAAAATTGAAGCGCTGGAGCTGGGTTAAACCTAGAAACCTCAGTTGGATCACCAAAGTCTGCGCAACCCCCGGGCAGCGCCTAGCAAAGTTTAACTTTCACTAATCACAGCAATGGATTACACAGCTTTTTGGCGCTCAACTGAGGTTTCTCGGTTAACCATTGCCAAAAGGCATCACCGCGGCGATTTCCGCCTCACCCAGCAGGCGCATCAGCAGTCTATCTATGCCCATGGCCACCCCCGCGCAATCCGGGATACCCGCCTCCAGCGCCGCCAGTAGGTGCTGATCCACCGGCGGTAAAGGCTTGCGTAAGCTGGCGCGGGTTTTCAGGTCAGCGGCGAAGCGCGTGGCTTGCTCCTCGGCAGTGGTGAGTTCCCAGTAGCCGTTGGCCAATTCTAGTCCACCCCAATACACCTCAAAACGTTCGGCGATGGACTCGCCTTGGGCATTCACGCCCAAGCGAGCCAAGGCGCATTGGCTGGCGGGATAATCCGTTACCACCAGCAGGCCGGCGGGCATGTGCGGCTCGATGCCGTGGGTGAAGAGTAAATCTAGCCAGGTATTGCGCTCCGGATCCTCCCAGCTTACGCCATAGTGCTGGCGCGCCACGGCGGTTAATTCGGCGAGGGTGGCGCAGTGCGGATTGACGCCAAACCGGTCGATAAACAGTTGCCGATAGCTGCTGTACTGCACCGTAATCTCTGGCTGCAAGTGTTGAATAAGCGCGATAATTTCGGCGCTCAGCTGCTGCGTGTTCAAGCCGCAGCGATACCATTCCAGCAGGGTAAATTCCGGGCGATGGCGCGGGCCGGATTCATCTTGGCGGAATGCCTTGCCGAGATAAAACAAGTCGCCGCTGCCCATAGCCAGCAGGCGTTTGAGGTAAAACTCCGGCGAGGTTTGCAAAAAGGCTTGGTGGCCGCCAACTTGGCAATGCAGCGCCTCCAAATTCACGTCGGTGACACTGGCGGCGGAGAGTAGGGGTACGTCTGCCTCCCATACCCCACGAGCAGAAAAAAACGCGCGTACCTGCTGTAGGTAAAACGCGCGTTTTTGTAAGGTTGCTATGTTGGCGGAAGAGGCAAACATGGCAGGCGGCCGACTTATTTGTTGGCGCGGCCTAGGTATTCGCCGATTCGGGTATCCACGCGGATTACGTCGCCGGTATTCAAAAATAAAGGCACTTTAACCACGGCTCCGGTGGAGAGCTTGGCGGGTTTGGTGCCGCCGGTGGCGGTATCTCCGCGCAGGCCTGGGTCGGTTTCAACAATTTCCAGCTCTACATGGTTGGCGGCGGTAACGGCTAAAGGTGAGCCGTTGTACAGGGTGACCACGCAGTTATCCTGTTCGCGCAACCATTTGATGGCTTCGCCTACAGCGTTCGAATCGGCTTGGGTCTGCTCGAAGGTTTCCACCTCCATAAAATGCCAAAATTCGCCGTCGTTGTAGAGGTACTGCATATCGCGGTCTACTACATCCGCCCCGTCTAGGCTCTCGCCAGACTTAAAGGTTTTCTCTAGAGTGCGGCCTGTTTTCAGGTTTTTCAGCCTGACGCGGTTAAAGGCTTGGCCTTTGCCGGGCTTAACAAATTCGTTTTCGATAATAGAACAAGGGTCGCCGTCGAGCATTACCTTGAGACCGCCGCGAAAATCATTGGTGGAATAACTAGCCATTTTGCCCTCAACTCGGTTTAATCAATTATTTAGGTGACGAAAAAAGGCGCACATGATACCCCGAACTTTGCCCACATGGCAGCTAAAAAGCTGGCAAGACGAATTGAGTCAGCTGATTCAAAGCCCCGAAGACCTATTTGCGCGCTTAAACTTGGACCCGCAGCACCTTGCTGCCGCCCAGCGGGCTGCGCAGCTGTTCCCGCTGCGTGTCACCGACAGCTTTGTGCGCCGCATGCAGCCCGGTAACCTTGACGACCCGCTACTCAGGCAAGTCTTGCCTTTAGGTTGTGAGTTTGATGAAGCCATTGGCTACAGCAACGACCCATTGGGCGAAGCGCAAACCAATCCGGTGCCCGGCATAGTGCACAAATACCATGG
The DNA here is from genome assembly GCA_945882995.1 of Thalassocella blandensis. Classification (GTDB taxonomy): domain Bacteria; phylum Pseudomonadota; class Gammaproteobacteria; order Pseudomonadales; family Cellvibrionaceae; genus CAMCXE01. The sequence continues at coordinate 9,737 of CAMCXE010000083.1, read as the reverse complement.
CCGTGTGTTGCTCATTGCGGCCACCCATTGTGCCATTCACTGCCGTTACTGCTTTCGCCGTCACTTCCCTTATGCGCAAAACCACTTGAGCCGTGAGCAGTGGGCTGCATCGCTGGATTATGTGCGCTGTGACACCAGCATCAGCGAAGTCATTTTGAGTGGCGGCGACCCTTTGGCGCAGGGCGACAAACAGCTCGCCTGGTTGATTGAGCAGCTGGAGGCGATTCCCCATCTGCAGCGGCTGCGTATTCATTCGCGGCTACCGGTGGTGTTGCCCAGCCGTATCACCCCAGAACTGGTGAGCCTGCTTAGCCATAGCCGCTTGCAGCCGGTGCTAGTAATCCATTGCAATCACCCCCAAGAAGTTGACGAAGAGGTGTTGGCGGCATTGCAGGAGCTAAAACACGCGGGCCTTACCCTGCTGAATCAATGCGTATTGCTGCGCGGGGTGAACGATGAGTTGGCCACCTTAGTGGCCTTGAGCGAAAGCCTATTTAGAGCTCAGGTGCTGCCGTACTACGTGCACCTGCTTGATAAGGTACAAGGCGCGGCGCATTTTGCAGTGACTGAAGACCGCGCCCGTGAATTACACCAAGGCATGTTAGCTAAGTTGCCGGGCTACCTAGTGCCGCGGTTTGTGAAAGAAATTTCTCAAGAAGCTTCCAAAACACCTTTATAACCACCAGCTATACTGTTTGACAGCTTGCGTGGTACCGCTCGGTGGCGAGGTTTCTAGGCTAAGGCCTCAGCGTCAACTCTAGGATGGTTAAAAGGTAACCTATGAACGAACAGTTTGATCCCATCAGTCACTTGGCACTGCTGAAAATTCCCGAGGCTAGCCTGTCGCAATTGGGCTTTTGCGCCAGCGCCAAGATCGCGGGAGTACGCACGTGGGTGAACCAATTGCGCGCCACCCAAGTGATATCCACTAGCGTTAGCCTGTACCGCGCACTGCCAGAGGTGGTGCGCTTAAAAACCGAGCCGGCTACGCGTTTTGAGATGCTGGAGGCGCTGCGTTCTATCGTGCATCAAACGGTAGTGGGCCTGACTAAAGAGTTTTTACATCAACCCCTGATTCTGCCTGAACAGGCCCAAAAAACTGCCATTATTGCCCAAGCCTTGCAAAAAAATATGCTGGACGGGTACAGCGCCATTGTTTTAGAGCTGGGTAAATCCAGCAAAGTGAATAATTTCGAACGACTCATTTTTATTCAGGCTTTGCACCGCGCCATAACGGCCCTCGGGCTGATGTTTTTTCGCAGCTTTCAGCTCTACACCCAAGTTCCCCAAGGCCTTTGGGCGCATTTGCACTTGCTGTATCGCTGCGCCAAATTCTACGAGCTACAAGACAGCCCGGTAGAGGACTTGGTCCACACCAATAAGGTGACCACCATTGAGCAGGCCTACATGCGGGTGTTGGCCCTCGGTGCGGCACGCCTTAACCAGGTGGCGCAAAACGATGTGAGCTCGGTCTACGATGCCTTGGCGGAGTGGTCGCGCTACATCCAACTTAAATCCCCAGCCGACCTAACCTCGAACAACCTGTATTGGGTTAATCTCACCCGAGACCGCGGGCCGCTGCTGAAGGAACGGCATGAAGGCCCTGTCGATAGCCTAGTCATTGAGCTTAACTTCAAGGTGCTCCTCAACCAGTTGAACGCCAAGGACAGCGTTGGCGTGGATTACAAAAAAGGGCTTATTCCCGAAGAATTTCCGGCCTCCCTGCTGCTGCATGTGCAAAACGCTTGGGGCAATCTCAGTAGCCGTGACCTAGAGCGCCGCAGCACAGGAGATGCCGCAAGTGTGTGTGTGGGCTTTAGTGAATGCCATTATCAAATTGCTGGCGAACAAGCCTTCGACAAATTTTTAAACCAAGACCGTCCTCGCCAGAATAACGAGCCTACCAACTACTCCCCTGTGGGCCGCTTGGCAAAACAAGCCACGGATGACGAACCCCGCGCGGTGCCACTTGGCCTCGTTTTTTCGGTGGCTTTGGTTAACCTCAGTGCCGGTGGTTACTGTATTGAGTGGGCCGCCGATGTGCCCGCACAACTGGAGGCTGGGGACCTTATTGCCGTGCGCGAAGCGGGGCGCCGCACCTGGAATCTGTGTGTGGTGCGTTGGATCCGTCGCCAAAAGGACGTCACACAGGTTGGTGTACAATTAATTTCCACGCAGGCTCAAGCCTTTGCGGCCTCGGCCCAGTATGAGGACGGCAATTATTCATCGTTCATGCGCGCCTTTTACCTGCCCGCTGCCCGCCACGGGCAGGGGCCTGCGCATTTGCTTTCCCCAGCCATGCCGTTTCAAGAATATCAGCCTGTGCGCCTGCGCCAGGACGGTCAAACCACCAATGGCAAATTAGAAAACTGCGTGTTGGCCACGGCAAAACTTCGTCAATTCGCTATAACAACCTTTGATACTGAAAATTGAGCAGTGGATCACCCACAATTTGTGCCAAACTGTCGCTTAATTCAACATTCGTAGACCTTCGACTCTGCTAGGATTCGCGGCCTAATTTACTAACCGTACCGATCCAACTGACCGCCGGCGTACAGGAGTTTACCGACCACCCGAATCGCGGTAGTCCCTAGTACCTTCAGCCATCACCTCACCCGAATAAGACCCCATGAATTCAGCTAGTTTACGACTGCTTATTCTTAATGATTCCCGCACTGAAGCCGAGCGCCTCACCAGTTTGCTGCGCAGTGCTGGGCGCAACCTGCGCGCTCAGCATGCGGAAAGCGAGGAAGTACTGGTAAAGCTGCTGCAAGAACAGAGTTGGGATTTATTGATCGCCGCTGACGCCACCACGAACGTAGCGCCGAGCAGCGCCATTAAACATATCCGTCGCTTGTCGCGGGATGTTCCGGTCATTTTGCAAACGGACACCGACGATTCAGCGGCCATTGTTGAAGGCTTGCGGTTGGGCGCGGCGGATGTGGTGCGGCTGGATGACGATCAACACCTGCTACTGGTGATTGCTCGCGAAGCAAGTAACCGAGAACAGCGCAGCGCAAAACGTGCCGCAGAGCGCCGCTTAAAAGAAATCGAGCGCCGCAACCAGGAATTGCTCGACAATTCCAAAGATGGCATCGCCTTCGAGCAGGATGGCATGTTCATCTATGTGAACGATTCCTTTGCGGAAATACTCGGCTACAGCAGCCGCGACGACCTAGATTGCATGCCAATCATCGATGTGGTTGATGAGGGCCAGCAAGATGACGTTAAAGCCTTTCTGAAAAATTTTGCGTTAAAACACGGGGATTTGGATACGGCCTCCATTACCTGGCACATGCTCAACGCCGCCGGCGAAGCCCGCCATCTTCCTGTGGAAGTGCGCAAAGCGCGTTACGACGAGGAGTTATGTGTCCAGCTGGTGGTAAAACCCAGCAGCATGACTAGCAATACCAACCACGACCAACGCGTTATTGCCGCGCAGTTGGAGCAAATTCGCTTCCAGGATTTAACTACCCGCCTCCCTAACAAGGCTTATTTGGTCAATCAACTTGAATTACTGGTGGCGGCTGCCCAGCAGGAGCATGTCTCCGGGGCCTTGGTCTACATTCAGGTTGAGGACTTCATGGGGATTGTGCAGGCCCGTTTGGGGGCCGCCTCTGCCGATATGGTGCTGTGTGAATTAGCCGGCCATATGAAAACCTTCGTTAACGCTGACGAAATTTTGGGTCGGTTTAGCGATGAAGGTTTTATGCTCATTGTGCCGCGCACTACCGCTGCCGAGGCCTTGGCCCGCGCCGACGCCCTGTGCCGCAGCTTGTGTGACCATATTGTCAGCCTCGATCAAGCCACCTTGATGTTCCGCTTTATCGCCGGGGTTAGCTTTATCAACGACACTACCGCCAGCGCCGACGAGCCTATCAACTTCGCGCTCAAGGCGTTAGACATGGTGCGCACGGAACGTACCATTCAAAAAGGCTTAGTGGCGCGGCTCTATGAACCTACCGTCAGCAAATCCCAGCTAAGCACCGCGCGCACCAGTAAACAAATGGCTGCCATGGTGCAAAAAGCCCTGGATCAAGGCCGTTTCCGCCTGCTCTTTCAGCCGATTCTCAGCCTACGTGGCTCCGACAAAGAATATTACGAAGTGCTGCTGCGCATGGTGGAAAACGACACCGATGATATGACTCCCGCCGAATTTTTCGACGTGGCCGCGCAGATGGGCGCCATGACCAAAATTGACCGCTGGGTGATCATGGATGCCATTAAAACCTTAGCGGCGCACCGTGCACGCGGCAATAACACACGCCTGATCGTGAATCTCAGTGCCGATTCCATTAAAGACAAAACCCTAGTGCCTTGGTTGGCGGTGGCCTTTAAGGCGGTGAAGCTAAGTCCAGATGCGCTGCTGTTTCAAGTTAATGAGCTGGACGTGCACAGTCATCTTAATCACGCTAAAGAATTTACCGCCAGCCTTGCCGCTTTAGGGAGTGATTGCTGCATCAACCATTTCGGCTGCGCGCTCAACCCTTTTAATGCCTTGGCCCATGTTACGGCCAATTTTATTAAAGTTGACGGCTCGTTTACCCAGGAACTGCAAAGCGGTAACGGCGAACCCCAAGCCCTCGGCGAATTGGTGAGCAAGCTGCACCAGCACGAAAAAATTACCATTGTGCCCTTTGTTGAAAACGCCAGTGTCCTGTCCAAACTCTGGCAGTCCGGCGTGCACTATATTCAAGGCTACTACCTACAAGGCCCCACGGAAAAAATGAATTTTGATTTTGATACGGAGAATTGAGGTTGTAGTTTGATCTATTCCCCGTGTTTGCCCTTCAGACCGCCAATTGGCGGTTTTTTTTCGCTCGCGTTTTGCCGCCGGTGCCGCCGGTGCCGCCGGTGCCGCCGGTGCCGCCGGTGCCGCCGGTGCCGCTAGGGCTGAAGCTCGAAGCAGCCAGTGACGCTCGCAAAGCGGCGCATCACAACCCCACCGACGCGGCGGGGGAAAAATATAAGCAACTATTCAGCACATTTTTCATTTTCTTCCGTCATCCCCGCCTAGGCGGGGATCCAGATGGCTACCGCTCTAAAGCTATTGCAGTCTCCACTTAAGTAAAAACGGTCTATTCGCCGCTGGATCCCCGCCTGCGCGGGGATGACGGGGGAAACATGCTGAATAGTTACACATTTTTTTTGGATAGATCCGGCATCGCGAGATAGTTGCCGCCCGTTGGATTCACTAAGTTGCTGGCTGGCAGGTCTAAACCGGAAAAAACCTAGGCCCGTGGCGCCATGGCAGGTGGAACATGTGAAACGGAGGCACTGGTTGCCGATGATTAACTAAGCCGGCAGTCGAGCTTAAAAATTATTGCGCTTGGGTGAATAGCTCGCGGTTGCCGAGCCCAACAACGATTTTATTCAGGCCACAAGCAATTTTTAGCAAAACCCCTACAGGCCTCAATCTCATTAACCTAGAAACCTCAGTTGGGCGCCAAAAAGCTGTGTAATCGATTGGTGTGATTGGTGAAAGTTAAATTTGGCGGGCAACCTGGTTGGTTGTTCGTTCGTGATTTTTAGCTTTTGCTAGGCGCTGCCCGGGGGTTGCGCAGACTTTGGTGATCCAACTGAGGTTTCTAGGTTTAAGGGTTTCGAGCTTTTTTCTGGGCATTTCCTCTCATCCAGCAACCCCACCCCAACCCTCCCCTTGCAAAGGGGAGGGGGCAGCACGGCATTGAAAATAAGCAGCTTCCTTGATTTGCAGATTTTTGCCCTCCCCCCTTTTTTGAGAGGGAGACCTTTTGCCCCTCCCCCCTTTTTAAGGGGGAGGCTGGGAGGGGGTTTCTGGCCGAGGCAAAAACCACCCAAAAAAGCGGGCCAAACCCCTTAACTGAGTGACATTGCCTACAAGCCACCTTTTTTTACTGCCCTTGCTGGGAAAGCCCGCCAGGCGGCCGGCAACCCGCACACGGCCCACCCGCTTCTGCGGCACGTTAGCCAAACCCAATAAAAACACGCCAGTACAAGGCAAGTGCATCGGAAAATGCTTGGCGCGTCACACCGCATTCAACCCGTTTTGCATAGCATTGCAGCAGCTCAAACTGCCGCCCGCCGCGTTGAGTTGCCGCTGATTGCTTAGTCAGCGGCTCGTTAGGTCAAGCGCCCTGTTTGCACAAGCCAGCAACCCAAACCTTAGTTAGCACATGGAGTTACTCATGAGTCTGTATCGATTATTTACGGTATTACCCTTAACCGCGGCCTTGCTGGCGTGTGGTGGGCAAGCTGAACGCGGAAATAACAGCGCGAGTTCAAGCTCAGGTAGCTCGAGTTCCAGTTCCAATTCAAGCAGTTCCAGCCCAAGTAGTTCATCAAGCACCAGCAGTTCAGGCGTAATCCACTCTAGCAGCTCGAGTTCAAGCTCAAGCAGCTCCTCCGTTGGTACGGTTGCGGGTCGCAAGCTAATTAGTAGTTTGGTGTTTCCAGATAAATCCCTTGCGAGCTGTGTGAAATATCAAACCCATCACCTTGAGTATGTGGACCAACTTGTATCTTTAAATTGTTCAAATTTGCACCCTGAGGTCGAAGGTTTCGAGAACAACCCGGGGCCTACCATATACAGCACCCAGGGGCTGGAGCAGCTAACAGCGCTTGAAGTATTGGATCTGTACAACAATAGAATTGCCTCCATCGACATTTCGAACTTGCCGAAGCTACGCGTTCTGCGCGTGCGTGACAGACTGCTCTCGCAAGTGGACACGAGTCATAACCCATTGCTTACCCAGCTTAAATTGTACGGATTCCGTAATGATGTATTTCCGCCCGTCAATTTGGACCTTAGCAAAAATCTGCTGCTGGAATGGCTTGATGTGGGCCATTCTAGCAGCGTCATTTTGCCGGCCAGTCCCAACCTTAGAAGCCTGACCATGACCTTGGCGGCCGATTTAACGGCAATTGGCCAGCCCGCAGCCACAACCAATACTTATCGCTATGGCAATAATGGCTATGACGTGGATTTATCCGCTTATCCAAATTTGCAGGGCCTCAGCCTTACTGGGCGTATCCACAGCCTCAAGTTACCGGCTAGCGACAAACTCGAATCGTTAAAGGTATTTGATCATGGTGCACTGGCAGCCATAGACGTAACCCAGTTACCTAATCTCAAAGATGTTGAGCTGACGCTGGCGGATGGTATTACCCGTCTTGATTTAACCCAGACGTTGCAGCTGAGAGACCTTAAATTAACCGCTAACGGACTGACGCAGCTGGACCTAAGCAAAGCGTCACAGCTTGTCAGCTTGCAACTGGCGGCTGATGGTCTCCAGCAGTTGAGCCTAGAAGGTGCTCCTCTGCTGCGTTCAGCGTCCATTTCTTCTGCCCACTTAACACAGCTCAGCGGCTTGGCCGCTACCGATTTACGTGACCTTAGCGTTGACACTCCTCAACTCAGCACCCTAGAAGCCTCGCCAAGCCTTACGAAGGCCAATGTTCATCTGGCGGATAGTCAGTCGATGCTAGACCTCGCCGCTTGGCCGTATTTAACAAGCCTCACCCTGACGGCTAATGGCGTGCAAAAGCTAGATTTAGCCGCTGCACCGTACCTGGAATTCCTGAATGTTACCTCATCAGGCCTGACTGAGCTTAACGGCTTAGGCGCAGTTACGTTGATGACACTGTGGTCGGATTATCTGCCCCAGTTGAGGACACTGTGGGTTAATGCGCCCCAGATGCTGCAGTTGGACGTGACCGGAGCGAGAATTGAAGAGCTGGAGATAGGTAACGGCAGCCTTAAAACCCTTAAAGGTTTGGCCAGTTTGCAGCCTAAAAAAGTCACTATTGGCGACAACGCGCTCACCTATTTTGATACGCCAGCGTGTCAGAACCTAAATTCTTTAACCCTAGGGGATAACCTCGTCACTGGCCTAGACCTAAACACCTGCATGGCGTTAGAGCACCTAACACTTGGTAACATTCCTATCAAGGGGCTGGACTTACGGGCTAATACCGCACTGGGTCGCATCTATTTGTACAACACCCCGCTGCCCCCAGAAAATCTACTGGCTTTGGATCGGGTGTACGTTAGTCATTCTACGCAGCCAGATAAGCTTACCGTAGCGGCTGCCGCCGCGGACGTGCCCGATATCCGGCTGCGCAGCTGTTTGCTGAAGTCGGCGCAGGATGCCGGCGTGACCCTAGCCCGCAAATTGAAAACGCTTAATTGCGCCGGCGTGGACAGCAAGGCCTATTGGATGAGCGCAGTGGAGTATCAACAAATTCAAAATATGACTCCGCCTCCCTCCTTGGACTCAAACGTGGCGCAATATGTAATTTCCCTTTCTGGCATTCAGGCGTTTGAGGGGCTTGAAGTCATTGACCTCAGTACCAATTGGCTTTCCGATGTGTCTCAATTGGCGCTTCTGCCCAATTTAAAAACATTGAACCTTGATTCCAATGCTATCAAATTACTAGGTCTTGGGGGCCGGTTTGATCCGTATACGCGTCTTGAATCCCTGAATATCAGCAATAACCCACTGAGTTATTTGGTGTTGCCTAGCAGCCTGAAAAAGCTAGTGGCTCACAGCGGCAGAACGTCGATATATGCTGGCAGCTTTGTCATCGGGCAGGTAGACAAGCCGTGGTTGAGACATGCCGTTACAGGCAAAATTTTGACCCCTGACGACTTTCGCGGCATTCCCACCAACAATAACTTGAGCCAGTTGTTTAACCTAACCGATATTCAAACCGGCCTGCCGTAACCCGCGGCGTTAGCAACCCTAGGGGCCCAACAGCCCCTAGGGTTTTGCACTTAAAACCGCTGTTGGATCACCAACACCTCAACTTCCTTTGGCTCGCCTAGCGAGTCAACACTCCCAGCTCCGGGAAAGCGTATCAAAACGTCGACCAAATATACTTAGCAATGGCGTCCGAGCAGGCTTGGTCACAGCTGCCAAACTTGGTGTTGAGCGTTTTGGTTTTATATACCGTTTTGGTTTGTGGCATAGAGGTGAAGATTTTTGCCGACAGATCCTGCACTGTTAAGTAACCACCGCCATTGACGAGGTCCGTGAGGTAACTGGTGGGAATATCAATCCCAGACAGGCCGCCGACACCATTAGCGCCGTGGCAGGTGGCGCAGGCGTGGGTGCTGGAGTCATACTGGGTTTTGCCCGTTACCGCGGAAGGCAAAGTGCGGATATAGGCCGCTACGTCCGCTGCACACTGGCCGCCGCAGCGTTTGGATAGGGCACCTGGGGCCATATAGGCGGCGATGTAAGCCTCCAAACTCAACAACACGGAGGGCGCGGTGGAGTGACTGATCAGGGTTTTGTCTGGGTCTATAGCTGGGTTACTGATTGGCGCATAGTCGCCCTCGCCCAGTGAGCCGTGACAAACCAGGCAGCGCGCCTCATACAGCGTTTTGCCGTTCACGGCATTGCCGACCAAACTACTGCTAGAGGAGCTGGAGCTACTGCTAGATGCGCTCCTGCTAGAAGACGAAGAGCTGGCGCTGCGGCTTGACGAACTTCTGCTAGACGATGAAGAACTGGCGCTACTGCTAGATGAGCTTCTGCTAGAAGACGAAGAGCTGGCACTACTGCTAGACGAACTTCTGCTAGACGATGAAGCGCTGGCGCTGCTGCTAGACGAGCTTTTGCTAGACGATGAAGCGCTGGCACTACTGCTAGACGAACTTTTGCTAGACGATGAAGAACTGGCGCTGATGCCAGGCCGACGAACCTGGGTGCATCTGGCGCGCGGCGCACTGACGGTCAACGGCCATCGACTGA
>CAMCXE010000082.1 GCA_945882995.1 Thalassocella blandensis | reverse complement strand
GGATTCCATTGCTTTGAGTTGTGGGCTGCCGAAATTCAACCTAAATAATAGATTTTCTAGAGTGCATATTTATGAGTAAAATAATAATTATAACAGTTGTTTTGCTGTCCGGTCTTGTGTCTTGCTCCTCCGGAGGCGCTCAAAATGTTCAGGCTCAAGTAGCAAATTACTCCGTAAATATAAAATCTAAGTTTACCGCGGCTGAATATCCAATCCATGTTTACTTGCCGCCCTCTTATAGCGTAGAAAGTAGTAGATATTTCCCCATCATTTATGTGACTGATGGCCAGTGGTATTTTGCGATGGTAAAACAAATGCTGGAGGAGAAGGGGCTGCAAGTAATACTTGTAGGCGTGGAAGAGGGGGAGAAAAATCGCCGTCTAATTGACTATAAAATGCCGGGCGCTATTGAGTATCACCATTTTTTTACCAAGGAGCTAATGCCGCTAGTTGAGAAAAAATATCGTGTTGATGTTTCACGTAGAACGATTGTAGGTGCGTCATATGGTGGGTTATTTGTTGGGATTTGCATGTTATTCGATGGTCAAAATACCCAGCTTTTTCAAGACTATTGGGCTTTCGATGGTAGCTTTTTTGAGCTTGCCAGTGCTGCAAGTAGAGCGCTAGTTGGCAGTCAATCCCTAAATACCAAATTAAAAGGTAGGTTGATTTTAACCGGGGCAACTAAAATGGGGAATGATGCGTCAGTAAGCGGTTTTGAAGCTTTTATTAGGCCGATATTCCCCAACTTGAATATAAACCGCATTGCCTTTCCTGTTAGTCACGAGGAAGCAGTGATTCCGTCATTCACTGCATCGATTAATGAGTTAAAGGCAATTGAGTAAAAGTAGACTGATTCACATAGGCGTCTTCTTAGTGTTGAAATTTACCCTCAGACCTTCCCATACTTGATCTTCAGTTCTCATGTGAGGCTTCATGTCAACGATAACTTTCGGGGCTGCGCGCGAGAACGACGGAGAGCTTGTTACTTGTTCCCCGTGAATTGGTTCTCCACCTCATAACCAATTAGGCGGCTACATGACCATCCTAAATTCTTGAGTTGTCACTGTTTTATTGATTAACGATACTGTACTTGGCGACTGGATTTCACCCACAGCTAAAGTATTAAACATAGTAACCGCTTTTAAAACCGACATCATCAAAAGCAACCAAAACACTAATTCGCCAACGCCCACCCATTTTCCACCAAAAATGCCCGAATGCGCTCACAGGCTTGGGCACATTCTTCCACCTCGGCCACCAAGGCTAACCGCACATAATGTTCGCCGGGATTGCCTGCTTCGGTGGTGCGTGCCAAATATTCACCAGGCAATACGGTTACATTTTTCTGGGCAAACAAATCCCGCGCGAATGCGGTGGCGCTGTAGGGTGTTTTTAGCCAGAAGTAAAAACCTGCCTCGGGTTGTTGCACATTTATGACCGGCTGCAAAATGGCTATGGCCTGTTGGAATTTTTGGCGATAGAGTTCACGGTTGGCGATCACGTGGGTTTCGTCTTGCCAGGCCAGAGTGCTGGCTAATTGCGTGGGTACCGGCAGGGCGCAACCGTGGTAGGTTCGGTATTGTAAATATTGCTGCAGAATTTTAGCGTCACCGGCCACAAAGCCAGACCGTAAACCCGGTAAATTGGAGCGTTTAGATAAGCTGTGAAATACCACGCAGCGTGCAAAATCGTGACGGCCCATGCGTGCGCAGGCTTCTAATAAACCCAGTGGCGGATTGGCTTCGTTAAAATAGAGTTCGGAATAACATTCATCGCCAGCGATGACGAAGTCATATTTATCCGCCAGCAAAATTAATTTCTGTAAAATTTCAAAGGGCAATACATTGCCCGTGGGGTTGCCGGGCGAGCATATATATAGCAATTGGCAATCGCGCCAAATGTGTTCGGGCACGGCGTCAAAATTCGGGGTAAAGCCATTTTCCGCGATACAGTTTAAAAAATAAGGCTCGGCTCCGGCCAATAGCGCGGCACCTTCGTAAATTTGATAAAACGGATTGGGCATTAACACCTTGGCTGTGGCACAGCGGTTGTCCACCACGGCTTGCGCAAATGAAAACAACGCCTCCCGCGTGCCAGCCACCGGCAAAATGTGCTGCTCTGCATTCAAGGACCCGGGCGTGAGCTGAAAGCGGTTTGTCGCCCAATTGGCAATGGCCGCACGTAATTCCGGCAGGCCTTTGGTGGCCGGATAATTTCCCAAACCCGCCATGCTGGCCACGAGTTTTTCCAGCACAAATGCGGGTGCCGCATGTTTGGGTTCGCCGATAGATAGTGCGATATGTGGCAGGTGTGCCGGTGGTGTGATGCCTGCTTTCAGGTTGGCCAATTTTTCGAATGGGTAGGGCTGCAGTTGCAGGAGGTTAGGGTTCATGGGCGACGTCTTCTCATCGAATAGGTGGCAAATTTTGTTGAATCGGTGCTGAGTATTTTTGCATATTGGGCAAGCGATGCTAGGTTCGCACTCGGTGAATAGACGCGTCGTCACGTTTGTTAATACAGCGTATTTTCCTGCTCAATTTTAGAATCCAAACACTGCCGAATAGTCGCCTCTAACCGCGCGCTAAAATCAGGATCATAAAGCGGTTGCCCGAATTGATCGGTTATAAAAAATACATCTTCTACACGTTCGCCAAGAGTGGAAATTTTGGCGTTTAATACTTGGACGCTGAATTCCAAAAACACTCGACCAATGGTGGCCAACAAGCCATGGCGGTCGGGGCTGATGACTTCGAGCACACTGTAATTACTGCTTTTGGGGTTGGTGATGCTGGTACGAGTGGGCGTGGCGAAATGTTTCAACTCGCGTGGTGTGCGGCGTTTAATGACTTCTGAATAGTTGTCCACCAAGCTCAGTTCGTCGATAAGACTTTGACGAATGGTGTTGTGCAGAATTGGGTCGTCGGGCAGCGGTTGGTAATGTTCGTCAAGCACGTAAAAGGTGTCAATTGTATAGCCACTTTTGGAACTGTAGAGACGGGCGTCTTGAATATTAAAACCTAGCTGGGCAAAACAGGTGGCCACGGCTAAAAATACGTGGCTAACGTCTTGAGTGCGAATAAAAATTTCCGTGGCGCCGTGCCACACGCGGGCGCTACTGTCGCGTATGAGGATCAGTGGTGTGTTGGAGCGGTGTTGCGCAATGGCTTCGGTTTGCCAGGCAATATCGGCAAAGCCTTCACGCAGGAAGTAGTCGTTGCCCATATCACCCCAGATGGATCGCACCCAGGTTTCGCTCATGCCATGCTGGGCAAGCTTAGCTATGGCCAGCTGCTGCGTTTCGTCAATAAGATCCTGTTGGTCTACGGTATTTTCAAGGCCGCGGCGCAGAGCGCGCTTGGTTTCCATATAGAGCTGGCGCATAAGGCTAGCCCGCCAGGTGTTCCAAATTTCGGGGTTGGTGCCGCACATGTCGGCTACGGTGAGCGCATGCAGGTGGTCTAAGTGGGCTTGATCCCCCACTTGCAATGCAAAATGGTGAATAACGTCTGGATCGGAGATGTCGCGTTTCTGCGAGACAAACGACATGAGTAAGTGTTTTTCCACCAGCCAGCACACTAAACGCGTATCCCGGCCACCCAAGCCATGCTGCTCGCAAAAGGCGAGGGCGTCCGCAGCGCCTAGGGTGGAATGGTCGCCCCCACGGCCTTTACCTATGTCGTGAAATAAGCCCGCGATGTAGAGCAGCTCGGGCTTGGCCATACGTTTTAAAATGTTTGCGGCAATGGGAAATTGCTCGGCGGCTTCGGGTGAGCTGAAGCAGCGCAGGTTTTGAATCACCAGAAATGTGTGGGCATCCACGGTATAGCGGTGAAAAAGGTCATGTTGCATTTGGCCGATAATACGGCCGAACGCGGGAATGTAGCGCCCCAAAATACCGTAGCGTTTCATGCGTTTTAGCTGGGTGACCAAGCCCCGTTCCACGCGAAATAGCGCCATAAACATGGCATTGATGGCTGGCGTGCGGCGAAAATCCTCGTCCACTAAAAAGCGGTTTTCGCGAATCAGGCGAATGGTTTGTGCGCGCACACCTTCAATGGAGGGGTGCTGACCCATGATGAGAAATATTTCCATGAGGGCGCTGGGTGTCTGCCTGAATACCTCTGGGTGAGTCACTTCAATATAGGTGTCGCGCAGTTGGAAGTTGTGGCTGATGCGCGTAATGACTGCCTCGGCTTCACTGTGAATGGCTTCATCAAGGTATTGCAGCAACACGTCGTTAAGTTCTCGCAGGGCTTGCACCGCGCGGTAATACTCGCGCATGTATTGTTCCACCGCCAGCTCATTGGGGTTATCCACGTAGCCAAATAGTTTGGCGAGTTCGCGTTGGTGCTCGAACAGCAGGCGATCGTCGGGGCGTTTATTCAGGCGGTGTACGCCGTAGCGGGCGCGCCAAAGTAATGCCTCGCCGTGGCGCAAGGCGGCAAATTCTTGTTCCGTGAAAAAGTCTTTACCTTCTAATTCGCGCAGGGTTTGTACGCCAAAATAGCGTTTCGCCACCCAGTTTATGGTTTGAATGTCGCGCAGTCCGCCGGGGGCATTTTTGATGTTGGGTTCAAGGTTCGATTCCGTAAATTGGTGTTTTTTATCGCGTTCATACTGTTCTTGGCGTTTAGCGGCAAAGAACTCACTCACCGACCACATATAGTCTGGTCCAGTTAAAATTTGTAGTTGGTCGCGTAACTGGTCGTTGCCGGCTAGGCGCCGTGCTTCCATCAGGTTCGTCACCACAGTAATGTCGGTGCGGGCTATATCTATGCAGGCTTCTAAGCTGCGCACGCTGCTACCTACATCTAAGCCTATGTCCCACAAAAAGGTCACGAATTGGCTGATGATTTCTTGTTGTTCGGTATTGGGCTCTTGCGCCAAGAGGATCAGGATGTCGACGTCCGAGTGTGGGTGCAGCTCACCACGGCCGTAGCCGCCTACTGCAATCAGGCTTATGGTGTCGTCCCAGGTGTATTGGTACCAGGCATAGTGCATAAGCAAATCAATGAACGTGGCGCGCTCAGTAACGAGATGCCGAACATCTTCGCTTTCCAAAAAACGGCGGTCGAAATGGGTATTGACCCCGGCAATAGCATCCTTGAACACTTTGATGGCCGGTTGAACCATCAAGTCTTTGCGAAATTGACTCTGATTAAAAAATAACGGTTGATGGGCAAATTCAGGGCAATTGGCAAAGATCATAGGCAATTCTCGGAGATGCCCGCACTACACATTCGCGGGCTGGGCCTAACTCATAACCTACGAGGGTTTGGCGAGGCGGCGATAAGCAGGTTGGCTAAGGGTTGGGCGTGGTGCTAAAAGCGCTCTTCGTTGCGGGCGGTTAACACTTCTACGCCGGTGGCGGTGACTGCCAGCGTGTGTTCCCACTGCGCAGAAAGGCGCCCGTCTTTGGTTTCTACCGTCCAGCCGTCCGGCTTGAGTTTGGTTTGTGGTTTGCCAGCATTGATCATGGGTTCAATGGTAAAGGTCATGCCTTGCATCAGGGTGAAGCCGGTGTCGGGTTTGCCGTAGTGCAATACTTGGGGGTCTTCGTGGAATACGCGGCCAATGCCGTGGCCGCAATATTCTCGCACCACACTATAAAAATTGGCTTCGGCGTGTTGCTGAATAATATGGCCAATATCGCCTAAGCGTACTCCCGGCTTCACAATTTCAATCGCCTTATAAAGGCATTCCTGCGTGACTTTGCAGAGGCGATCGGCGTGCGGCGCTACATGGCCTACGTAAAACATTTTGCTCGTGTCGCCGTGAAAACCTTCATGAATAACCGTAATGTCGATATTAATCAGGTCCCCACTTTTTAATATTTTTTTATCGCTGGGAATGCCGTGGCACACCACCTGATTCACCGAGGTGCAAATGGACTTTGGAAAGCCGCGATAATTGAGGGGAGCCGGTATGGCTTTTTGGACTTGGGTGATGTAATCGTGGCAAATCTGGTCGAGGTGCGCGGTGGACACGCCGGCCACCACATGTTCGCCTATCATCTCCAGCACTTCTGCGGCCATACGGCCGGCAACGCGCATTTTCTCGATGTCTTCGGGGGTCTTGATGGTCACGGCAGCCATGGCAGATTTAAAGGTCCAAGGAAAAAGGTGTTGCATTCTAAACGAATGTGCTTGCAATAGCAGTGGCGCTAGGCGGATTGCGTGGCGAAGTGGTTGCAACTACTTCAGTTATCCCCGCCACTTAACACAAGAAATGCCACTAAGCCCGTGGTAGACTCGCGGCTCCTTTCCACGTTTCAAGAGCGCGCACTTATCCCTATGCTCAATCGCTTCCTCAAATTTTTGTCTGGCACTAAATCAGCAAAAGGCCCTTTAATCGTCGATGCGCGAGAACAGGGTATCGATTTCAATCGGCTTAGTCGAAACGCGATTAAAGTTGTGGAGAGCCTGCAAAAAGCCGGCTACGCCGCTTATATCGTGGGCGGCGGGGTGCGCGATTTATTGCTTAAACTCAAGCCTAAAGATTTCGACGTGGCCACCAACGCCACGCCCGAGCAAGTCAAACAGGTGTTCCGCTCGGCGATGATTATTGGGCGCCGTTTTCGAATCGTGCACGTGCGGTTCGGGCGCGAAATCATCGAGGTCACCACGTTTCGCGCCCATCATGAAGAAGCAAGCAACGCCAAAGAGGCCAAACAATCCGCCCAAGGCGTATTGCTCCTCGATAATGTTTACGGCGATATTCATTCGGATGCCATGCGGCGGGACTTCTCCGTAAACGCCTTGTATCTTGACCCGCTAAGCGGCCAAATTCATGATTTCACCAACGGCTTGCAAGACTTGCAAAATAGAGTGCTGCGAATCATTGGCGAGCCCACGGCACGCTACCGCGAGGACCCGGTGCGCATGTTGCGCGCGGTGCGGTTTGCGGCAAAATTAGGTTTTGGGCTGGAAGCCAAAACCGAAGCGCCCATTCGCTCGCTGGCTAATTTACTCGACCACATACCTTCCGCACGGTTGTTTGAAGAAGTGCTGAAACTGATGTTAGGCGGCAGCGCTACGGCCTGTTTGCAGCTGTTACGCGATTATGAATTGCTGCGTCATTTGTTCCCGGGCACCGCTGAAAGCCTGCAGGGCGATGACAGTTTCAACCATAAATTTGTGGATTTGGTGGCCCTCAATACGGACAAACGCATAAGGTCCGATCAGCGTGTTACCCCCGCATTTATTTTTGGTGCTTTTTTGTGGCTGCCTCTGGTTGCCAGCATGCGCAAGCTTCAGGCCGATTCCCAAGTGTCCTCCAGCGATGCCATGCAGCGCGCGAGCGCACATATTGTTGGTCAGCAGCTGGCCCGCACCGCGCTGCCCAAACGTTTCTTGATCCCCATGCGGGAGATTTGGGCGCTGCAATTGCGGTTGCCCAAGCGTGATGGCGACAAGGCCGCGCAGCTTATCGAGCACCCCAGATTCCGTGCGGCCTACGACTTTTTACTGCTGCGCGAAGATGCCGGTGAAGATCTAGCAGGGTTGGGGAATTGGTGGACGCAGTATCAATTGCAGGGTGAAGAGGAGCGCATCGCCATGGTGGCCAAACTGCAAGCGCCAAGCGCCAAGCGCAAGCCTCGCCGGCGCCGCCCTAAAGCTCGCAGCCCGGCGCCAGACGCCTAAGGTTGATAGCGGTGCGTGAATTTGCCACTGCGTTTGTGGGCGTGGGCAGTAATCTAGACGGGCCGCTTGAGCAAGTGGAGCGGGCGATCACCGAGCTTGCCGATTTGCCGCAAACCACATTAGTGGGCGTCTCTCCTTGGTACCAAAGCAAGGCGGTGGGCCCCGGGGTTCAGGATGACTACATCAATGGCGTGGCACAGCTGCACACCAGGCTCACCCCTTTGGAGCTCTTGGACCAGCTGCAGGCGATAGAGGCGGCCCATCAACGGGTGCGACGCATCCATTGGGGGCCTAGAACGCTGGATCTGGATATTCTGCTTTACGACGGGTTAACGCTTGCCCAGGAGCGGCTGACGCTGCCCCACCCTTTTATGATGCAGCGCAATTTTGTGCTGGTACCCATGAGCGATCTAGCCCCAGACTGGGTATTGCCAAACGGTGACACAGTGCGTGCGCTGTGTAATGCCATCAGCCGCGATGGCTTGGCACCCTTGACCACAAAGCCTGTACCTGCTTTTTCAACTTAATTCGGAGACGTTTGGTGAACCCAACCCCTCATTTTGATTTTTCGAACCGTTCAATTCCTCGCCATATCGTGGTGGAAGGGCCTATAGGTGTGGGTAAAACCAGCTTGGTTAAACAGCTGGCCAGCACCTTTGGTTATCCAACCTTGATGGAGCGGCCCGAAGAAAACCCCTTCCTAGAGGCGTTTTATCGCGACAAGCGTTCGGCGGCCTTTCAAACCCAGATGTATTTTTTGATGCAGCGGGTCAACCAGCTTAATCAGCAGAGCGCAAACACGGCGCCCCTTGTAGCCGATTTTTTGTTGGATAAAGACAAGCTATTCGCGGAGGTGGTGTTAACGCCCCACGAGTTTGCGTTGTATGAGCAAGTGTATGCGCAACTTACCCTGCATATTCGCCAGCCGGATTTGGTGGTGTACCTGCAGGCGCAGCCTAAGGTTTTATTGGAGCGCATCCATAAGCGTGGCATTAAAAGCGAACAGAGTATTACTGCGGAATATCTCACCGAACTTAACGCCGCTTATTCGAAGTTTTTTCATTATTACGATGCAGCGCCAGTGTTAATTGTTAACGCCAGCGACTTGGATTGGGTGAACTCTGCGCGCGACTATCAGCAGTTGGTGGAGTATTTGGTGAGTATTGGTAAAGGTCGCCACTACTACAACCCACAGCGTTAGGAGCTTATTTTATGGTGTATGCCACACTCGCCCTCGAAAAACCCATAACCACTTACCGCCTGAATAAAATGAAACAGGCCGGCGAAAAATTCGTAACCATAGCGCTGTACGACGCCCACATGGCCGCCATGGCGGAGCGCTGTGGTGTTGAGGTGGTATTGGTGGGTGACAGCTTGGGTATGACCGTGCTGGGTTTTGATAGCACCATACCCGTCACCATGGAGCACATGATTTACCATGTGGAGGCGGTGAAACGCGGCAATCATAAATCGTTGATTATCGGCGACATGCCATTTATGACCTACGCCACACCCGAACAGGCTTTGCATAATGCCGGCCGGTTGATGCAGGCCGGCGCACAAATGGTAAAGCTGGAAGGTGGTCTTTGGTTGTGTCCAACCGTGGAACAGCTGGCTCAACGCGGCATTCCTGTGTGTGGTCACCTAGGTCTCACGCCTCAATCCGTGCATAAACTCGGCGGTTTTCGTGTGCAAGGGCGTAGCGACCAGCAAGCAAAACAGTTATTGGACGAAGCCTTGGCATTAGCAGCGGCCGGAGCCGATTTACTGGTGCTGGAGTGTGTCCCCGCTGCCTTAGCGCAAAGTATTAGCCAGGTCTTGAGCATTCCAGTTATTGGTATTGGAGCCGGTGCGGGTACCGATGCTCAAGTATTGGTGATCAACGATATATTGGGCTTAACCGAGCATCCGCCTTCATTTTCAAAAAACTTTTTGCGCGAGGCGGGGGATATTCCCGGTGCTATGCAGCAGTTTGTGCGGGATGTAAAAAGTGGGGTTTTTCCCAGCGCCGAGCAGAGCTTTAATTAAAGCAACTATTCAGTACATTTTTCATTTTCTTACGTCATCCCCGCGTAGGCGGGGATCCAGACGGCTATCGCTCTAAAGCTATTAAGACCTAAAACTGCCTATTTGCCGCTGGATGCCCGCCTGCGCGGGGCTGACGGGGAAACATGCTGAATAGTTACTCATTAAATTACATGGCTTGGTCGTCAAACTCATGGATTGGGCTCAGCGTTGCCGGTATTTCGTGCGAGGTTTGCTGCCGAAAAAGCTCTGCAATGTATAAAAATGACGAAACTATTAACCCGGCATCGAAAGATGTCGGGTTAATAGTAAACGCAGGACGCGTTTTTGGCGGCTTTGCCGCGCAACCAAAATACACTAGGACGATGTATTTTGGTGCCGGGTTAATAGTGTGCTAAAAAAATAATTAGTCCCGTTCCTCCAGCCAAGCCATTTGAATAGCTTCTAATATTTTTTCGCCAGACCGATTTGGCTCGTCATCAAAACCCTCCAGCGCCATTACCCAATTGCGCAAATCCACAAAATTTACGTAGCGGGGGTCTACGTCGGGGTGGTTTTCCACCAAGCCTATGGCGATTTCATTGATATCAACCCATTTCATTGCGTGGCTCCAGTACTGATTTTTATAGGGGTTAGTGTCGTTCATTAACCATGTTAATAGTGTATTTGGGAATTTCCACCACTAAATCTTCGTCGCCCACTAATGCTTGGCAGCTCAGTCGCGAGTCGGGTTCTAAGCCCCAAGCTTTATCTAAATAATCGTCTTCTAATTCGTCCGCTGGCTCCAACGTGAAGTAACCCTCCCGAATAATGACGTGGCAGGTGGTGCAAGCGCAGCTCATTTCGCAGGCGTGTTCGATGGGAATATTGTTACGTAACGCCGCGCGGCAAATACTTTCGCCAGGCTCGGCTTCAATTACAGCACCTTGCGGACATATTTCCGCGTGGGGAAGAAATACAATTTTAGTCATAATTACTCCTGTCAGGATGGGTCGAAGTCGCTGAGACTTTGGCCCGCCAAGGCTTTGCCGATAGCGGCGTTCATACGTTGGGCTGCAAAGTTTTCACTTAATGCCGCCAGTTGTTCAATGGCGAGTTTAATCGCTTCGCTGTCGGTACCATTGTGCATTTCGCGCAGTTGTTGCAAACCTTGGTTCAAGGCGGCAAATTCACCCGGCGATAACAGTTGCTCGCCGTCTTGTTCTAGTGCGTTGGCTAGCGCTTCAATAACGCGTTCGGCTTCGACTTGTTGTTCGCGCAGTGCGCGTTCTTGTGTATCCATTTTCGCATTGGCGAAGGAGTCTAATAACATGTTGGTGATTGTGGAGTCGTCTAGTCCATAAGAGGGCTTAACGACGATTGTGCTGCGCACGCCGCTGGATTCTTCTTGCGCGCTCACGCTGAGCAGGCCATCGGCATCCACTTGAAACGTCACACGAATATGCGCCGCGCCCGCTACCATGGGGGGAATATTGCGCAATTCAAATCGCGCGAGGGAGCGGCAATCTTTCACCAAATCCCGTTCGCCCTGCACCACGTGTAATGCCATGGCGGTTTGGCCGTCTTTAAACGTGGTAAATTCCTGCGCTTTGGCCACCGGGATAGTGGTGTTGCGGTCGATGATTTTTTCCACCAAGCCACCCATGGTTTCCAGCCCAAGGGAGAGGGGGATAACATCCAACAGCAGCAGTGAGTCGCTAGATTTATTGCCCACTAAAATATCCGCTTGAATGGCCGCGCCCAGCGCCACCACTTTATCGGGGTCGATATTTACCAAGGGTTCCCGATTAAATAATTCCTGCACTTTATGACGCACGCGTGGCATACGTGTGGAGCCGCCTACCAAAATAACGTTGTCAATAGAGGCGGTTTTTAATCCCGCATCGCGCAGTGTGCGTTTACAAGCATGCAGGGTTTTTTCAATAAGCGGATCAATTAAAGTTTCAAGTTGCGCGCGCGTGAGCTCAGCGGAAAAGTTGCCAAACTGCACAAGCACTGAATCCTGCAGGGTTAATGCCTCTTTGCTTGCGCGTGCCATATCCAGTAATTGCCGCTGTATTTGCGGCGTTAAATCTTCGCCCAAATTGGCGGCTTGAATTAACCAATTGGCAATGGCGTGATCAAAGTCGTCCCCGCCCAAGGCCGAGTCGCCACCGGTTGCCAATACTTCAAACACGCCACGGGACAAGTGCAGAATGGAAATATCAAATGTGCCACCGCCTAAATCGTAGACGGCGATAACGCCTTCTTCGGCGCGGTCTAGGCCATAGGCTACGGCGGCAGCGGTGGGCTCGTTCAGCAGGCGCAACACATTTAAATCCGCCAGGCGTGCGGCATCTTTGGTCGCTTGGCGCTGGGCGTCATCAAAATAGGCTGGCACGGTAATCACGCAGCCTTCGAGCTTGCCACCCAGAGCGGCTTGGGCGCGTTGGGCCAGTACACGCAAGATTTCGGCAGAAATTTCCACCGCACTCTTGGCTCCCGCGCAGGTATTGATGAGCGGCACACCGTTGTCGCCAGCGGAAATACTGTACGGGAGTTGTGAGCCAAGACTTTTTATATCCCCGATGCCGCGGCCCATGAGGCGTTTGACGGAGCTAATGGTATTGAGTGGATCACCAGCGGCATTGAGTTTAGCCTGGTCGCCAACCACAACCCCGCCATCACCGGCATATTGCACCACCGAAGGCAGCAGGGCTGAATCGGCTGCATCGTTAAGGGTTTCTGCCGTGCCACTGCGCAGCGTGGCTACCAGCGAATTTGTAGTGCCTAGGTCTATGCCTACGGCAAGTTTGCGGGTATGGGGTGCGGGGCTTTGCCCAGGTTCGGAAATTTGGAGTAAGGCCATAATTATACTTCGTCGAGTAGCTGATCTTCGAGTTGGTGAAGGTCGGCTAAAAATTTGTCAATAAAATGCAATTTGGCAACGTGTTGTTGTGCCAGCTCCAAGTGCCCAGCGTTAAATTGGACTTGGAATTCGGCTTGAATACTTGCCGACATAGCTTGTGCCTGCTGCTGAAGCTTTTCTAGTGCGGCCAACCGATTGGGAGCGGCACGTAAGTCCATTAAGTCTTCGCGTAATTGCATTTGCTGCAGTAAAAATGCGCTATCACCGATAGTCATCTGCGCGAATTGCCCTTTGAGGCCACGCAATTCTAATAAATAAACAGCGCGTTTCAACGGCGAGCGCAGACAGCTGTAGGCCTGATTGACGTGAGCGGAAAACTGCACAGCTAGGCGTTGTTCTTGTTCGGTATGGCTTGCGAATTTGTCAGGATGTACGCGTTTTTGTAGTTGCCGGTAATGAGACGCCAAGGCGGCTTCGTCCACCATAAACTGTTCGGGCAATTCCAATAGAGAAAAATAATTTTGTGTAAACACTAGCATTCCCAAAAAATGCAAAAGGCCGAGGCTAAAATGCCTGCGGCCCTTGTGATAATGCTTATTGCGAGTGCGCGCTACACTTAAATGTGAAAGCTCTCGCCACACCCGCATTCGTTTTTAACGTTGGGATTGTTGAATTGAAAACCCTCATTTAAGCCTTCTTTAACGAAGCCCAACTCAGTGCCGTCCAGATACACTAAACTTTTCGGGTCCACAATTAAACTAAATCCCTCCTGCGCAAACACTTCGTCTTCCGGTGCAATGGTGTCTACAAATTCTAAAACGTAGGATAATCCTGAGCAGCCAGTGGTTTTTACGCCCAATCGAATCCCCACACCTTTGCCTCGAGACTGTAGGTGACGTTGAACGTGGTGAATTGCGCTGGGCGACATACTAAGAGCCATAAACCTGCCTCCGGATTATTCGGTGATTTCACCGCGTTTGGTGCGAATGTCTTTAATGGCCGCGCGAATAGCGTCTTCGGCTAATACCGAACAGTGAATTTTCACCGGCGGCAGTGCTAACTCTTCAGCAATATCGATATTTTTGATTAGCGACGCCTGCTCTAAGGTTTTGCCTTTAACCCATTCGGTGAGTAAGGAGCTAGAGGCAATTGCAGAACCGCAACCATAGGTTTTAAATTTCGCATCTTCAATTATGCCGGCATCGTTTACTTGAATTTGTAAACGCATAACATCGCCGCAGGCGGGGGCGCCAACCATGCCGGTGCCCACATTCAGTGAGGCGTCGTCGAGTTTTCCAACGTTGCGTGGGTTTTCGTAATGATCAATTACTTTTTCACTGTAAGCCATAATGTAACCTCCAGAGCGCGCTTAGTGAGCGGCCCATTCAATGCTGTTGATATCAATGCCGTCTTTATACATATCCCAAAGCGGGGAAAGTTCGCGCAATTTATTAACCGCCAAGTGAACTTTTTCTAACGCAAAATCAATGTCTGCTTCTGTGGTGTAGCGACCAAAACTAAACCGCAATGAGCTGTGCGCTAATTCGTCACTCAGGCCTAAAGCGCGCAAAACATAAGAGGGTTCCAAACTAGCTGACGTACAGGCAGAACCCGAAGAAATCGCCAAATCACGTAGCGACATTATGAGCGATTCGCCTTCCACAAAGGCAAAACTCACATTCAAATTATGCGGCACCCGCTGGGTCAAGGAGCCATTAATATGCACCTGTTCGATATCCGCAATGCCGGCGAGAAAATGGTCGCGTAGGTGGAGGGCCGAAAGGGTATCTGCATCAAGTTGCTCCTTAGCAAGGCGAGCGGCCTCGCCCATGCCCACAATTTGATGGGTCGGCAGGGTGCCTGAACGCATGCCGCGCTCGTGTCCACCGCCGTGCATTTGTGCTTCTAAGCGCACGCGTGGTTTCCTGCGCACGTAGAGCGCGCCCATACCTTTGGGGCCGTACATTTTATGTGCCGACAGCGACATTAAATCCACCTTCATGGCTTCCATGTCGATAGCGATTTTGCCTGCACTCTGCGCGGCGTCCACATGAAACACCACATTGCGCGCCCGGCAGATTTCGCCAATTGCGGTGATATCGGTAATCACGCCAATTTCATTGTTCACGTGCATCAGACTGACGAGGGTAGTGTCTTCACGAATGGCAGCGGCTACGGCGTCTGGGGTGAATATGCCTTCGCTAGTGGGTTCAAGATAAGTAACCTCAAATCCTTCGCGTTCTAGCTGGCGGCAGGTGTCGAGCACGGCTTTGTGCTCAATTTTTGAGGTGATAATGTGTTTGCCGCGTTTGTGATTAAATTGCGCTACACCCTTAATCGCCAAGTTGTTGGATTCGGTTGCGCCACTGGTCCACACAATTTCTCGTGGGTCGGCGTTGAGTAGGGAGGCTACCTGTTCGCGGGCGGTTTCGATGGCTTCTTCCGCCTTCCAGCCAAATACGTGGGAACGCGAGGCAGCGTTGCCAAAATTACCCTCATGGGTGAGGCAATGCATCATGGCTTCCGCCACTTTGGCATCCACGGGTGTGGTGGCGGAATAATCAAAATAAATAGGGGTTCGCATAACCAACTCCAAAAACTCAAGCGCTGTGCGCTATAAAAACTCACCAACACAGGTCAGCCGGATTAGCTGACAGGTGAAACCGGAATCATGTCG
>CAMCXE010000081.1 GCA_945882995.1 Thalassocella blandensis | reverse complement strand
CTGGGAGTGGCGTCCCACTGCAGCATTTTCCAAAATAGTGCAATTTTAGCGGAACACGCCGCATCACAAGCTAACTGCAGAGCTGGATCTCGATATGGCATCGTCAGGTCAATTGCCGTCGTAAGTGTATCCAGTGGTTTTTTCTTAGATGCCGCAGGGTTTTTGAAAATGGTTGGGGTCTTTGCACCATCCTCACCGTGACAATCTAAACATCCCCAATTCGCATCAGCATATAACGTTGCACCTTCATCCACCTCCGCCGCAAGCGACTTAATGTACGCCGATGTGTTAAGCGCACAATTATCAACGGTGGTGCATGGGCCGAAGTTACCAGCTGGCATATGCGTCAACGTATAGGTCTCCAACTCAGCCTGTGTATAGTCACGCGGATCCACGCCCCTTACATCACCGATACCCTCGCCTTTTACGCCATGGCAGCCGTTTGCACATGTTGCTTCAAACTGGGCTTTGCCTACCATAAGGTCTGCCACTGGCTTACCCGAACTACTGGAGCTGCTGGAACTTGAGCTGCTTGAGCTGCTTGAGCTGGTGCTCGAAGTCGAACTTGTTGAGCTAGTTGAGCTCGCGCTGGTCGACGTCGAATTACTCGAACCTGACGAGGAGCTATCAAAACTAGATGTTGAATTACTTGAAGTTGACGAGCCACTAGCTCCCGATGAACTGCTAACACCCAATGAACTGGTTGAACTCGATGAACTACTAGACCTTGATGAACTGCTGGAAGAGGACGCACTAACCGGCTTAAACCAAGACTGCATATATGCAGCGGTAAGCTTGCTGCATTCTCCCTTACAAGCACCCACATTACCTTTGGGCATCGTAGCTGCAATCAGTACTGAGCTGATGCTGCCTTCGTCATAGGTCTTCTGAGTAATAGGCCATTGCCCCTGATCGGGCCCCCTGCCGTGACATCCCGCACAACCCAGTTGGTTGTACAGCGCTTCACCGCTGTTAGTGCCGCCACTAAATTCGCGCGCCTTATTCTCGGTTCCACCACAACCCGCCAACCCCGCCAAGCTCAGCGCCACTAAAACGACCTTACCAAATTTGCCCAAAGCAAGGGGCAAGTGTTTAAACGACATACGTCAACTCCAAAAGCCAAAAAGAAACCAATAAGTCATGGACCAGAACACGGGTCCCTTGGGGGAACTCAACAATTATTTTAACCTGTTTTTCCGCGTAACCGAGTAAAAAACAGCTAAGCCCTACAAACGATAGCGGACATTTTCTCACCCGCGCCATTGAGAAGCCACCCCAACCCCGAAAAACCTCGCCTATGCCTGAGAGCAGCGGTTGACCACCTAAGGGGCGCCTCACTGAAACCCTATTCAGCCGCCCGAGACCTCCCGCCGTCAACCAAGCTTGGAATGAAACGGCATAAGACGCAATTTACCTTGAAAAAACAAAGATCTGAATTACATTTTATAGGTTAGCAGCAGGTTTCTTTGGTCCCTGTGCGTCGGATCACACCACAAGGGTGGAACATTGCCACTTTTAACCGAGAAACCGCGGCCGCCACTGGCGGGAATCCTACAGGAAAATCCGAGGGCTACGCGCAAATGGACACATTCAGCAAGGCTCAAACCTCTCCAGAAAGTGCCAGGTTTCACTTATCAAACCAATATGTTCGCATAGCCATTTCCGCCGCGCAGGCGCATGAGCAAGGCAGTCATGAACTGCAAGCTTTCCTCAAAACCCAATTGGCCTATTTACACCCCACCATTGGTTTGCCAACCGAAAACGCCGAGGGCTGGCTGCTGGATTTTGTGGGTACCTATATTGCCCGGGTGCCGGACACCTTGGACCGCTTGCAAACCCTGCTGTGCTCCTCCCAAGTTTACGACCACGGCAAAGTGCTCATGAGGATAGCCCAAGCGTTTTTTTGTCCCTCTAGCGAAGCGCCTGCGCAGCACCATGGGCTAGCCAAACTGATGAACGAGGCCTATGTCATCCACCGCCTAGCAGAAGAAATTCACGATCGCCTCACCCCACCCAGCACCAATCCGCCACCAATAGAAAACATGCTCCTAGCCAACATTGTGATTCACGAATTGTTAGGCGAAGATTTTGCCAACCAATTGGACTTAGTCGTGCACTACGCGGTAGAAAGCCTATTGCAACAGGACAAGGCTCTCAATGCGGCGCAAGCGCCTGTGATGCAGACGTCACAGACCATAAATACCCAGTCCACTGAGTGCGTGAATTGCCCGGACTTTTTGAGTCAATACCCGATCCAACTGCATTTACGAAACCTGCACACTTCACAGGATTCCGGTCAGAAACCGGCACCGGCAACAACTACGCTTGGACATAGCCGGCATTAGCCAACATCACAGTAACGACTCGGCGGCCTTATTCTGCACCAAAAATTTTAATCACTTGGGTCTGCGCTACCTTGTCCTCTGCACTCAGGTTCACCCGCGTTTCCAGCTCGCGGGCCGGCGCGGTAAAACGCATCTCATCCACAAAACCACAGGCCACACACGCACGAAAATCCTTAGTGTCCTGTCGATACATCACAATTTTATCTAACTCGCTACAACGCGGGCACACGGCTCCGGCAATAAATCGCTTGATAACTTTTGTTGCGCCGCTGGCCGTAGAATTGTTATCTGTCATGACTCAATTCCGCTATGGCGCAGCAGGGCAGTAACGCTAGGCTCCCTTCCACGAAAATTTTTAAACAGGGTCATGGCCTCTTCAGACCCACCTTTTTCCAATATTTCCTGCAAAAAACGCTGCCCCGTTGCCGCATCAAAAATACCGGCCTCTTCGAAAGCCGCAAATGCGTCAGCAGATAAGACTTCGGCCCATTTATAACTGTAATAGCCCGCCGCGTATCCACCTGCAAAAATGTGGGTAAACCCATTTTGAAAACGGTTAAATGCCGGAGGTATTACCGCAGCCACTTCCGTACGCACTTCATCCAGCAATTGCTGTACGGACACAAAACCGGCTTGGCCGTACTCACAATGCAAACGCATATCAAACAAAGCAAACTCGATTTGTCGCAACATTTGTAATGCGGATTGAAAATTTTTGGCCGCCAGCATTTGCTGTAACAAGGCCGGAGGCAAGGGTTCACCGGTCTGATAATGTCCAGATAATTGCGTTAAGACTTCCGGCTGCCAGCACCAATTCTCCAAAAATTGGCTGGGCAATTCCACGGCATCCCAAGCCACACCATTAATCCCACTCACTGCAGCCACATCTATTTGCGTGAGCATGTGGTGCAAGCCGTGTCCGAATTCGTGGAAAAGCGTGGTGACCTCGTTATGTGTTAACAAACTCGGCATGTCTCCCACTGGAGCGCCGAAATTACACACCATAAAGGCGACCGGTAACTGCACGCCCTGCTCCGTGGCCCGACGTACCCGGCACTCCCCCATCCAGGCGCCGCCTTTTTTACCATCACGGGCGTATACATCTAAATAAAACCACGCGAGGATTTTGCCCTCGCGCGATAGGGCAAAAAACTGCGCGTCAGGGTGCCAAACGTCAGCGTCGGCAACCGGCGCGATGTTCACCCCAAACAACGTCTGCAGCGTAGCAAACAGCCCGTCCAACACGCGCGGCAACGGGAAATACACCCGCAATTTTTCTTGCGAAACGGCGTATTGGGCTTCTTTGAGTTTTTCGGAGTAGTAAGGAATATCCCACACCGCCAGCTCGCACAGGCCGTGATTGGCTTCCACCCACAGCCTTAACTCCGCCAATTCTTGCGCTGCCATAGGTTTAGATTTGGCGGCCAGGTCGCGCAAGAACGTCATCACTTGGGCGGGGCTCGTGGCCATTTTGGTAGCCAGTGACAACTCCCCGTAATGACCAAAACCCAGCAACTGCGCCAACTCTTGCCGCAGCTGTAAAATTTCATCGATGAGGGCGTGATTATCCCATTGCCCGGCGCAAGGGCCCTGATCTGACGCCCGAGTCATATAGGCGGTGTAAAATTCCTCGCGCAGCGCTCGGCTGTGCGCTTGGGTCATGACGTTCAAATACACCGGGCCGTCCAGCGTAAGGACATAACCATCAAGCCCTTTTTGTGAAGCCACTTTGGCGGCATTTTGCACCGCCATATCAGACAACCCTGCCAGCTCGATGACATCCAACACTTGTTTATACCAGCCGAGGGTGGCGTCCAAGACGTTGTTGGAAAACGCGGTAGTGAGCTGGGATAAACGCGCTCGAATTTCACCATAACGCTGTTTTTTGTTTTCGGGCAAATTGACGCCCGCCAAACGAAAATCCCGCAACGCATGGCGAATACTCTGCTGTTGAGCCTGGCTCAGCTGTGCAAAATCCGCACTTTGCATCAACGTCTCATAGGCATTAAACAGCTGCGCATTTTGACCCATGGCCGTGTTGTAAGCCGTTAGCAGCGACACGGCGTCGTTGTAGGCTTCGCGTAACTCTGGCGTGTTAGTGACTGAATGCAGGTGGCTAACTGGCGACCAAGCCTGATTTAGCTGGTCATCCCGCTTTTCGATAGGCGCAATCAACGACTGCCAGTCGGACGCCCCCAGTACCGCCAATTGCTCAGCGAGTAGCTGCTGATTTTGATCAGTTAATGTTTGAATCGCGGGCACTATGTGCTCAGCAAGAATACTGGCAAATGGCGGCAAAACGTGGGGGGTAAGTAACGGATTAGACATAAGGCCTCAGGGTGGGGGAGTTCGGCAATTGGGTTATGATACTCACATAGTCTAGCGAGGGTTTTATATGTCTTTAGCAATTCGCACGTTTGCAGGTAAGCGCCCAAAGTGCGGGGCAAGGGTTTACATCGATTCCGCTGCCGTGGTGATTGGGGATGTCACCTTGGGGGACGATGTTTCGGTCTGGCCCTGCGCAGTCATTCGCGGTGATATGCACAGTATAAGTATAGGCGCGCGCACTAGCGTGCAAGACAACGCGGTGCTGCACATCACCCATGCCAGCGCCTTTAACCCAGCCGGCTGGCCGCTAACCATTGGGGAAGATGTCACCATCGGCCATGGCGCCTGCCTGCACGGCTGCACTATTGGCAATCGAGTACTGATTGGCATAGGCGCTACGGTACTCGACGGGGCAGTTGTTGAAGACGAAGTGATGATCGCCGCGGGGGCTCTGGTGCCGCCGGGCAAGGTGCTGGAAACGGGTTATTTATATGTTGGCAACCCCTGCAAGCAAGGGCGTGCCCTTAAAGACTCGGAGCGGCAGTTTTTCACTTATTCGGCGCAGAATTACTGCAACCTCAAAGACGCCTACCGGCAAGCTGCCGCCACAGACAATGGCTAACTGGCCAAAATTAGGCGAATAAAAACAGGGCCGGAGGGGGTAGAAGCCGCGAATTTTAAGGAGAGCGCGGCTTTCAACTGGGCGCGCGTTGAGCGCAGCGTCGAGAAAAACTGGGGGCTAAGCGACGAGAAACAGCAAGTGGGTGTGACCCAAAACTACTCAGTAGACTCTAAGGCAAAACCTTGTTGTAATTCAGCGGGGGCTGCTACTTCAGCATGAAATACATCAGTAATTCCAACGCTGCTAACCAGCACACCTAAAACAAAAATTACGACGGTAAGAGTTAGTACATCGGTTCTCATGGTAAGGATCCTCGAATCAAGCAGCTGAGCAAAAGCAATTCAAGGCAAGCTTTATACCGTTTTATTGTCCAGGGCACAACCAGCAAGCAGGAATTTTTCCCTAATAAAAATAATCACTTAAGAAAGCCGACCACACCAAGATGGCTGCTGTCGGGCATCCAAGGCTCGCTAGTGGCTCAGGCTGCCCGCCGCCAGCGCCCAAACAGCGGGTCAATGCGCTAAAAAAAGCTGGTAGGCTGGGTTCGTCGTTTCGTCCCACCAGGGATAATTAAGCTCGGCCAGCGCCATCTCCAACTCAGCGCGGGACTCCGCCGGCACTTGCATGCCCACCAAAACCCTTCCATGGGCTGCGCCGTGATTGCGGTAATGAAACATCGATATATTCCAACGGCCGGCCAATTTGGTGAGGAAATTTAACAAAGCCCCAGGTCGCTCAGGGAATTCAAAACGCAATACAATTTCATCCAACAACCCCAATGGCGCGGGGCCGCCTACCATATGGCGAATATGCAGCTTGGCCATTTCGTTATCCGTCATATCCACTACGGCATAACCTCGTGCACGCAGCGTGTGCACCAGATCTTGGCGGTCAGTTTTGTCCGGGGCGATTTGCAGTCCAACAAAAATATGCGCGTCCTGCGCGGCCACGCCAACCCGCTGCCGAAAGCGATAGTTAAACTCGGTAATACTGCGCTTGCCCAACAAAGTACAAAACTCAGCGTAACTTCCTGGGCGCTCAGGAATCGTAACGGCCAGAATCGCTTCTCGCCCCTCACCGATTTCTGTGCGCTCAGAGATGTAGCGCAGGCGATCAAAATTGATATTGGCACCCGAGTGCACGGCCACTAAGGTTTGGCCCTGGCACCCGCTGGTTTCAACGTATTTTTTTAGCCCCGCCAAGGCGCAGGCCCCAGCAGGCTCGGCGATGGAGCGGGTATCTTCAAAAATATCTTTGATCGCCGCGCAAATCTCATCGGTGCTCACGGTGATCACCCCATCAATGAGGTCGCGCATGACGCGGAACGGCTCTTCACCAATTTGCGCCACCGCCACGCCATCAGCAAACAAACCCACCTGCGGCAGAACCACACGGCTTTGCGCCTGTATGGCGGCCTCCAAACAGGCGGCGTCCGCCGGCTCAACGGCAAAAATTTTAATATCCGGACGCACAAATTTGAGATACGCCGTCATACCCGCACACAAACCACCGCCGCCCACGGGAATAAATACGGCGTCAATTGGGTTGGGATGCTGGCGCAGAAGCTCCATGGCAACTGTCCCCTGCCCCGCAATTACGTCTGCATCATCGTAAGGATGGATATACACCATGCCGCGCTCGGCCACCAAGGACTTGGCAAATGCCGAGGCCTCATCAAAGGTGTCACCGCGCAATTCAACGGCAGCGCCATGGCGCCTCACAGCATTCACCTTGATGACGGGCGTGGTGCACGGCATCACGATGGTTGCCTCAACTTGCAGATGTTTGGACGCCAACGCTAACCCTTGCGCATGGTTACCCGCGGAAGCCGCCACCACACCCAAAGCGCGCTGCTCCGGCGTGAGCTGCAAAAGCTTGTTATAGGCGCCGCGAATTTTGAATGAGAAAACCGGCTGTAGATCTTCGCGCTTAAGCAAAACGCGATTATGAGTACGCCCAGATATAAGAGGCGCCCATTCGAGCGGGGTCTCTTGAGCCAGATCGTAAATACGCGCATCCAGAATGCGCTTGATGTAGGTATGGGGCATTGGCAATGGCTAAACAAATGAATGAGGTTGCCATGGTACTGGATTTGGGCGCGCTTGACTGCCGCCTGACGGCTACATTGCCGGCGACAGCAAATCCGTAGGAGGCCTACCCGCCAACCACAGACTCTAAAAGCCGCGAAAACGAAGCACCAGCGGCGCTCGGTGCGCTCAGCAAATGCCTTATGACAGAACCGCCAAAATGCAATGGGCGCTAAAAATACCCCATGCAAGAACATGCTGATTTTTGAGGCTAGAAACCTTCAGCAATCACGCACCGAGAAATACCCATAATCCTAGAAACCTCAGTTGGATCACCAAAGTCTGCTCAAGCCCTTGGCGCGCCTAGCAAAAGGCAAAAATGACGAACAACCAACCAGGTTGCCCGTCATTTTTGCCTTTTGCTAATCACACCAATGGATTACACAGCTTTTTGGCGCCCAACTGAGCCTTCTAGGATAATGCATGCTAAATCACCGAGATACGGTGCCAACTCCAATTTTAATTGCGCGGGGTACTGTTTACGAGCCACACGAAAACCGAAAAAAAACAAACGTGCCACACTTCGGCCACTGCTGTTCTGACACCTCTACCACACCCTACAACGCAAAAATTAAGAACGCATCAACCATTTGGGGCTTACGTCAGGAAAACAAAAATTTACACCCCATTCACCCCCACTGAATGCTCAGCATTAATTTATATTCATCCGACAGAGCGACATCCTATATTTCCCAGTATGCCCGTAATAAAAATACTGAAAAAATCCCAAGCTGCTTCACGGAACGTCGTTAACATCAACATAAATATCCACATCCACATCAAGAGGTGGCCCGGATTTAATCCATACCATTCACCAAGCGAGGTCAAACCGTATCGGAGAAATTCGTGATGCCAGGAATTTTAACGTGCGCTTTCACGGCCATGCGAAAGCTGAGCCTACGCAATAATTAATTTCGCGTCATTACGCTATACCCCTGCTCGGCCAATCACTTAAAAGAGCCCCATATCGGGGCCTGACCACGCAAACCTGCACCACCAAAATCCAGGCTAGGCCAGTCCAGGCAAAACCTGGACAAACTGCATAAATACCCGGCTCGCCGTAACGGCAAACAAAAAATAAACGCATTTTTTAGGGCTTTTGCGGCTATCACACCCAGGAACCCGCTCCTACAAAAAGCACCACCCCGCCTACGAATCACAAGCTCCTTAACAACTGCATAAGCAACTTTTACAGCCTTGGCCGATCCACTCCAAGCGAGATCAGCAATTTGCAGGCCAAAGATCTTACAAAGAAAAATCGCCGCGTAGCTTCTAGCCAAAATGTGAAATAGCACCACTTCAATAAAACCAAAATGCCAAGTAATACTCACAATTTTTCACCTCATACTCAAATGGCATAATGAAGCCCAAGTCCGACCTATAAAAATATTAAAAAAAAGTTGAATTTTCGAATCAAAAGTCCATGATGAAGATGCAGGCCAAAGAAAATTTCTTCCATTCCAATCCATTTTTAATGGGGGTTTTACATATGAAGTCAAATGCAGATGTTGTTTACCGAGATTTTGAGTCATCTCCTGCTCTAACCGATTCGATCCACAAAAGGCTAGAAAAACTTAGCCGCTTTTCGGACTCGCTTCTAAGTACCCGCGTCGTTGTCGACATCCCCCATAATCACAAACACAAAGGTAAATTATTTCGCGCCTCGATTGAGCTAGGCGTAAAGGGTGCGCCAGTGACGGTGACCCATGACGATGCCTCTGTGCATGTTGCGGTGCGTGACGCATTTCACGCTGCCGAACGAAAATTGAAAGAAGTAGCCAGTAAACGCCGCGACCCTCACCATTAACTGTTATTGGAGTCCATTTTCAGCAAGACCCAAGCCCAAACTGCCTAGCAGATGAAATAGCCCGCCTCTCGGCGGGCTTCGTGTTTTTGACGAGTGCATTGTTCCCCCTTCGCCTTTATCAATTCCTCCCCTTCCGAGTCTGGATTAACCCCCCCAAATCTGCGATAGTTCGACCCCTTTCGCGGGCAGGCGGTTACGGCCGGTGTTTTGCTGTCATAAATGACACTTATCATCCTAAAAACCGCTGCTGGGTGCCAAAATACTGCCCTTGGTTTTTCCCTATATTTTCTATTGAGATTGCAGACATTGAATAAAATTGTTCATCATGCGTGGGCCGCCTCGCATTCCGCCGAACTGTATGGCGTAAACGATTGGGGCGCGGGCTATTTTGGGGTATCCCCTGAAGGCGACGTCACCGTAACTGCCGATGGCCTAAAAGGCCCGCTGAGTGTTTCGCTGCTGGATATCGTGCAAGAAGCACGAGAGCGCGGCATGGACACTCCGGTACTGGTACGCTTCGAAAATTTGCTCGCCCAACAAATAGCCCGTCTGAATGAAGCGTTTCGCGGTGCTATGAAGCACTGCGGTTACCAAGGTGAATACCGCGGTGTATTCCCCATCAAGGTAAACCAGCAGAGCCATGTCATCGAAGAGATCGCTCAGGTTGGCGCCAAATACGGGCACGGCTTGGAATGCGGCTCTAAACCAGAGCTGATTATTGCCTTGGCCAATCTTGAATCCCGCGACGCCTGCATCGTCTGCAATGGCTATAAAGACGAAGAGTTTATCGACTTAGGTCTGCAAGCGTTAAAGATGGGCTATCGCGTGTTTTTCGTTATCGAAACCCCTAGCGAACTGCCAATCATCTTGGAGCGCAGCCGCGCACTGGGCATTTCCCCGCTGATTGGCGCGCGAGTAAAACTGTCGTCCATGGTGGGCGGCCACTGGAATGCCTCCAGCGGCGACCGCAGTATTTTTGGTCTGTCCATTGCCCAGCTTATTACCTTGGTGGACGACTTAAAGCGGGAAGGCATGCTCCACTGCTTGCAGCTCCTGCATTATCACTTGGGTTCACAAATCCCCAATATCCGCGATATCCGCACCGGCGTCATTGAAGCCTGTCAGGTTTATGTGGACCTAGTGCGTGAAGGCGCGGCTATGGGGTACCTCGATTTAGGCGGCGGCCTTGCGGTGGACTACGACGGCTCTAAAACCAACTACATGCATTCGCGCAATTACACACTGGACGAATACTGTGCGGATATTGTGGATGTGGTAATGACCACGCTAGACCCTCACACCATCCCCCACCCCACCATTATCACCGAGTCGGGCCGCGCCACCGTGGCCTACTCGTCGGTACTGGTGTTCAACGTGCTGGATGTCGCCACCTTTGAGCCTGGCCCATTGCCTGAAGTCCTCGACGCCGACGAAAACCAGATGATTCACAACCTTGGCGACCTGTTCGGTATTGCCAATATGCGCAATCTGCAGGAGTGCTACAACGACGCCCTCTTCTACCGCGACGAATTGCGTGAGTTGTTTAAGCGCGGCCAAGTGAATTTGCGTTCGCGCTCACTGGCGGAGAATCTGTTCCTCAAGGTTATGCATCGGTTATTGTCCCTAGCGGAAGATGCACCCAAAGGCTTCAAAGAGATTCACAAGCTTAAAGAGCAGTTGTCTGATATCTATTACTGCAACTTCAGCCTGTTTCAGTCCTTGCCAGACGTATGGGCCATCGATCAGATTTTCCCGGTTATACCCATTCATCGACTCGACGAGAACCCCACTCGCCAAGCCATCATTGCCGACATCACTTGCGATTGCGATGGCAAAATTGACAAGTTTGTGGACATGCATTCCACACGCCGCACCCTGCCCTTGCACCCGCTTAAAGAAGGCGAGGAGTACTACATAGGCGCATTTTTAGTGGGTGCCTATCAAGAAACCCTAGGCGACTTGCACAATTTATTTGGCGACACCAATGTGGTGAGCGTGCGCCTGAGCGAAGAAGGTGGTTACGAATTTGTCCATGAAATTCAAGGCGACAGCATCGCCGACGTATTGAGTTACGTGGAATACCATCCGAAAGAAATGCAGGATCGTTTCCGTCGCGTGGCGGAGTTAGCGGTACGCGAAGGTCGCATTACCGCCAACGAACGCCTAAAAGTGATGAATGCCTTTTCCGCCAGCATGCGCGGTTACACCTACTACGAAAAATAATTCTAGATTTTTGAGGAATCCGATATGAGTAAAGTAATCATTATTGGCGCTGGTGGCGTAGGTGGTGTGGTCACCCACAAATGCGCTCAATTGGTGGACGTGTTTGACGAGATAATTCTGGCCAGCCGCACTGAATCCAAATGCCAAGCCATTGCCGCACAACTTAAGCGCCCTATCCGCACTGCACAAGTGGACGCGGACAATGTGCCGGAGCTTACCGCCCTGCTCCAAGCCGAAAAACCCGACTTGGTAATCAATGTTGCCTTGCCCTACCAAGACTTACACATCATGGACGCCTGCCTAAACGCCGGTGTGGACTACCTAGACACTGCGAACTACGAACCACCGGAAATCGCCAAGTTTGAATACAGCTGGCAGTGGGCCTACCAAGAAAAATTCCAAAAAGCAGGCTTAATGGCGCTTTTAGGCAGTGGTTTTGATCCGGGTGTAACCAACGTCTATACGGCTTACATCAAAAAACACTATTTAGACGAAATCCACGAGCTGGACATTATCGACTGCAACGCCGGCGACCACGGCAAACCCTTTGCCACCAACTTCAATCCAGAAATTAACATCCGCGAAATTACCGCCAAAGGCCGCTACTGGCAAAACGGCCAGTGGGTAGAAGTGGATGCTATGTCCATCAAAGACAGCTACGACTTTCCCGCTGGCATTGGCCCTAAAGACATCTATTTGTTGTATCACGAAGAGTTGGAATCCATTGTTAAACACTACCCGGAAATCAAGCGCGCTCGTTTCTGGATGACCTTTGGCCAAAGCTACCTCAAACATTTAGAGGTGCTGCAAAACATTGGCATGACCAGTATTGAGCCGGTGATGTACAACGGTGTAGAAGTGATTCCGCTGCAGTTTTTAAAAGCGGTACTGCCAGACCCTTCCAGCCTTGGCCCCTTAACCAAAGGCAAAACCTGTATCGGCTGTGTGGCCAAGGGTTTAAAAGACGGCGTAGAAAAAATTATCTACATCTACAACATTTGCGACCACCAAGAGTGTTACGCCGAAGTGCAGTCGCAGGCCATTTCTTACACCACCGGCGTGCCAGCCATGATCGGCGCGAAAATGATGTTAGAGGGGCACTGGAAAAAACCCGGCGTGTGGAACATGGAACAATTCGACCCAGACCCATTCATGGCCGACTTAAACCGCTACGGCCTGCCTTGGGAAGTGGTTGAGCTGAACAACACAGGGCTTGCCAGCTAAATGGCCAATCCACCGAACAGCCTGCGGGAGTTTGACCTCTCCCGCGTGCCTAGCCCATGTTATTTAGTAGACGCAGACGCCATTGAGCACAATCTGCAAATTCTTAACCGTGTGCAGCGCGAAAGTGGCGCCAAGGTGTTGCTGGCACTTAAAGCGTTTTCAATGTTCGCACTAGCGCCTTTGGTTAAACGTTACTTAAGCGGCACCTGCGCCAGCGGCCTTTATGAGGCGCGCCTAGGGCGGGAGGAATTTGGCGGCGAAGTGCACACATACGCAGCCGCCTATCGCCCAGAAGATATGGCGCAAATTTTGGCCATCTCCGACCATGTGGTGTTTAACTCCTTCGGTCAGTGGCAGCGTTTTAAAACTCAGGCCTTGGCCGCGCAAGAACAGCGCCCGCAATTGTCATTTGGGCTGCGCATCAACCCCGAACACTCCGAAGGCACCACCCCCATGTATGACCCCTGCGCGCCTTGCTCGCGTATGGGCATCCCGGTGGCGCAGTTTGAAGGGCAGGATTTAAGTGGCTTGTCTGGCCTGCATTTTCACACCCTGTGCGAACAGGATTTTGAACCGCTGCGCCGCACCTTGGACGTGATAGAAACCAATTTCGCTCACATTTTGCCAAGCTTAAAGTGGGTGAATTTTGGTGGTGGGCACCACATCACCCGCGCGGATTATCAACTGGAAGCACTCATCGAGCGAGTGAAACATTTTCAGCAAAAATACGACCTGCAAGTGTACCTAGAGCCAGGTGAAGCCATTGCCCTTAATGGCGGCGTATTGGTTGCTGAAGTGCTAGACACGCCCAGCAATGGCATAAACCTCGCCATTTTGGATGCATCCGCCACCTGCCACATGCCCGATGTGCTGGAAATGCCCTACCGCCCGCGCATACCGGGTTCGGGCGAGGCCGGCGAGCTGGCGCACACCTATCGCCTCGGCGGCCCAAGTTGTTTATCCGGCGACGTGATAGGCGACTACAGTTTTGCCCAGCCGCTCAAAGTGGGCCACCGCCTCATGTTCGAAGATATGGCCATTTACACCATGGTGAAGAACTCGACGTTTAACGGAATCCCGCTGCCCACCATAGCGCTTTACCACCCGCAAACCGACGCTGTGCAGATAGTCAAAACTTTTGATTATCAGGACTTTAAAAATCGTCTATCTTAAAAAGCAGCCCAAGGCTTTCTAAACGGCGCCAACAGGCGCCGTTTTTACATTTAGCACCCACAACTGCCCCGCCACTAGGCTCCCGAGGCTTTGCACAGCTATCAATTTTCATAAGCTTCAGCAGTGATGTGTGCCGAATTTCGAAGATGGATGCTACGAAGCCTGTCCACTGAGGCCGCCATTGGGTTTGTCCGAAGTTGCTCAGTTCAATGCCACGTTTTACATACGCTATTAGTTTGCTTCTGGAGATTCCCGCACATGCTCACCTGCCCCCTTGGAGAAACTCATTGCTCCATTTTTGACGAGGTCAACAAGCTGCAGGCGCAAGTCACCGAGCTTACCAAACAAACCCGTACCGATAATCTTACCGGCCTATTCAACCAGCGCCATTTAATTACCACCCTGGAACATGAGATAGAACGCACCGAACGCAGCGAGATGCCCACCAGCTTAATACTGCTGGACATCGACCACTTTAAAAAGGTAAACGACACCTACGGCCATGTCGTCGGTGACCAAGCCATAGTGCACATCGCCAAGATCCTCGGCAAAACCGTGCGTAAACTCGACATTCCCTGCCGCTACGGCGGCGAAGAATTTGCCGTGGTCCTCCCCTCCACACCCTTGTTAATTGCCAAGCAAATCGCCGAACGCATCCGCCGCACCATCGCGGATACCCCCGTTCAGTTGCAAGACTCCACCCTAAGCATCACCGCAAGCCTAGGCGTAGACACACTGTTTATCCGCCACAAAGACACGCCCACTAGTTTTATCGAACGCACCGACCAACATCTCTATGCCGCCAAACACGCCGGCCGCAACTGCGTGCGCAGCGCAGTAATTCAAGGGCCAAAAGCACAAGTGGGCGAAGATGAACGCTCAGCCTTATTCGACAATCGAGACCCTCACTGAGGGAAGGTGCTGTAAGCAATTAAACATAACCCTAGAAACCTCAGTTAAAACCCGAGAAAGTATAAAAAACCTTTATAAAACAGTCCGCTGAAGTGAATTTCCCCTCTCCAACGACTAACCCAATGGGTGAATTTTCGATCCTAGGACCCAGCGGCTACACCGGCCCCGTCAGCCTCGACACCTACGATGGCAAGCTGCACATCGAATGGGCGCCCGACGCGCCTGTCACGCCGCTGGGGCAGTTGCCATTTTTCATCCAATTTATAAAATCAGGCGGTCGGTTTAACCTAGAAACCTCATTTGAGCGCCAAAAAGCTGTGTAATCCATTGGTGTGATTAGTGAAAGCAACGGTGTCCGGCCAAATCACAACCATTTCGCAAACAATGGCCTCAGCTCGCGCTCGTAAAGCCTCTGTGAGGCATTTTTCATATAACACTCCTTTAGGAACCGAATTAGCTGCCGGCTGATTTTCGCTGTTTGG
>CAMCXE010000080.1 GCA_945882995.1 Thalassocella blandensis | reverse complement strand
AAAATTCGCGCCACCAAATTAGCGATTTTAGTCAATTTGACCGCGAACCTTGATTTTTGCGGAAAAATTAGGGGTTCGCCGTGATGCGGAAAGCAGTTTCATGCTAATTTAGATATTTGGCAGGTGGGGTGACGCTCTAATCTCTAGCTTATAATTCGGATTCATCAACTGAGCAAAACCAAGGTTTTCCACCACCAATCCACCCGTTGTGGAGGCCACACACTCCCCCACATCACTACTAGTAATCGCCCGAGCCGACGACTGCGCCGCCCGCCCAGTCAACTTCGCCACCGGATCTTTTTTACTCTGCCCGGCTGGCATATTCTCCGCAGGTGTTTCCACCAAGTTGTCACAAATTAGCGTCTTCTGCGCCTGCCCTACCCCATCCTTCGCCGCCGGCTGCGCCTCTTGCTGCGTCGGCGTAGGCGTGAGGATTTGCGCCACAGCACTCGCCGACGCATTCCCAAACGCATCCACCGCCATCATCGTCCAGTCTGGCCGGTCGCCCCGCCCCAACATGTGGCTAAGGGAAGCACTGGCCGCAGAGCCGAAATAATTGCTGACCACATTCCCCATGAACGGCTTGCCTATGCCAGCCACCGCCGTACCAATACGCTCACCCGCCACACCACTCAAGCTGGAAGAGGTCGACGCGATGGCCAAGTCCGTCCAGTTAAAGTTGGTATCCGGTTTGTCGATGGCGACGTTGCTAACATAGACCCCAGCGTAATTCATAGCGCCCAGAGCGGCGTAGCCGGCCTTGGAGTATTTCACCGCGCTCTGGCCATACACCGCCGCGTTTTTAACCGCCCAGCCCTCCCCTGCGCCCTGCAGCAGCGCCCCCGCGCCAGAACCAAAGCCCGCCGTTAGCCCAGAAAATACCGCTTGCTTCAGGGAAAAGGTGTCGGTGGTACCTAGGCCCCTGCCCGCCAATTGACCCGCCACGCTGCCAACAAACCCACCGATGGCTGCGGCAGCCATTGTGGCGAGAGTTGAGGCGCCGGCTGCCACGGTGCCACTCAGCGCGGCTGTGCCCGCAGTGAACGCGGCACCCACGCCGGTGCCGATGCCCGCCCCCGCCGCCCCCATGGCCATGGCCGCCGCGCCGGCCGTTACGATGGTGGCGATAACGGTGATGACCACCACCAAAATGATGGCGATGGCATCACAGCTTTTATTGGTTGGCGGCGGGTACTGAATACCCACCACCGACGGGGTGGTATTGCCGATAACGTCACTAGGGTTAAAGGGTTTGAAGCTGGTGGCATTGTTGCGAATGTTGGTGTTAACGCTGGGTATAGTCAGGCTGCGGCCGGTGTAGGTAGCCGACAGGTCCGAGTCCCGCCCTAACTGTATGCCGTTGGCGTCCGCAATTAAATACCAGAAGCTGGCATCGCCATACACCGCATTGGCGATAGAACCCAAGGTGGAGCCAGGGGTAACGACATAACTTCCCGGGGTTGCGCTAACGCTAGTGGCGGTTGTTGGCGCATTGAAGTCAAAAATGTCTGGGCCTTGGTTGGACGATGCCCCCGTTTTGAATGCTGCCAGCTGCGCACCGTTTTGGTAGATGCGGGTTTGCCCCCCAGTGGCGAAGTTTGACCCATCGTAAGGTGAATACCAGTGGGTAGCGCCCTTGCCGCTGGTGAGAATTTGCCCAGATAAGTTATAGGTGTAGGTTTCCAGCGTGTAGGCACTGCCAGGGGTACTGTTTTCGCTGATGATTTTACGGGAGAGATCGCCAAACATGTCGTAAGCCATAGCGGATTTACCGGGCATATAACCCGGTGCCGTGGTGCCAACGTAAGTGCCGGTTTGCACATCAAGTTTATGGATGTCCTCTTTGCTTGCTCTATGGATGTCCTCTTTGTTTGGTCCGCGCCGCTATGCACCTCGTAGACACAGATCTGTAATCCGGCTAAAAACTGCTCCAGTTGATCAATAGTTATTAGTTCTTTGAGGGTCATTATGGCTTTCATCCTGCCATTTTAACGACCTTTGACGTCTTTCTGGGCTCGTTTCATGCTGGAAACAGCCTATAGCTTCAGGCTCATGTCATATTGGACAAGGCTGCGGGTTCAGTTTTATACATTAATCGGGTAAGCTTCGCTTGCCGTCAAATCAATGGCGTTTAATTTTTGAGGTCTATATGATAGATGCAACAGTAATTGCGAAGTACCAAGATTTAGCCATGAGTTATGTGGCTGAGTTTGGTGTGAAAATTTTGGCAGGTATTGCATTTTGGGTGATTGGTCGTTGGCTGATTGGCGTGGTTGCTCGCTTTGTGCAGGCAGGGTTGTCGCGACAAAAAGTCGATCCAACAGTGCTACGCTATGTGGGTTCAGCGATTTCAGTGCTGCTCAATGTGCTATTGGTGATTGGTATTTTGGGTTACTTCGGCATTCAAACCACCACCTTTGCAGCCTTGCTAGCGGCAATTGGTTTAGCGGTGGGTATGGCGTGGTCAGGTCTGTTGGCTAATTTTGCGGGCGGCGTATTTTTAGTGGTGTTACGCCCATTCAAAGTTGGCGATATGATCACGGCCGGTGGTGTTACCGGTACGGTACATGAGTTGGGCTTGTTCTCGTCAGTTATTATGACGTCGGATAACATTATTACGCATGTGGGTAATAATAAAATCTTTAGCGACAATATTCAAAACTATACTGCGACTGAATTTCGCCGTGTTGACTTAAAAGCTCAGCTGTCAAGTGCAGCGGATATCCCAAGCGCAATTGCCTTGTTAAAAGAGAATATCGCCAAGATTCCAAATGTGAAAGTTGAGCCTGCGGTGATGGTAGAGATTCTTGAGTTTCAAGCGGTGGGTCCAGTGTTGGCAGTTCGTCCGTTTTGCCACAATGACAATTATTGGCAAGTGTATTTCGACA
Organism: Thalassocella blandensis; assembly: GCA_945882995.1. Taxonomy (GTDB): domain Bacteria; phylum Pseudomonadota; class Gammaproteobacteria; order Pseudomonadales; family Cellvibrionaceae; genus CAMCXE01. The sequence continues at coordinate 12,360 of CAMCXE010000080.1, read as the reverse complement.
CCAATAAAGTGATTATGGACACTTTGGCGGCATTCCCAGCGCCAATGCCAACGCAATTGGTGATTCAAAAGTAATTCATGTACTCCCAATAAAAAACCCGCTTTCGCGGGTTTTTTATTATGGGCGTGTTGACAAGGGTATTAGGCGGTAGCCTTTTCTAACAATTAAACCGTCGCGGGACATTAAAATAACGCCGTCGCTAATGACCTCAAGCAACGACTGCAACGCCACATCAAACGTGTTTTCTTCCATTATCACTTCCACCTGCGTCCGGGGCGTTATTGAATGCATTAACTTTACAAGCTGCTCATGGTGTCCTTGGGATTGACATCACTAATTTCCCGCGTGAGCACAAGAGTCTAGTCCATGCAATTTGTGGTGCCATTGCTCGACGCTCAAACCCTTGTTCCCCCCCACTACCACTACAATTCACAAAAGTGCGGTGAACAGGCAAAAGCCTAGGGCGAACATCACAGCTCCGTCGGTGAACTCTTCAAATTTTTTTGCTGTTCGCGCCATTATTTCTTGCACGCCTTAATAGGGCACCAAAACACTGCACACACCCAAGCACACTACCAATTTGCGGCCCAGTTTGGCGCCCACTACACGCTCAACTTAGAGCCAACAATCACTGGCAAGATTAGCCTGCAAGGCTACACTGGAACAAGCTTAAAAATTTTTAGGGTTTGGGTATTATGTCTGGGAAACACGTAATTTTGTCTATTGACGACAACGAGATGAATCAGGATCTACTCAAACTCTCACTGACATCATTCGATATGCATCTGGCGTTTAATGGCTGGGAAGGCATCGAAAAAGCGCGGGCGCTGAAGCCCGCCGTCATATTGCTGGACATATCCATGCCAGGCATGAACGGTTTTGAAGTCTGTACGGCATTAAAAGCTGACAAAACCACAAGCGATATTCCGATTGTTTTTATTTCCGCCCTGAACACCCATGAAGACAAGATAAAAAGCTATAACGCAGGCGGGGAAGATTTTATTGCCAAGCCCGTGAATATCGCCGAGTTAAAACACAAGCTGGACGTACTCTTAGCCTATCAAAAACATTTTACCGAGCTCAGTTCGAGACTCTCGTCGGCAAGCACCGTGGCCATGACCGCCATGACCCACAGCAGTGAAATGGGTGTGATCATTGACTATGTAGCCAAAAGCATCAGCTGTAAAAGTTTTGACGCCTTATCGCAACATGTTTTTGAAGTCTTTGATGCCTATGGCATCCATGGCAGCATGTCGATTCGCGATTACGACACCAGCAATCGCTATTATTCCAACACACTTCTGTCGCCCCTCGAAACCCAACTGCTGGACATGGCCAAATATGGTGCACGTATTGCGTGCCTTGGCAAACGGGCCTTATTTAATTCCCAGTTGGTTTCATTGCTAGTGAAGGACATGCCAGACGATGAAGATCGTTGCGGCCGACTTAAAGACCGCTTATCGATTGTGTTGTCCTGCGCCGAAGCCTGCATCACCACCCTGCTCAACGATGAAGACACCCGGCGGTTCCGCTCGACTACCGCCAACCAACTGTTGGTGGATGCCAATGCTACCGTCAATCTCGTGCTCACCAAAATTAAACAATATCAAGACGCTACTAAAAACATTGTCTCGCAGATGTCGCTGCAAATTGACAACGAATTAATTAGCCTGATGTTGTCCGAAGAAGTTGAAAACCGCCTACAGCGCTTGGTCGCGTCGGCGCAAAACAAACTCGATCAGACACTGGATATTGGCGAAGAATTGGATGGCATGCTGGCTAATTTATCCAACACGCTGACTCAGCTGGCCAACTAGAACATGGGGTGGCAGAAAACCCCATCAGTTTTTCATGAATTATTTACGCTCCTTTTTGGGGGCTCGAAATTAATTGTGCTTCATAGCGGCATTACTTCACTAGGCGCCGCCCCTCAGGCTAAAACACAAAATGCTCCGCATCCAAATCCAGCAACCCTAGAGCACCTGCACGCATGGTGAGGGCTAGACTGGCCGTGCGAGGCAGTAGGCGCTGATAATAAAACCGTGCGGTTTTTATTTTAGCGGCATAAAACGGGTCCTGCGCTTTGGGCAGGCTTACCTCTACGGCCCGCGCCCACCAATAGGCTTGGGTGACATAACCGGAAAAAAATAGAAAATCCACCGAGGCGGCGCCCACTTCTTCTGGGTTACTCATGGCTGCCATGCCTACCTGAATAGCTAAGTCGCCCCATTGTTTATTAACTGCCGCCAATGGCCCAATAAATTCTTTTAATTCCGCATTATTTTCCTGCGATTTACAAAAGGTGTGAATTATTTTGGTAAAACGGCGCAAAGTAGCGCCCTGATTCGCTAGCACTTTACGGCCCAATAAATCCAACGCCTGTATACCCGTGGTGCCTTCATACAACATGGAAATACGGCTGTCGCGCAGGTTTTGCTCGGCGCCCCACTCTTGAATATAGCCATGACCACCAAAACACTGCATACCCAAACTCGCGGCTTCAAAACCCGTTTCGGTCATAAAGGCTTTAGCAATTGGGGTCAGCAATGCTAATAATTCGCTGGCTTCTTGTTTTGCTGCCGCATCTTGGCTGTGGTCTTCAATATCCACTAATTGGGCTAATGAATAGGCCAACATACGGCCACCTTCAGCAAAGGCTTTTTGGGTGAGCAACATGCGGCGCACGTCGGGGTGCACAATAATAGGGTCGGCTGGGCCGTTTGGATTTTTTACGCCGGAGAGTGCGCGCATTTGCAAACGATCTTTGGTGTAGCTTAGGGATTTTTGAAATGCAACTTCCGCATGGATTAAACCCTGTACGGCGGTAGCCAAACGCGCATTATTCATAAACGTAAACATGCAATTTAAGCCGCGATTTGGCTGGCCAATTAAAAACCCTTGCGCGCCATCGAAATTTAATAGACAGGTGGCGTTGCCGTGAATACCCATTTTGTGTTCGATGGAGCCACAGTTAACGGCGTTGCGCGCGCCTATTTCACCCGCGGCGTCGGGCAAAAATTTAGGCACAATAAATAACGAGATACCCTTGGTGCCTTCCGGCGCATTGGGCAAGCGTGCCAATACAATATGTACAATATTCTCGGCCATATCGTGTTCACCCGCGGAGATGAATATTTTAGTGCCGCTGATGGTGTAGCTGCCATCGGCCTGCGGTTCGGCCTTGGTGCGCAGCAAGCCTAAATCCGTGCCGCAATGCGCTTCGGTTAAACACATGGTGCCGGTCCAATGGCCGGAAATTAACTTGGTTAGATAGGTTTGTCTTTGCGCCTCTGAACCGTGTTCTAAGAGGGTTTTCATAGCGCCATGGGACAACCCGGGGTACATGGCCCAAGCCCAGTTTGCGGCCCCCATCATGTCGCTCATCATGGTTTCCATGGAAGCGGGTAAACCCTGCCCGCCATAAGCCACTGGATGGACCATAGACGGCCAGCCAGCGTCTACAAATTCGGTGTAAGCGGCTTTAAAACCCGGCGGTGTGGTCACCTCGCCGTTGTGCCAAGTGCAGCCGTGTTTATCGCCCACGGCATTGAGGGGCGCCACTATGTTTTCGGCGAACTTACCGCCTTCGTCCATAATCGCTTCGACGATATCGCGGGTGGTGTCTTCGCAGCCCGGCAATTGTTGCGTGTGCGCTTCGTAATTCAATAGATCGAACAGGACAAATTGCATGTCGCGCTTGGGTACTCGATAACTGCTCATGAAGCCACCTCAAAATGGATGATACGAATGCCGCACCGCAAAAAAATGCAGGGCGTGGATGTTTGGATTAATGAAAGTATAGGGCCAAAACGGCGGTTATTCCTTGCCTTGGCAACGGCTGGATTTTCCGCTGGTGCTCGCGGCTAGTGCAGCGCGCTTAGCGGCATGCGTCGGGCGATTTCTCGCCCAGGGGCACTTTCCGCTTAGGGAATTAGACACTGCAAAGCGTAGGCTATGCCGTCCTCCCACACGGGTTTGGTTACGTAGTTCGCCACCGCCTTAACGGCCGCGCTGGCGTTGCCCATGGCGATACCCGTGCCCGCGGCCTGCAAAAAAACCCTATCGGACTGAGCGTCACCAAAACTCATGACGTTTTCAGCCCTTAGATTGTGAAAATTTAGCAGCCAGTTAAACGCGGCTAATTTATCCGCGCGTCGATCAATAATGCTGGCAAACAACCACTCGGGGTGCGCGGGCAAACCGGCGTAGGCAAAAATACACTCAGGGAATTGCGCCTCCAGCCACTGTAATTTCTCGGCATCGCGCGTTTGGTTGGCGCCAATTAAAATTTTATAAATGGGCTGAGTAGGTACAAGGCTATCGAAATTGGCCACTAGGGGCTCGCAGCGCAATGCCTGGGCGTGAATCTGGCAAATGGCACTGGACCTATCCACCTCAATATAAAAACCTTCTCCAGTGTAAAGCTCGTAATACAGTTCCAAGGGGCGAATCGCGGCAATCAATCGCGCGGCAAGGTCTGGAGCCAAACTGTTGGCCACCAGCGTCTCACCGGTGAGTGGGTAATAAATCTGTGCGCCGGTGCAAAACACACCTGGGGCATTTAACTTTAAATCATCAATTAAAAACTGCGCCGCAAAACTGGGGCGCCCAGAGGCGATAGCGGTGAGAATTCCCCGCTCCTGCAGGCGCAGCATCGCTGATTTTACCGTTTGTGAATAGCGCCCGTCGGTATTCAACAAGGTGCCATCAATATCGAAATACACCAATTTTATAGGGGGTTTTTCCAGCTGCTCAGGCGCCAACTGGGTGAGATCAATAGCCATAAATTCCCTTATGTTTCATTCTAAAAAAACCAACCGGTTTTCAAATTCGATTCGCAATCTTTAAGCCGTGTTGTGTAGGTAGTGGCGCGCGTGGCCACTTTCTTGGCCGTATTCAGCAGCCAGCCCTTACCCTTGTAAGTGGCACGCTTGTAGCCGCCCTGCCCCTCGTGATAGGCCAAATACAGGTTGTACACATCCGTATTTTTTATGCGCACCATTTGTGTACTTTGCGCGTTGTACCAAGCCACAAAATCGGCGGCGTCGGCAAAATCGTGGCGGCGGGCGGTGTAGTTGCCGGTTTTTTCTTGGTACCAGTCCCAGGTGTTGTCTCTGGCCTGCGCGTACCCATAGGCGTCGCTGGGCCTAGGGCCGGGGAAAATCCACAAAATCCGCGTGCGTGCCGGTTTGGCCCGCGCCACAAAACCGGACTCTTGGTACATGATCGACATAATAATGGGCACAGTGGAATCCCATTTTTTGGCGGCCGCTTTAGCATCACCGTACCAGCTGGATTTTTCCTCGAACAGTGCGCAAATATCTTGGCGATTGTGCGGTGTCGAGGTAGCGCAGCCAGTCAATACCAGCACAATACCCATCACGCCCATGCGCTGCAGCCAACTATTACGCATATTTTTCCAACTCGTTAAGCAAACCCTGTTCATCCAACACCGGGATATTTAACTCCACGGCTTTAGCCAATTTGGAACCCGCACTTTCACCGGCCACTACCCAATGGGTTTTCGCCGAAACACTGCCAGCCACCTTAGCCCCCAACTGCTGTAAACGCGCCTTCGCTGCTTCACGGGTTAACAGTGACAGGGTACCGGTAAGCACCCAAGTCTGGCCAGCCAGTGGCAGCTGGTCTAGTGGTTTTGGCGTTATGTTCGGCCACTGCACCCCCACTTCGTCAAGTCGCCGCAACAACTCAGCGGTGGCGTCCCGTGCAAAAAATTCCACAATAAATGTTGCTACCACGGGGCCAACATCCGGTATGGCTTGCAGCTCTTCACTGCTGGCCATACCCAGTGCATCTAAATTGCCAAAATGCTGCGCTAAGGAATTAGCGGTGGCCTGCCCCACGCCTCGAATACCTAACGCGAACAAAAAACGCGGCAAGGTTGTGGTTTTACTTTTTTCGATAGCGGCTAATAAATTTTCAGCGGATTTTTGCCCCATGCGCTCTAAAGCAATTAATGCTGGCAACTGCAATGCGAATACATCTGCCACATCATTAATTAATTTAGCGTCAACCAACTGCTCGACTAATTTATCACCCAAACCTTCCACGTCTAAGGCTTGGCGGCTAGCAAAATGTTTAATCGCTTCTTTCACCTGTGCGGCACAATTAATGCCGCCCGTACAGCGCGCCACACTGCCTTCTTCTTCAATTTCGATGGGGGCTTGGCACACTGGGCAGCAGGTAGGAAATACAATGGGCTGTATATCTGTGGGGCGGTCTTCTGTAAGTACTGCCACAATTTGCGGAATTACGTCGCCGGCGCGGCGCACAATAACGCGATCGCCAATGCCCACCCCCAAACGCGCAATTTCATCACGGTTATGCAAGGTGGCATTGGATACGGTTACACCGCCAACAAACACGGGTTCCAAGCGCGCCACTGGCGTTATTGCACCGGTGCGGCCCACCTGAAATTCCACAGCATTTAAGCGGGTAATTTCTTCCTGTGCGGGAAATTTAAAGGCGATGGCCCAGCGCGGCGCACGGGAGATAAAACCCAACTGTTCCTGTAACTCAAGGCTATTCACTTTAAAAACTATGCCGTCGATATCGAACGGCAAACTATCGCGCCCTCGCCCCATTGCGTCGTAATACGCTATGCAGGCGGCTACATCGGCAGCAAGGCGCACCTCGCTGCTTATCGCGAAACCCCAAGCTTTTAATTGTTGGAGCAAGGCGAAATGCTCGCTAGGAATTGTGCCTCCCTCCACCACGCCCACTGAATAAGCGCACATACTTAATGGGCGTGCGGCGGTTAAGCTGCTGTCCAGCTGGCGCAGACTACCAGCAGCCGCATTGCGTGGATTAACAAAAAGTTTTTCATTATTTGCGCGAGCCTGCTGATTGAGTGCAGCAAAGCCCCGCTTGGACATATAAATTTCGCCGCGCACTTCCAATAATTGCGGAAATTCGGCGCCCATTAATTGCAGCGGGATCGATTTAATGGTGCGCACGTTTTGGGTAATATCTTCACCCGTTGCGCCATCACCACGGGTGGCGCCGCGCACTAACACGCCGTTTTCATACAGCAGGCTCACCGCTATACCGTCGTATTTAGGTTCACAGCAGTACTGAATGTCATCCGCCGTTTTTAAGCGATCACGCACGCGTTTATCGAAGGCGAGCAAGTCATCGGCACTAAACGCATTATCCAGCGACAGCATCGGCATTAGATGTTGCACTTGTGCAAAACTTTTTAAAGCGGCATGCCCTACCCGCTGGCTTGGGGATACAGGCGAAATCAAGTCGGGAAATATTTGTTCTAGCGACTGCAATTCACGCAATAAACGGTCATATTCTGCATCGGGAATTTGCGGATTATCCAGTGCATAATAACAATAATTGGCGTGGTTAATTTTGCCAACAAGCTCGGCATGCCGCTGCTGAGCCTCTGAAAATTCCAACATAATGCAATTATCCCGATATAAAAAAACGCCCTGATTTTTGGCAGAGCGTTTTAACGTGACTGATTGAGCCTCAACACCTAGGTTTTAACTAAGTGGCGCTTGCGTTCAAACTCCACCACACGCTGCTTGTAATGTTCAAACGTCTGCGGCGTCATGGCACTGCGTGTTTCGTCTTTGAGGTCGGCATTTAATTCTTGGGCTAGGCGCTTGGCGGCCTGTGCCATCAATGCAAACGCATGCATGCTGTCATCACCCGCTGGCAACGTCATAAATAGGGTTATACCTGGCGTTTCGAATTCCGCCATACCGGACAATTGAAAGGTCCCAGGTTTTACCAAATTGGCCAGGCTGAATAAAATATCACCGGTGCCGTTGTCGTTAGCGTGGCGGTGAAAAATATCCATGTCACCAAAGCGCAACTGCAACTCCATAAAAAGCTGCAGTAATTCATTGCCATAAAAATGTTCGCCCGCTGGCGCCATTAAATTCAGCACGATAACCTCTTGCGGCCCAGAGGCAGGCTGAGACGCTGCGGGCTTAGCTGGCACGCGGGCAGATGGTGCTGCCGCTTTACCGCCGTCAGCTGCCGACTCAAATTCCTGCCACTGGTCGATATTGGCCAGATTCCCCACCACAGGTTCGGCGTCGGCTTGGCGCGCTTGGGTGCGTTTCGCAAACGCATTCATTAGGTTAGGCAGTGCGTCCACCACTTGGGCGTCTGCGTCGCCGTCGCGGTTGCGCACGCCCCGCGTCTGCCTAGAGCGCAGGTGCTTTTGGCGCAGATTGTTCACAAAATTTTCGGCATCGTTGTCGTCGCGCACGGCGGCCACGCGCGCTCCGCCAGACGGGAATTCGCTGCTGGAAGGCGCCTCGGGTTCTAGGGTGCCAGCCAGCTCATCCTGCGCCGCCAGTTGGCGCGACATTTTAATTCGCTGGCCACGCAGCAAGCGCGCGCGATGCACGCCGTGCAGCAAAATCCCGGCAATAAGTAACAAAACAATGACAATTAGCCATTCACGCATGATGGGTTCTTTCCTCAACTGGCGGCAAGCTGTGCCGCTTCTTCAACATCGACGGTGACCATGCGCGACACGCCAGGCTCGTGCATGGTAACACCCATTAACTGGTGAGCCATCTCCATGGCGATTTTGTTATGTGTAATGTAGATAAACTGCACCTGGCTAGACATCTCCTCCACCATGCGTGCATAGCGCCCCACATTGGCATCATCCAAGGGCGCATCCACTTCATCCAGCATACAAAAGGGTGCGGGATTTAAGCGGAAAATGGAGAATACCAAAGCGATGGCCGTTAGCGCTTTTTCACCACCCGACAACAGATGTATGGTGCTATTACGCTTACCCGGTGGGCGCGCCATGATAGTTATGCCTGTGTCCAACATGTCTTCGCCGGTCAGCTCCAAATACGCATGCCCGCCGCCGAACACTTTGGGGAACAATTCCTGCAAACCGCTATTGATTGCGTCAAACGTCTCTTTAAAACGTGTGCGGGTTTCGCGGTCAATTTTTCTGATGGCGTTTTCTAGGGTATCTAGCGCCTCTTGAAGATCCTGATTTTGCTCGTCCAAATACCGTTTGCGCTCTGACTCGGTTTGGTATTCTTCAATGGCCGCGAGGTTGATAGGCCCCAAACGCGCCACTTTACCCGCAATTGCCGCTATAGACTCCTCTAAATCCTTTTGTTGCAAACCGGCGTCAAGGATAGACAAGACGGTGGATAAATCAAACTGGTCGTCGATTAATTGCTGCTTGAGCCCTTCCGCCTGCACACTCAGGGTTTGCGCCTCTAGTCGCTCGCGCTCCAACTGACCGCGCAGCTGAGCGATACCCTGCTCCGCCTGTAAGCGTTGTTTTTCGGCGTTGCGCATGGCGCTTTCCACGGCGTCTAGCGCGGTGCGCGCGGCGGCTAAATTTTCTTCCGAGCTTAAGCGCTGCTCCAGCAAATCCTCCAACTCGGCGCGGTACAGCTCGACGGGCTCACCGCTATCGAGAAGACTGGCTTCCAATGTCTGTCGGCGCTCACTCAAACGCGCCACTTGATCCTGTAAGCGCACGCTGCCGAGCTGGGTGGCGCTGAGCTGAGTTTTCACACTTTGCACCGTCATGGCCAGCTGATGACTGGCATCTTTCGTGCGGTGCGCGTCCTGTTTGGCGTGATCAAGCTGCGCTTTTAACGCGTCGCGCGTTGCCAGCAGCCCCTCACGAGCCAAGGTGTCCTGCGCCATGACGTCTATAGCTATTTCGAGTTCAGCACGGGCAGCGGCGCTATTGTCGTCCTCCTGCTCCAGCTGCTCGTTAATATCGTCCTGCTCCTGCGCAAGACGAGTGCGCCGCACCTGATGCTGCTCCTGTTTAACCTGTTGCGCGGAAAGCTGACTGCGCAATTCGTTGTGCTTGCGCGCCAAATGTTCTTGTTGTTTGCGTATATCTTCACGCTGTAGCTCCGTGGTGCGCAGCGCAACACGGGTCTGGCTGAATGTGTGCTCCAAATCTTCAAGCGCCTCCAGCTGCTCATCCACGCGCAGCTGTAGTGCCGACAGGGCTTGATGGCGCGCCAACACCCCCGCCGTCGCATCGGATTCTTTAGTCAAGCGTAGCCAATGGGGGCCAAACCAAACCCCCTGCTGCGTTATCACCGACTCGTCAGGCTGCAAATGCGGCAGCATGGCTAGGGCGGCGCTGGTATCGGCGGCGATGTAAATCCCGTTTAACAAGTGGCCCAACTCTAGGGTGCTGGTGACTTGACTGGCCAGTGTTGGCCAGCGCGACGAAGCGGCAAGGGCGCTGGGCGCGGCTGGGGCCTCCTGCAAGAGAATGACCTCGCCACTGCTCAAGCTGGCACTCTCATCCGCAAAGGTGGCCAACTCACCCGCTACGCATAGCGCCTGTAGATGATTGCCCAGCACCAACTCCAATGCCAAATCCCAACCTGGCGCCACCTGAATGCGTTCCGCCAAGCGCGGTAAATGCTCCAACCCCTGCGCCACCAGCCAATGGGCAGCACCGGCATCAGCTTGCCCGAGGGCTGCATCTTGCAATGCCTGCAAAGACGCTAGCCGCCCTTGATCCATTTGCTGTGTTTGCCGCCCTTGCGACAACTGCCCTTGCTGTTGAGCCTCCGCTTCACGCAATGCCTGTATGCGCTCATCGGCGGCTTCGAGCTCCAACGCTTTATCTTCCTGCTCCAAACTGAGGGTGGCAAGGTCCTCTTCAAGGGAGCAAAACTCGTCGTCCTCAATACCACTGGCCAGATGCTGCCGATGTTCATCATTGAGCTTGCGTAAGCGTTCTAACAAGCGCTGCTTCACTTGGTCGAGGTATTGTAGCCGAGCTTGCTGCACTTCGGCCTGCTGACGAGCCTCCGCCGCCTTCGAATTGAATGCGTCCCAAGCCTGCTGCCACTGCTGCATGGCATCTTCGACGCTGTCCAAATTGGCGATGGCCGTCGCTTCGCGCTCCTGCCACAGCGCTAGCTCCGGCTCCATTTCCAATAATTCAACCTGCCAACCATCCACCTTGTGTTGGTCGACATCCAGGTGCTCCTGGGCGGCGCGGCAATCGCGTTGGGTTTGCTCCAGATCCAAGCGCAATTGACGTTCACGGTCTTGGGCGTGGGCAATGTTTTGCTCGAGTCGAGAAATGTCGGCGCCCAAGGCATAAAAACGGCCCTGCACTTTATTGAATTCGTCACCCAACTCGAGGTAGCGAGCGCGATGGGTCTCGATGGCGGAATCTTGATGCACCTGCTCGGTCACACCCGCCTCAACCAGAAGCTCTAACTGAGAGATAGTCTGCTGCTTGCCGTCCAGCTGTTGTTGGAGTTGCTGCACCTTCAGCGCATGTAGCTGTGCTTTAAGCTGGCGCTCTTCTTTTTTGAGTTGGGTGTATTTTTCGGCGGATTGAGCCTGGCGCTCTAAGCGACTGAGTTGCCGCTCTAATTCCTCGCGGATATCTTTTAGGCGTTCGAGGTTTTCTTGGGTGCGGCGCATGCGGCTTTCGGTATCGCGGCGTCGCTCTTTATATTTGGAGATGCCGGCGGCCTCCTCAACATAAATGCGCAAGTCTTCTGGCCGCGCTTCAATAAGCCGAGAAATCATGCCCTGCTCAATGATGGCGTAACTCCGCGGACCCAGACCCGTGCCTAAGAAAATATCGGTAATATCGCGGCGGCGGCATTTGTTGCCGTTGAGGTAATACAGGTTTAACCCGTCGCGGGTCACTTTGCGTTTGATGGAAATTTCGGCATAACTGGCGTATTCACCCAGAATGGTGCCATCGCTGTTATCAAACACTAGCTCGATGGTGGCTTGACCCACTGGCTTGCGGCCGCCGGAGCCATTAAAAATCACATCGGTCATGGACTCACCGCGCAGATTTTTGGCGGACGACTCCCCCATCACCCAACGCACGGCATCAATGATATTCGACTTGCCGCAACCGTTCGGCCCCACAACCGCGCAGAGATTACTCGGAAAGGTCACCGTGGTTGGGTCAACAAACGACTTAAAACCGGCAAGCTTGATGCATTTTAGCCGCATGGAATAGCTCTTACTAAAAGGTCTAGTTTGTGATGCGCATCAAACCGCTTACTGGACGCCCATCACAAAATGGGCGCAGCCCGAATTTGAAGAGGCGCGATTCTACACACTTGCGCGGCAGGCACCAATGCGTGCTGCGGCAATTTTGCGAAGGTACCCGCCAACTCCGCGCCAATAGCATTAAATTAAGCGCAAAGCTGATTTTTTGAGTGATTTTTGGCCTTTATTTCGCCCTCCTGGGCGAGTAACTTTTTCTTTCATGAAGGCCGTCCTGGCCTTCACCCTTCGGGCAGCTTCGCTGTGGCAATTTGCTCCAGGCAAATTGCTGCGTGGCCAAAAAATTGCCCGGAGCAATTTTTAATCGCGAAGCGA
>CAMCXE010000079.1 GCA_945882995.1 Thalassocella blandensis | reverse complement strand
TAACCTTTGAGCTTGATAGCTGTATTTTTCCATAATATATGATCTTCTACATGATATTTTTCTATGGGTTGGGAGTGGCAATTTTAAAAAATTTTCAGGAACAAAGCCAGAGGTATTTGGGATAGTTATTTATTTCCACGGCCCTAACCAAGGGCTGTTCAGCCGCGAGGCCAGCAGTAAGAGTTTCTTGCGGTTGCCATAGGACAGCGCGCTTACGCGTGTTTTCCAAAATGGCTGGAAGCCAAGTTCAATACTGTCGTCGGCGACTCGAGACACATCACCTGATAATCCATAGGCGTGGCTGACAAACTCTAAATATTGTTGCGCGGTAATATTTTCCAAAAATTCATATTGGTCCGGGCAATAGCCCAGCTGCAGTTTGTAGGCAACAGGGTCTTTTCTTAGCGAGGCGCCTTGTATCACACAGTCACCGTCGTAGGGCAGTAGACCGGCACAGGCTTTTAAATACGAGGTTTTTCCACTTCCATTGCTGCCGCATAAATGAATAACGCCGGGCTGCACCTCTAGTGATAGCTTGGGCGTTAGGCTAATGGTTGGCAGATGAATACTGTGGATGGCAAGGTTATTCATGGTTGTCCGAAGGTGGTGTTACGTGCAGGCAAATTGCCAACAGAGTGGCCGCTTTAGAATTTTAATTGCGGCCAGCCTTCAGCGCATCCGCCGCCCCTTCACAAGCCTTCAATTCGGGGAATTTTTGCTGACAAGATTCCAATACGGTTTTGGCGGCAGCGGTGTCCTTTAATTCCAGATAATTCACTACCCAATTGCGGTAAGCCCCGCGCAAATTTTTAAGTGTGGTGGTGTCGCGGGCTTCTTGGTAGGGTTGGGCAAAATATTCGTCTAGCACGTCTACTACCCCAGGCCAGTCTTGGTGTTGCCAGCGGGCGCCGGCCCATAGGTTGTAAAACAGGGTCACGTTGGCAGGCCAGGCGGCATTTTGGGTTAAGTAGGGTTCGGCTTCGGATATAAACACCAAGCCTTCTTCAAATTGTTGTTTTTCGCCCAGTTGTTGTAACAGCAGTGCGCTGCTGCTGGCAAAAGCGTCTTGCGCTTTTTGTTGCTGGGCGGCATTTAAGGGGAGGCGATTAATGATTTTCATCAGGCTGATCATGCCTGTGCTGTTGGCCAAGTGGCCGTAGGTGTAGAGCGCGCTTAAATGCAGCCAGACGTTGGAATTTTGGATGGCTTGATGCTCGGGGAATTGGTCGCTGGTTTGGCGCACATCAAAGAGCACCGTGTTGTAGAGGCGTTGTAGGTCCGGCCAGGCGTTGGCTTGACTGAGGTTGTCCACTTCTTGTAGGTAAAAATGCAGGCGTTTTTCCTGAGCCAGGGCGTTGCTGGGGTCTAGGTAGGCGCTAATTTCGGCAAGCCGCGCGGCATCGGCAAAACTCATGCGCTCTTTGCGTGTGTGCTGGTTAAGCATGTTCATGGCGCCAAGCGCGAGGGGGCTAACTTTTTTCCGGTTGCGGTAGTCCTCAATGGTGGAGGCTCGCAAACCGCGCTCTTTAAACCATGCCGCGGCTTTTTCATAAAAGGCTTGATTGTGGACAGTGCCAAAACCCTGAGGGTTAGTGGTTTCCACTTCCGCCGAGCGGCCGTCCGGCAAGGCTAGCTCCACAAAGGCGTGGGAGGGTAATAACACGCCTTGCGCGCCGAATTTAAATTCCCGCGCCAAAACCACATAAAGCAGGCTGGCGCTGATGCAGTTGAATTGGCCGTTGGCAAAGATGCCGGTGAGCTGCGATTGGTCTGCGTCGTAGCCATTACCGCCATGGCGCTCGCCGGGGCTGACGAAGAATTCGCTGTGCATGGCCTGATGCAGAGCGTCGGCGCGGCGCCAAGGGTCTTGATCACCTCCAAATTGTTGCTGCGCGCCCTCCACAAAAGCGCTCACGCGACGCTGTGTGTTTTCGTAATCCGTTAGATTGCGCGCCCCTGACGCCATGACATAAAAGGCCAGCAGGGCCTTGGGGTCGTTTTGCTCGGCGCGGCTTTTGGCCGCTAAGGTGTCGTTCTCGAAATAGGACAGCTCGGACCAAATAGGGTAAATGGAGCCGCCATAAGTGGGGCGCAGGCTTTCCCCATCGGCGTGGGCAAGGGAGCCGATGAGTGCCCAGATGACTGTGGCGAACAAAAATAGATAGCGCATAACCTGTGGGGGAGGCTCCAAAAAATGCCAAGCGGGCGGCTCGGGTGCCCAGTCTAGACCCATGTGGCGCTATAAAGCTCCCCCACGCGGCGTGATGCGGTGAACAATTGTGGTAAAAATCTAACGGGCCTGCGTTAGTGACCCTGCCAAAACCGCCATGGTTCGCGGCAACGCCGGCGAGCCTACTTTTTTCGCGGTGATGCCGCTACAATGCGCCCCCTAAATTTTACCTTCCACCGCGCTTTGCTGTTTATTGGAGCCTTGTATGTCGACGATTAAAAAAGTGGTTTTAGCTTACTCCGGCGGTTTAGATACCTCGGTGATTGTGCGCTGGCTCCAAGAAAATTATGGTTGTGAAGTGATCACGTTTACCGCCGATATTGGCCAAGGCGAGGAAGTGGAGCCGGCCCGCGCCAAGGCTGAAGCCCTCGGCGTGAAAGACATCTACATTGAAGATCTACGCGAAGAATTTGTGCGCGACTATGTGTACCCCATGTTCCGCGCTAACACCATTTATGAGGGGGAATACCTGCTGGGCACCTCCATCGCCCGCCCCTTAATCGCCAAGCGTTTGGTGGAAATTGCCAACGAAACTGGCGCCGACGCCATCTCCCACGGCGCCACTGGCAAGGGTAACGACCAAGTACGTTTTGAGCTGGGCGCCTATGCCTTAAAACCCGGCATAAAAGTGATTGCCCCTTGGCGCGAGTGGGACCTCACCTCCCGCGAGACCCTTATGGCCTATTGTGAACAGCACAATATTCCTGTGGATTTCAATAAAAAGAAAAAGTCGCCCTACTCCATGGACGCCAACTTGCTGCATATCTCTTACGAAGGCGGCCAGCTGGAAAACCCTTGGCAGGAAGCCGAAGAAGACATGTGGCGCTGGTCGGTAGCGCCGGAAGCTGCACCAGACAAAGCGGAATATATTGAAATTAGCTACGCCAATGGCGACCCAGTGGCGCTGAACGGTGAAGCCTTGTCCCCAGCCAAAATGCTGGAAACCCTGAATACCTTGGGTGGAGCCCACGGCATAGGCCGCTTAGATTTAGTGGAAAACCGCTACGTGGGAATGAAATCCCGCGGCTGTTACGAAACCCCCGGCGGCACCATTCTCCTCAAAGCCCATCGCGGTATTGAGTCCATTACGTTGGATCGCGAAGTGGCGCACCTCAAAGATTCGTTTATTCCGCGCTATGCCGAGATGATTTATAACGGTTACTGGTGGAGCCCAGAGCGCCTGATGTTGCAGCGCGCTATTGATGAATCACAAGTACATGTAAACGGCGATGTGCGCCTGAAGCTATACAAAGGCGGTGTTAGCGTGGTGGGGCGCCGTTCGGCCAATAGTTTGTTTGATGAAAAAATTGCCACCTTCGAAGATGACGCCGGCGCCTATAACCAAAAAGACGCCGAAGGGTTTATCAAACTGAATGCGCTGCGTATGCGTATAGCTGCACAAAAGGGCCGCAAGCTGTTTTGAGGCCAACTAGGCCTCGCTTGTTGCAATAGTTACCCAGATGAGGACATACCATGAAATTTTTACCTAGGTTACTCGTAGTGGCACTGATGGCGTATCCCTTGACGGCTTTTGCCGAGCGACCAAATTACAACCATTTCGACGCCGGTTATTTGCGTCATCGACTGGGCAGCGGCTGTGTGCAAGACGGCCTTGAGGTTGGTGGCAGTATTGAAGTGAGTGATCGCGTGTTTGTAGCGGGAAATTACAGCTCTGTTAAATCCAGCAAAAAAGATAAGGAGTCTTGCGGCTCTAGCATGTTGCGTGGTTCGGCCGGTATCTTCGGTGATTTTGCTGAAGACGGCACTTTTTACGGGGCTTTGTCTGGTCAGCAATTCTCGCCAAAAAATGGTGACGCTGATATTGGTTGGGGTGCGGAAGCCGGTTTGCGTACTTACTTGGCCCGAGGCATTGAAGGGCACGTAGCACTGGGGCTAATTGACGTAGGGCCGATCAATGAAATTTATGTGTCGGTGGGCGGCATTTATTGGTTTGATGACATTGGTGTGTCATTGGACATTTCCACTTCCGACGATGACACCTCGGGCGTAGCTTTAGGGGCGCGTTTTAGCTTTTAATGGGAGGCCTGACAATGTCCCGCCACCGGCTGGTTTGACCCGTATCAACGCTTTGCCGGTGCCGATGGTTATAATCAAGGCCCCGTGGGCGTCGGTCAATTGGCTGAAATTCCTTAACAAGAATTGAGAGTTGTGCCTAAGCTTAGTAGGCTTGGCGCTGGGCACTTTTTGCCAACTTTCATGCAACGATTTTTTTAACCCTTGGATCAAAATTATGAGTAGTGACTTGGCGCACGCCTCTTCGCAACCCGCCTATGACTACACCGTGGTTCGCGCCTTTACCTTGGCGACGATCTTCTGGGGTATTGTGGGGATGGGGCTAGGCGTTTTTATTGCCGCAGAACTTGTGTGGCCTGGATTGAACGATATTTTGCAGCCTTATTCCCATTTTGGGCGTTTACGCCCCTTGCACACCAACACGGTAATTTTTGCCTTTGGTGGCTGTGCGCTGTTTGCCTCTTCGTATTTTATTGTGCAACGCACTTGCCAAGCCCCGTTGTTTGGCGGCTGGCTGGTGCCCTTCACCTTCTGGGGTTGGCAAGCCATTATTGTCGCCGCCGCCATTACTCTGCCTCTGGGCTATACCTCCGCAAAAGAATATGCCGAGTTAGAGTGGCCCATCGACATAGCCATCACCTTAGTTTGGGTGGCCTATTCCGTGGTGTTTTTCGGCACTATCGTCAAACGCACCACCTCGCATATCTACGTGGCCAACTGGTTTTTTGGTGCGTTTATTATCACCGTTGCCGCTTTACATGTGGTCAACAGCGCGGCAATTCCCGTTACCTGGTTCAAGTCGTACTCGGCTTATGCCGGCGCCATGGATGCCATGGTGCAGTGGTGGTACGGCCACAATGCGGTAGGTTTTTTCCTCACGGCAGGCTTCTTGGGCATGATGTACTACTTTGTGCCTAAACAAGCAGGGCGCCCTGTTTATTCTTATCAATTGTCTATCGTACATTTCTGGGCCTTGATCTCCATTTACGTATGGGCCGGCTCGCACCACTTGCATTACTCCGCCCTGCCCGACTGGGCGCAAAGTTTGGGTATGGTGATGTCACTGATTCTATTGGCACCTTCTTGGGGCGGTATGATCAACGGCTTGTTAACCCTTTCCGGCGCTTGGCATAAATTGAAAACCGACCCTACCCTGCGCTTTTTGGTGGTGTCCCTCTCGTTTTACGGCATGTCCACGTTTGAAGGCCCCATGATGGCCATCAAAACGGTGAATGCGCTTTCCCACAATACCGACTGGACCATTGGTCACGTGCATTCCGGCGCCTTGGGCTGGGTGGCGATGATTTCCATTGGTGCGGTTTACCACTTGTTACCCGTGCTCACCGGCCGCAAAGAAATGTGGAGCGTGCCCTTGATCAACGTGCACTTCTGGCTGGCGACTATCGGTACCGTGTTGTACATCTGCGCCATGTGGGTTAACGGCATTTTTATTCAGGGTTTGATGTGGCGCGCCTCCAATGCCGACGGTTCCTTAACCTACAGTTTTGTGGACTCCGTAGAGGCGAGCCATTTGGGCTATTTGGTGCGTTTTATTGGCGGCGCATTTTTTGTGACTGGCATGTTGATCATGGCCTATAACGCCTGGCGCACAGTACAAGCCGAAGATAAATCCGCGTTACCAAACGCACAGCCACAACTGGCATAAGGGGATTGTTGTGAGAGGCCATGACTTCGTTGAAAAAAACATTGGTGTAATGATTGTGCTGGTGGTAGTTGCCATCAGTTTTGGCGCCTTGGTGGAAATAGTACCGCAGTTTTTTCTGCCGCAAACCACACAGCCCATTGCGGGCCTGAAACCCCTGCCAGCCAAAGAATTGGAAGGTCGGGACGTCTATATTCGCGAAGGTTGTCACGTGTGCCATACCCAAATGGTGCGTCCGTTGCGTGCCGAGGTGGAGCGTTATGGCCATTACTCGGTGGCTGGTGAGTCCGTGTATGAGCATCCGTTTTTGTGGGGGTCAAAGCGTACTGGGCCGGACCTGGCCCGCGTTGGCAAGCGTTACAGCGACGAATGGCACAAAGCCCATTTGTTTAACCCGCGCAATGTTGTGCCCCAGTCCATCATGCCCGCCTATCCTTGGTTGTACGACAACGTCTTGGATGGCAAACACACCGCGGACAAAATGCGTGCGCTAAAAGCAGTAGGAGTTCCCTATACCGAAGAAGACTTCGCCGGTGCCGCTAAAGCGGTGAAGGGCATAACCGAAATGGATGCGCTAGTGGCCTACATGCAGCAGCTGGGCATTTTGCTTACTCACAAGAGGTAAACCCTGTGGATTTAAACTTTTGGCGCAGTCTGTCGCCGGTATTTGTAATGATTGCGTTTGCCGGTGTGTGTTGGTGGGCTTATGCACCCAAGCACCGTAAACAATTTGAAGAAGCCGCTCGCCTGCCTTTTGCCGACGAGCCGCAAGCCCCAGAGCCCAGCCGCTCTGTGGATAACCAGCAATAGGGCGGATTATGAGTACGTTTTGGAGTCTTTGGATTATTATTTTAACCTCGGCCTGTTTAATACTGGTGGGCTGGGTTTTATTAGCCAACCGCAAGGCCGCCGTGATGCAGGGCCATGGTGCCGATGACAACACTACCGGCCACGTCTACGACGGCATTGTGGAATACAACAACCCCTTACCCCGTTGGTGGTTTGTGGGTTTTGTGTTGTCCATGATTTTTGCCGCGGGTTATTTGGTGCTCTACCCAGGCATGGGCAGCTGGCCAGGCACCTTAGGCTGGACCTCGGTAGGTGAATTGGAAGCGGATCAGAAAGAAGCCATGGCCTCCTACGCAACTACCTATGATGTGTATAAAACTATGCCCATCGAGGAGTTGGCCAAGAACCCAGACGCCATGCAGATGGGCGTGCGTCTTTTCGCCAATAACTGCGCGGTTTGCCACGGTGCTGACGGCGGTGGCAACTTCGGTTTCCCCAACCTGATGGACAACGACTGGTTGTATGGCGGTGAGCCAGCCGCCATTCTTGCCTCCATAACCAATGGCCGCATAGGTGCTATGCCCGGTTGGGGCTCGATAATCGGAGAGGCGAAAGTTGTAGCCGCCGCCGAATATGTGTTGAAACTTTCGGGTAGTGTGCATGACCAAGCTTTAGCGGCCACCGGAGAGAAAGTGTTTGCGGAAAATTGCGCGGTGTGCCACGGCCCAGAAGGTAAGGGTACGCATGGCGCAGGTGCACCTAACTTGACCGATAAGACTTGGTTGTATCAAGGCGACCGCGAAACCATCCTTCTGACCATTCGCGCCGGCCGCAATAACGTAATGCCTGCGCAGGGTGAAAAGCTCATGGCCGAAAAAATTCACTTGTTGACTGCCTACGTTTACAGCCTGTCACACAACAATCCGTAGTAGCCCTTGGGGCTGAGTTGCTCAGCCCCACTCTTCCCAAAAGGTTGTAAGGTGTCGGAAACCCCCCCAGGTGACAAACCGGAAATTCGCTACGTTAATCTTTACGAAGCGGAAGCGAAAATCTACACCCGCCGTATATCCGGTTATTTTCAACGCCTGCGCCGTTACCTCAGCGCCCCGCTCATTGCCTTATTCGTGCTCTTGCCTTGGCTGTCGTACCACGGCAGGCCGGTAGTTTGGCTAGACATTCAGCACCAACAGTTCAACATTTTGCATTTCAGCTTCTGGCCGCAGGATTTCATGCTGCTGGCTTGGCTGTTTATTATTGCCGCCTTTGCACTCTTTACCGTTAGCGCCCTGTGGGGGCGCGTTTGGTGCGGCTTCACCTGCCCGCAAACGGTGTGGACATTACTGTACATCGCGGTGGCCGATGCTTTTGAAGGTGACCGCAATAAGCGCATGAAGCTCGACCAGCAGGCGTGGTCCTTCGAAAAATTTGCCCGTAAAGCCGCAAAGCACTTGGTGTGGCTACTTATAGCACTGCTCACCGGGCTGACGTTTGTGGGCTATTTTGTGCCCAGCCCCCAACTGGTGATGGGCTTATTACCCCACCTAGATGCGGCCGGGAACATGACCACCAGCCTTGGTTGGGGCCCGGTGTTTTGGGTCCTGCTGTGTTCGGGCATGACCTATTTAAACGCCGGTTATTTGCGCGAGCAGGTGTGTAAATACATGTGTCCTTATTCACGGTTTCAGTCCGTGATGTACGACAAAGACACCATCTACGTGCAATACGACACAGCACGCGGCGAAACCCGCGGCCCGCGTAAGCCTAACGACGATTTCAAGGCCAAGGGTTTAGGCGACTGTATTGACTGCTCTTGGTGTGTACAGGTGTGCCCAGTGAATATCGATATTCGCGATGGCACCCAATTTGAGTGTATCAACTGCGGTTTGTGCGTGGACGCCTGCGATCAAGTGATGGACAAAATGGGCTACCCCAAGGGCCTGATTCGCTTCACGTCGGAAACTGAACTGAGCACTGGCAAGCTGCAAGTATTCCGGCCAAGGCTGATCGGTTATGCCCTAGCTGTGCTAATTATGTTGGGTGCTTTTGGCTACACCGTATCGGAGCGCAAGCCGGTGAGTATTGACGTGCTGCGCGATCGAGGTGCCCGCATGTACCGAGTGGACGGTGACGATATTCAAAATGTGTATACCCTCAAAATTAATAATATGGATCAGCAAGATCACACCTATGACATCGCCGTTAAGGCTGATGAGGGTGACGCGACGGAATTCCGCATTTTGCACGGCCATAGCGTCAAGGTGAAAACTGGCGAGGTGCTCTCGGTACCCTTGCGCGTTGCTGTGCAGGCCGCGGCATTGAAAGGCGCCAAGCACGAAGTGGAATTTGTGGTAACCGCCCAAGACAATGCCGCCATAGTCGCCAACGAAGAATCCATTTTTGTGGGCCCGGAACATGAATAGCACCCCTGTAGACAAGATTTGGTACCGCGAACCCTGGTTCTGGATGGTGGCTGGGCCTTTAATTGTGTCGGTGGTGGCGAGTTTCATCGCCGGTTACATAGCGGTGGTCGGCGCGGATGACCGGGTGAAGGACGACTATTACACCGAGGGCAAAGCCATTAACCATCGTTTTGCCTCGGACAAACTCGCGCACAAGCTGGGTATTGGCGCCACCGTGCAATTCGACCGGGTTAGCGGCGAGGTATTAGTGAATCTGTCTGGGTTAAGCGACCAGCCGGCCCAGGTTAACCTAATTTTGTCTCACCCACGGTATGCTGAGCTGGATCAAAACCTCAACCTCGTTGCGGTGGGCGCCGGTCGTTATCGCGCTGACCTACAGCAGCTCGCCATAGGCCGCTGGTATTTACAGTTGGAGCCCACTGGCGCACTAGAAGCCGATAAATGGCGTTTAATGGGTGAAATTGACCTGCGCCAGCGCAGCGACATGGCGCTTGTTGCCGAGGGGCAATGACCAGTCTTGCCGCCCCCTGTTATCACTGCGGTTTACCCGCGCACCCCGAATTTAGCGCGCCACTTCAGGGTGCGCTCCAACACTTCTGTTGCCTCGGCTGCCAAGCGGTAGCCCAGGCTATTATGGGCAGCGGGCTGGGCGATTTTTACCAGTTCCGCGAGCAGCAAAACCCCAAGGTGGAGGCCCAAGCCTTGGCCTTTAGCGCCTATGACAACCCCGCTGTTCAAAGCGAATTTGTGCACAGCCTGAGCGGTGACCTGCACGAGGCCCAGCTGCTTATCGGCGGCATTAGCTGTGCCGCCTGTGTATGGCTGATCGAAAAACACCTACAAACCTTGCCTGGCCTCGTCAGTGTGAGCGTGAACTCCACCAATCATCGAGCCTTTGTGCGCTGGCACAGTGAACAATTGCCGCTGAGCCGCATTTTCGCCGCCTTAGGGCAAATTGGCTTTACGCCTATGCCCCAAGTGGCGGCTAGTGCCTACCAGTTCTGGCAGGCGCAACAAAAAACTGCCCTGCTACGCGTGGGCGTGGCGGGCATTAGCATGATGCAGGCCGGCATGGTGGCCGTGGGCCTTTATGCGGGGGCGCTGCAGGGGCTTGACGCCCATTGGCAAAATATCCTGCGGTGGATCACCTGCATTTTCGCCCTGCCGGTGCTGTTTTACGCGGCGGTGCCATTTTATGTTGGCGCCTGGCGAGCCCTGCGGTTGCGCCAGTTGACCATGGATGTCTCGGTTAGCCTCGCATTACTCCTCGCCTTTGCTGCCAGTTTGTACGCCACGCTCACGCGGACCGGCGAGGTCTACTTTGAATCCCTTTCCATGTTTGTGTTTATTTTGCTCAGCGGCCGCTACCTAGAGCAGCGCGCGCGTTTCCGCAATTTTCAGCAAAGCGCTAGCCTGCAGAGTTTGCTGCCCCTCGCTGTCACCCAACAGCTAGCCGACGGCAGCGAAAGCCTTGTGCCCCTGCGCAGTGTGGAGCCCGGGCAACGCATCCGCGTGATGCCCGGCGCCATTTTCCCCTGTGATGGCAGGGTACTGGCGGGTTCCAGCTATGCCATCGAGGCCATTTTGAGTGGCGAGGCCGAGCCTCAAGCCAAACAGCCCGGCGACCGCGTTCTGGCTGGCACCCACAATGGCGACACCGCCTTGCTGCTGGAAGTGGAGGCTACAGGCGCGGCAACACAATTGGCGGCCATCGAGCAGTTATTCGCGCAGGCCGCCAGCCAGCGCCCCGCACAGCAAGCCTTGGCGGACCGCCTCGCCGGCCATTTTGTAGCGGCGGTACTGGTTATTTCCCTTGCCACCTTTGCGGTGTGGTATTGGCTGGAACCCTCGCGGGCCCTGTGGATCGCCCTGTCGGTATTAGTTGTCACCTGCCCCTGCGCCCTCTCACTGGCTACACCCGCCGCCTTGGTCTGCGGTTTGGGCCGGCTGCGCCAGCAGGGGTTGTTAGTCACATCCCCCAGCGTGCTGGAAACGCTGACTCGGGTTACCCATGTGGTTTTTGATAAAACCGGAACCCTTACGCATGGCGAGCTCCGCGTGGAAGAGGTCACCTGTTTACGCAACGTCCCCCGCGACGCGGTGCTGGCTATTATCGCTGCCCTCGAAGCCGCCAGCGCTCACCCCATCGCCAAGGCGTTCGCCCTTTATGCTAGCGACCTGCGGGCCAGCAACCTAGAAGTGGTCGCCGCCAGCGGCGTGCAGGGCGAGGTAATGGCCGAGCATTATCGTTTCGGTACCCCCGCATTTGCCTGGCCCGCCTCACCACCGGCCTACCCCAACGCCGGTCAGTGGCAGCTTTTGGCTGACGCGCAGGGCCCTATTGCTTGGGTGCGATTGTGCGACCAACTGCGTCTATCCGCGCTGCCTGCTTTGGCGCAATTGCGCGCGCAGGGGCTGGCGGTAAGCTTGTTGTCCGGCGACCGCGCCGAGACGGTGACCAACCTGGCGGCAGACCTCGGTATTGATGACGCACAGGGCGCCATGGTGCCGGCGGCGAAGCTGGCACAGGTACAGTCGTTGCAGCAGCAAGGATCAGTGGTGTTAATGGTGGGCGACGGCATCAACGATGTGCCCGTGCTGGGCGGCGCGGACGTCTCCATCGCTATGGGCAGCGCTTCGGCGCTGACGCAAACCCGGGCCGACGCCATCCTGCTCAGTGGCGACCTACAAGCCCTGCCGAAAGCACTCGTCTTTGCGCAGCGAGTAACCAGCGTGATTCGCCAAAATCTCTGGTGGGCCTTGGCCTACAATCTGGTGGCACTGCCTGCCGCCGTTATGGGCTGGATCCCGCCATGGCTCGCCGCCGTTGGCATGTCATCCAGCTCGCTGGTGGTGGTACTCAACTCCCTGCGCTTGAATCCTTCGAGGTAACCGTGGAAAGCCTGTATTTTTTGATTCCCATCTCCATGGCTTTTGTGGCCCTGGCCATCGGCCTCTATTTTTGGGCCGTGAAGGGTGGCCAATATGATGACCTCGAGCTAGAAGGCAAACGCATCTTATTCGAACAAGAGGCCAAGCCACAGGCACCTCAACAACCGGAAGACCAAGCCTAATGGACATGTTACTGGCCGCATTCATCATGGGCTTGCTGGGCAGCGGCCACTGTCTAGGCATGTGTGGCGGCGTGGCTGGGGCACTGGCGTTTGCCGTTCCCGACACGCGCCGTAAATCCGTGTTGGTTTTGGGTTATAACTTGGGTCGCGTGACCAGTTACGGCCTCATGGGTTTGTTGGTGGGCAGCCTAGCCGCCGCCGCGCCCACCACCGGTTTACCCATCGCTCGATTGTTGGCCGGTACAGTGTTAATCCTCACCGGGCTTTATGTCGCCAACATCTGGCGCCTGCTGGGCCGCCTAGAACGTGTGGGCGGCTACCTGTGGCGCCGCCTAAAACCGTTCAGCAATCGCCTCTTACCGGTGAACAGTCTGCCCAAAGCCCTGCTATTTGGCGCCATTTGGGGCTGGCTGCCCTGTGGCTTGGTCTATTCCGCCTTGGTGTTTGCCGCCGCGCAAAACTCCAGCCTAAACGCCGCCGCCGCCATGTTGGCCTTCGGCGCCGGTACCCTGCCGGCGGTACTCGCCGGTGGCCTAATGGCCGCACAAATCAAACCCCTATTACAGCGCCGCGCCGTGCAATGGGCACTGGCCTTTGGCTACGTGGCGTTTGGGCTCTGGACGATATATGCCGCACTAGCCCACGCCGGTCATAGCGGGCATGATCACAGCAAGATGCATGAGCATCATCATTCTCTGGAAAATCCCCCAGGCACTGACCAGATGATGGAGCATCACCATCACCATCATGGAGATTAAGTGGGCTCGCCACACCACTGATTCCCAGCAGCATCTGTTAGCAAAACGCAATTGCCCTTAACTGCAAAACCGCGAAGCAGGAAAAAGCCAACACGGTTTACGACAACGCCATCCAACCCATGACCGAAAAAGGCGCTCACTAGTGAAATTTGCACTCAGGCTCAAATCCGTATTTGTTGCTAGTATTTTAGGGATTTTTTTGACGTCTGGTGCAAACGCGGCAGACTCAGTCGGCCCTGCTGAAATTGCGGCGGGTGATAAGGCGATATGGCCGGAACCCATCAACGAAACTGCAACGTTTGATAAGGCTTCACGCGCGACAATCCGCATCTATTTTCGCCAATTGAGTGCGATGCAAAAATTATCGGATGCCGAAATTTTATCGGCATTCAAAATAAAAAGCGTAAACCACACCGCGCTTGATAACTGGATAACAACGGAAAAAAGTCTGACCATTGCCAATTATCAAGCGGCCGCAAAAACTTGCCAAGCTGGCGATTGGACCTGCAGCGCTGCTATGGAACAGCCACCAAAGTCTGCCGCCAAGGCACAAGCGGACCAATTAAATATCCCAGCAGCCTTCGCGGATTGGGCCAAGGGTGTGGAAGCCTTCACGCAGGCGTATATCGGCGAACAAATGCGCCTCGCGGCGCTGTTTCCAAAGGTCACCAGCGAAATCGATATTTTTTCCAACATTGAATGGACGGGCTCAACGCTAAACGACAGGCAATTCTATTTAACCTTTGACGACGGACCTACAGCCCCCAAACAAACTACCGACGCAACACTCGACATGTTGGCCGACCAGCATAAATCAGCCGCATTTTTTGTGCTGGGCAACAGTTTTAACGCTCGCCAAACAACCACCAATGCCAAGGCATTACAATCCTTGTATGGCAACCAGTGCGTTGCCTTGCATGGCTGGGAGCATCAATCCCATGCGAAGTGGGACCACTGGGAGGACTCTATCCGGCGCACCCGTACGCTAGTGCAAGCGACAATCGGCGATAAAAATACCTTACCCCTATTTCGCCCCCCCTACGGCCAAAGACGCGCCGATAGCAGCAGCTTTTTTGCCGCTGAGAAGTTAAAAGTAGCGCTATGGAATATCGACTCACAAGATTGGAACGCCAAAGTGGATGCTAACGCAGTAGAAAAACGCATCATTTTACTCATGTTAATAAAAAGACACGGCGTGATTTTATTTCACGACACTCATCCAAAGGCCAAAACAGCATTGCCTCGTATTTTTGCTGCAGTTGGCACAGCGGTAACTTGGGAGGATTGCCATAAGTTGCTTTTTTTTTAGCATGTTGTGATTTTTAGCTAGGTATTAACCTAGAAACCTCAGTTGGGCGCCAAAAAGCTGTGTAATCCACTGGTGTGATTAGTGAAAGTTATATTTGGCGGGCAACCTGGTTGGTTGTTCGTGATTTCTAACTTTTGCTAGGCGCGCCAAGGGGTTGCGCAGACTTTGGTGATCCAACTGAGGTTTCTAGGATTAAGCTGTGGTGTAGCAAGCTTGTGTTGACGTTGTCCCGTCAAACGGGTGATTTCCCCGAGGTGATTTTTGGTGGTGCAGTGGTATCGAGTAGGATGCGTGCCACTAGCTAAATAATCCGGGTCGCTCGTGGGCAGCACGTTAAATATATCGGCAGACTAAAAACCGGAATATAGACTGCCCTCATCCCAAAAGACCAACGTATAGCCGTGAGAATTGCTGTGTGTTAAGTGCGAAAAGGATGACCTGCCCCCTTGAATTGAAGGGGGCAGGAATCGCACGAAGCGCTAGTCCCGTGTTAGTGACCCACACCGGAGGACAAATTAAGCCCAGCGGGCACAGTGTACCTAGGCTTTTCGACGGCATTTTCCCAAGTGACTACTGAGCCATCTGTTTTGAGGGCTATGCTGTAGTCTTGGGTTACCTGCGCGGCTTTCACCCCAGTTTGGGCGGCTTGCGGCACATACGGATAGCCCCAAGCAACTAGCGAGCCGTCGGCTTTCACCGCCAAACCAGTGCAGTTCGGCCCAGCTGAGACGGCTGAGACACCGCTCAGTGCGGCTAAGGGCGCTGGAGCATTGTTGCATCCCCACTGGACAAGAGCGCCATCGGCCTTAACCGCTAAACTTTGTTGGCCCCCCGCGCTCAATGTCATTAAGTTAAGCCCTACCGCGCTCGTTTTGCACTGATATAGAAGCGTATTTTTCGAATTTTGGCATTGGATCTAACGAAGGATCGGCCGGGCCTTACGGCGCACACCGTATCAAGCAGCAAGGCGATATAGTGTTCAAATA
>CAMCXE010000078.1 GCA_945882995.1 Thalassocella blandensis | reverse complement strand
GTACCGTACGCCTTCAGGAAGTCGACCAGACCGAACCCCTTCTGGAACTGGATTTTGTTACGAGCCATAAATTACCCCTTGCGAGAATGCTGCTTATGCTGGTTAAATATACAGCATTGTGCGGCTTAGGGATAGTGGTAATTAGGTATGTTTACGCCAGCGCCATGGACAGCCAAGAAGTCGCCCACATCCCGTTAACACGGAACCGCGCCACCGACGTTTGGCAAACCAACCTGCGGGTGAACACCTTACTCAATAAGTTGGGGCCTAGCGGCACGGTATATTACGGCTATCGCGCTTGGGGGCCGAATTGGCCCTATGTGAAGACTTGGGTTAAAGGTTCGGCACTGGGATTTGTGAGCGATGTGGACGCGCAGGGCAACCGTTTTAACCCCAACAAACTTTTGCTGGACCCCTACGCGCTGGAAATAAGCCATGATCCAAACAATCCAGCCTCCAATGATGGCACCCTGTTCGCTACAGGCGCGCAATTCAGGCTGATCGACAGCGGCGCTAAAGCGCCTAAAAGCATAGTGCTAAAACCTGAGCAGGCCAACATCGGCACTAAGCCGGAGCGCGCCCGCAAGGATGATGTGATCTACGAGGTGCACCTGCGCGGGCTCACCAAAAACGACCCCAGCATTCCCACCCCATTGCAGGGCACCTATGCCGGCGCGGCCCTCAAGGCCACCGCTTTGGCCAGCCTCGGCATTAATACTGTGGAGTTTTTACCGCTGCAGGAAACCCAAAACGACAGCAACGACCTGCCACCCAATTCCACCGTTAATGCCAAT
Organism: Thalassocella blandensis; assembly: GCA_945882995.1. GTDB lineage: Bacteria > Pseudomonadota > Gammaproteobacteria > Pseudomonadales > Cellvibrionaceae > CAMCXE01. Next base: position 14,488 of record CAMCXE010000078.1, on the reverse strand, counting down.
TATTGGGGCTATATGACGCTGAATTATTTCGCACCAGATCGCCGCTATGCGGCGGACCGCTCCCCTGGAGGGCCAACGCGGGAATTCAAGCAGATGGTTAAAGCCTTTCACGACCAAGGCATTAAAGTGTATGTGGATGTGGTGTACAACCACACAGGTGAAGGCGGCGCATGGAATGGCAATGATGCCAACGTATTTAATCTGTATTCGTGGCGCGGGCTGGATAATCCCACCTATTACACACTCACCGCGGATCGACAATTTAATTACGACAATACCGGCGTGGGCGGTAATTACAATACATTTAATCCAGTCGCACAGAATCTGATTGTCGACTCCCTTGCCTATTGGAGTAATGTTTTAGGTGTGGACGGTTTTCGTTTTGACTTGGCCGCTGTGTTGGGCAACACCTGCACACAAGGCTGTTTTAATTTCGACAAATTAAATCCCGGCACGGCGCTAAATCGCCTCGTGCGCGAATTCCCGCCGCGTCCCGCTAGCGGCGGCCTAGGGCTCGATTTAATTGCGGAGCCTTGGGCCATTGGTGGCAATTCATTTCAGCAAGGGGGTTTCCCCTTGGGCTGGTCGGAATGGAATGGCGATTTCCGCGATACCTTGCGTAAAAGCCAAAATTTATTGGGTATCGCGAATATAAACCCAGGACAACTCGCGAATTATTTTTCCGGCTCGGCTGAATTATTTGAACACAATGGTCGCCCACCCTGGAACTCCATTAATTTTATGGTGGCCCACGACGGCTTCACCTTAAAAGATTTGTACACCTGCAACAGTGCCAATAATCGACAGCAGTGGCCGTTTGGACCTTCTGACGGTGGTTCGCAAACTAATTTAAGTTGGGATCAAGGCGGCACAGCCAAAGCGCAGCGCCAAGCAGCGCGCAATGGCATGGCATTTTTAATGTTGGCCGCTGGAGTGCCTATGATGACGGGCGGCGACGAACTATTACGCAGCCTAAATTGCAATAATAACCCCTACAATCTCGACTCTACGGGCAATTGGTTGAATTACGCAATAACCCCAGAACAAACCGTCTTTACAGAGTATGTGCGTCGCCTAATTGCGTTGCGCAAAAAACACGCCGCGTTGCGACCCATTGCGTTTTATACAGGCTCAGATACCAACGCCAATGGCATGCCTCAACTCAGCTGGTTTACGCCGGCAGGAATTACCGCCGACGCCAATTATTTTAATGATGCCGCGCAACACGCACTGGCCTATCGCCTCGACGGCACTGAGTTTAACGATTCCGCGTCGGCTATTTATATTGCCTACAACGCCGACTTTTCCACAACCCAATTTACCCTGCCGTGGCCAGGCCAAGGTAAACAATGGTTTAGGCTGGCCGATACGGCGGCCTGGAATGAGGGACAATTTAATATCGCAACGCCCGGCGCCGAAGCATTTATTGGCAACGAGGGTAGCAATTACGGTGTGAATGGGCGCAGTGTCATAGTATTAATTGCCCGTTAAGCGCCCCCAACATTGCGATGGCGGAATGCCATTCTCATTGATTACCGTGACCTGCAAGCAGTCCCCGCAGGGGAGAATCTCGGTGGCTTAGGAACCCACTGGCAGTATCACGGCATTGCGGCAAAGCATGATTGGGGGGATCTGCCCTCGCATCAAGAAATTGCGGCCTTTAGCGTCTACACTAAGAGCTTAATGGTTAGCGCAGCGTGGGCTAAAGGTTTGGCAATCAAGCAAAGCGAGCTAGTGGATATTCTCCGTGTGGTTGCCAACTTTCTATTGTTGGCAGTCAATAGCGACGGCGTGATTGAAACCGTAAGTGCGCAAATTCGTAGCATTTTCCATAAAAATGAAGGCGAAGTGGAAGGCTTGCGCCTATGCGACTTAATACCCGAGCTTACCGCGCTTGGGCAGGAACCCTTTACCCCAGTGCAAGCCCGGGGCGACCTCGATTTTCTCGATGCGGAAGACACCACCGAACTGCATTGCGGCTATTTGGAGTTTCTTGCGGCCCATGAGGTTAGCGTTGGGCATTATGAAGTGACCACCGTAATCGGCGGTGAAGTGCGACAACTGGAGATGGCTACATACAAATTGCTGCTTGACGACCGCGTTATATTTCCCGTCATCATCAACGATATTTCGCGCCTCAGCCAATTAAAAATGGCGGAGCAACAGGCGCTAGAGCAAGCGCGCATTGCAGCGGCAGAAACCAAAACCAAAAGCGAATTTTTAGCCACCATGAGCCACGAAATACGCACGCCGATGAATGGTGTGCTGGGCATGGCGGAATTGCTTAAAGAAACTAAATTAGAGCCAGACCAGCTGCGTTATGTGCAAACCCTCCACAATTCGGGCAAAGCCTTGCTGGCGATTCTTAACGATATTTTGGATTGCTCCAAAAGCGAATCCGGCAAAATGGAATTGGAGCGGGTAGCATTTAATCTTGAAGATTTGCTAAGCGAATGCACGGCGCCATTTACACTAAGCGCCTCAGCACACACGGTGCCACTGATCATTTCGCTGGACGCGCAGGCACCCAAAATGGTGGTGGGCGACCCCACTCGGTTGCGCCAAATCATCATGAATTTGTTGAGCAACGCGTTCAAATTCACCAAGCAAGGCAGTATTAGCCTCCACGCAACCTTAGATGAACCGAGCACTAATGTCCTTAAGTTGCGGTTTGAAATTACCGATACGGGTATCGGCATTCCTGAATTGCAGCAGCAATTATTTAATTCCTTTGTGCAGGCCGACACATCCACCACCCGCACTTATGGTGGCACGGGTTTGGGCTTGGCTATTTGTAAACAGTTAACCACGCTTATGGATGGCGAAATTGGTGTACGCAGCCAACCCCATAGAGGCTCAACTTTTTGGTTCACCCTTGTGGTGGAGCCTGCGGCGGCACCGCTGAACGCAGATATAGACGCCGCACTTGAAACATTGCGCGGTAAAACGCTATTGATCGTGGATGCGCAAACGGATTTCGTCAACGCAACCTCGGCACTGGCCACCGAGTGGGGTATGCAAGTGTATAGCGCGCATTCCGGTGCGGCAGCGCTTGAAATCATACAACGGAGCGCACCAGTTGCTATGGATGTTGCGCTCTTGGCCTCAGAACTTCCCGATAGTAATGGTTTTGAACTATCCCGACGCATCACTCAACTCTGTAGCCGCGCCGCCAATGGCCAGCCGGCCTTTCCGTACTTGCTGGTAAGCCCTACTCACGGCGTACAGCAGGTAAACACCGAGGCCGCCGACCATACTCTGGCGGCTGCGCTGCAAAAACCCATCCCCAGCCATCAGCTGCGTAGCACCTTGGCGCGTGTGCTAAACCACCACAAGCAACAACTGAATGCACCGCCAGCCGTGCAGGCGCCGGTGGACTTTTCGCAGTTACGCGTACTCGTCGCCGAAGACAATTTGGTAAACCAATTGGTTGTGGTGAATATGTTGAAGCGCCTGCACATCCATGCTGATGTGGCCAACAATGGGTTGCAGGCTATTAAGGCGTTTAAATACAGTAAAACACCTTACGATGTCATTTTAATGAATTGTGAAATGCCGGAATTGGATGGTTACGATGCGACCAAACAAATCCGTTTGCTGGAAAAAGAGCGCGGCTCGCGCTGCACCATATTTGCGTTAAGTGCTCACGCTATAGCCAATAAAGGTAAAGCCAGCCAAGCGGCCGGCATGGATGGGCATATTGCAAAGCCAGTATCCATTGCCGTCCTAAAAGAAGCCCTAGGCCCGCTGTGCATGCCAGAATAAAGTTAGCCTCTTATGGGTTAAGGGCACATCCGGAAATTCACTTTTCGCGCTCTCGCTGCGTTATTTTCGTGCTCAGTCGGTCATTTGTAGAGCATAAACTCCCTCCCTCCGCGCGAAAATTCCTTGCGATCATCGCGAAAATTAAATTTCCGGAGGTGCCCTTAAAACCCTTTTTGAAAACAGCTGAGCTGTTGAAAAATTTCACAACGCCCAGCGCTCGAAATCACCAATTAAAACAAATCCTCAATGGATAAATAGCGCTCGCCGGTGTCGTAACTAAAAATTAACACTCGCGAACCCGGCGCCATATCCCCTTGTTTTTGCGCCACGGCAGCCAGCGTAGCGCCGGAGGAAATGCCGACAAAAATCCCTTCTTTTAACGCACATTGGCGGGTCATAGCAAACGCGTCGGCTTCACTCACCAGCAGGGTGCCATCGAGCGTTGCGGTATTGAGGTTTTTCGGAATAAACCCGGCGCCAATGCCTTGCAGGCGGTGCAAACCCTTTTCACCGCCGCTAATTACCGGTGATTTTTCTGGCTCCACAGCGAGGGTAATTAATGTAGGAAAGGATTCCTTAAGCGCTTCGCTACAGCCGGTAATATGGCCGCCGGTGCCTACGCCCGTGATTAAATAATCCAAACCTTCCGGAAAATCGGCCAGAATTTCCTGCGCGGTGGTAGCGCGATGAATATCGGCATTGGCAGGGTTATTAAATTGTTGCGGCATCCAGCTGTTGGGGTGCTCACTCAATAATTCATTGGCTTTGGCAATGGTGCCCCCCATGCCCAGTTCTTTGGGTGTCAAGACTAATTCTGCACCCATTGATTTCATAATTTTGCGACGTTCAATGGACATGGATTCCGGCATAGTCAAAATCAGCCGATAGCCCTTAACTGCACACACCAATGCTAAACCAATACCCGTATTACCCGAGGTGGGCTCAATAATTACCGTGTCTTTATTCAGCAGCCCCTTGGCTTCGGCATCTTCAATCATGGCCAAGGCGATGCGATCTTTAATACTGCTGCCCGGATTAAAACGTTCAACCTTCATCCAAACTTCGATATCCGGGCGAAACAACTGATTAATCCGCACATGTGGGGTGTTACCAATGGTTTGCAAAATATTGTCGTATTTCATGGCGCGCTCCTCAAAGGTTGAATGAAAAATCTGCTGCAAGATAAAAAATTTTTACACAGCGGCAACCGCCGTTTATAGCTCGGAAGTTTGCAAGGTTACATCGCCGAGGCTGGCAATAATTTGCTGGTAACTGGCAAACCGGCCCGCGCCAATCACACCGTCGGCCAGTGCCTGCAATAGGCGGCAACCCGGCTCACTCTGGTGTTGGCAATTGCGAAATTTGCAGCCGCCCAAATACGGGCGAAACTCAACAAAACCCTGCGCTACATCATCGGCCTGCAAATGCCAGAGGCCAAATTCGCGGATTCCCGGCGAGTCAATACAGCTGCCACCATTGGGAAAATGGTAAAGGCGAGCATGGGTGGTGGTGTGACGTCCTTTGCTGATGGCTTCAGATAATTCCCCAATTTTTAGGGCTTCATCCGGCAACAGCGTTTGCAAAATCGACGACTTTCCAACCCCAGACTGCCCCACCACAATGCTAATACCGGTGACCAATAATTCCCTTAACGCAACAAGTGTCTCGGGCTGATGCGCACTCAAGTGCAAAATAGGGTATTGCAGCTGTGCATAGGTGGCAAGCAGGGCGCGTAGCGGGTGCTCGGCACTCAGCAGATCCACCTTGTTCACCACTAACACCGGCTCGATGCCCAAGTGCTCCAGCATCACCAAGTAGCGATCGATAAGGTTGCCATGGGCCGCAGGCTCCGGCGCAATCACAATTAACGCACGGGTGATATTGGCCGCCACCAGCTTGAGCTTGCCGTAACTGTCAGGGCGCACGATGCTACTGGTGCGCGGCAATACCGCAACCACCACACCTTTGGGCTCCTCTGCCCGCCAAATCACTTGGTCGCCCGCCACCAGTGCACCTAAATTCGCGCGCAGATGGCAACGCACCACCTCGCCGCTAATGGCGTTTTGCACATCGGCTTGCGCGCGAAAATGGCTGATCACCAGACCTTGCTGCTCTGGCCCTAAGTGGCTGTCGTTGGATGCGGAGGGCGTTTTAACACGCGCTTGTTGGCTGTTTTGCTGGGCTTTGATGCGGCGCGTCTGCTGATCGCTAAGGCGGCGTTTACTCATAACTGGCCTGATGACGCGAATGCGCAACGAATAAATAATTTAGGGGGAGATTTGCCAAAGGGGCCTGCCATGTCTACGGTAAACTGCGGAGCCCCCATTGTAGTGTAATTAGCCCAGTAAAAACTCACGAGGAGAACCCAATGCCATCCATAGCTGCTACCCCCCATCAGGACAACCTTATCTGGATCGATTTGGAAATGACCGGCCTGAACCCAGAACGCGATGTCATTATCGAAATTGCCACCCTGGTGACCGATGCCAATTTAACGATTTTGGCAGAAGGCCCAATATTTGCCATCCAGCAACACCCCGCCACATTAGCTGCCATGGATGATTGGAATACTCAACAACATGGCGGCTCTGGATTGGTGGCGCGAATTCAAGCCAGCCAAATTACCACCGCCTTTGCCGAACAGGCCACCCTTGAATTCTTGCGTCAATGGGTGCCCGTGGGCAAAAGTCCCATGTGCGGCAATTCCATCTGCCAAGACAGGCGTTTTTTAGCCCACTATATGCCGCGGTTAGAGGAATTTTTTTCGTACCGTAATTTGGATGTTTCCACGTTGAAAGAATTAGCCAAACGCTGGAAACCGGAAGTGGCGCAAAAACTGGTAAAAAAAGGCTCACATCTAGCCATGGACGATATTAAGGATTCAGTGGCGGAGCTGGCTTATTATCGTGAGCATTTTATTGCAGGCTGAGTGCCGCGAATTTACGGGCATCTCGCGCAAACAAACGGCGACGACTATGGCATTATTAATTCAGCGGTAAAAACGCGGAATTATTAACCCGGCATCGATAGATGTCGGGTTAATAACAAACGCAGGACGCGTTTTTAGCGGCTTTGCCGCGTAAACAAAATACGTCAGGACGATGTATTTTGTTGCCAGGTTAATAATAATCCTAGAAACCTCAGTTGGGCGCCAAAAAGCTGTGTAATCCGTGGGTGTGATTAGTGAAAGTTAAAAATGACGGGCAACCTGGTTGGTTGTTCGTCATTTTTAACTTTTGCTAGGCGCGCCAAGGGACTGCGCAGACTTTGGTGATCCAACTGAGGTTTCTAGGATAATGCCCGTCAAGCATGTACCACCCATTTCCAAACAGCCGCAATAATGCAACACCAAAATAACAAGCCAACCACCAAGGCCGAAGCTCCGTCTGGATCTGCTTTTTTGGTGCCTAAGCGGCAAATTAAATAACCTGATCCGCGCACTAACAGCTCAATGAGTATTTGCTGAACAAAACTGTGAACAACTCGCCACACCCCAGCGCCAACTGCGCTGGAGATTTCACCTAAAGGCATGCTGTGCGCTCATGGTTAATCTCGTCAGTTTACAACCGCCAATATGGCACACCCAATGCCGCAAAATCCGCCGGTTGGAACATGGCTTTTACATCAAACACAGCACCTTCTGGTTTTAAAAGCGCTTGCACTTCAGCGGCGCTCAGTTGCGCATATTGGGTGTGCGACACGGCAAATACCGCCGCGTCCAAATTTTGCATAGCGCTCCAGTCTGCCAGCGTTACACCGTATTCTTCCTGCGCTTCGTGGCTGTCGGCCATGGCATCGTGCACCAATAATTCCACACCGTAGGAGGCAAATTCGGTGATCACGTCGATAACTTTGGAATTGCGTAAATCGGGGCAATTTTCTTTAAAGGTCAAACCAAAAATACCTACGCGGGCGCCTTTAATTGCCGCGCCCGCCAATATCATTTGTTTAATGGCGCGGTTCGCTATGTAAGCGCCCATGCTGTCGTTAATACGGCGACCGGCCAGAATAACCTGCGGGTGGTAGCCAATTTTTTCGGCTTTATGGGTCAGATAATACGGATCGACACCAATACAATGCCCGCCCACTAAACCTGGGCGAAAGGGTAAAAAATTCCATTTGGTGCCGGCGGCTTTTAACACGTCTAAGGTGTCGATACCCATGCGGTCAAAAATTACTGCCAATTCATTCATTAAGGCGATATTCAAATCGCGCTGCGTGTTCTCAATAACTTTTGCCGCTTCAGCCACTTTAATTGACGAGGCTTTGTAAACACCAGCAGTGACCACGCTGCCATAAACCGCGGCCACAATATCCAATACTTCAGGGGTTTGCCCCGCCACCACTTTGGTTATTTTAGTGAAGGTGTGTTCTTTGTCGCCAGGGTTGATACGCTCGGGAGAATAACCCACAAAAAAATCAACACCACAGGTTAGCCCCGACCCAGCCTCCAAGACCGGCACACATTCCTCTTCGGTTGCGCCCGGATACACAGTGGACTCATACACCACGATGTCGCCCTTTTTGAGCTGCGGGGCCAAGGTGCGAGAGGCGCCAATTAACGGCGAGAGGTCGGGCTGTTTGGCCGCATTGATCGGGGTGGGTACGGCGACAATGTGGAAATCCGCCGCGCGTAAATCTTCAGGGTTACAGGTATAGCGCACATCGCTTTCGCGCAAATCGGCACCAGTGACTTCCAAGGTGCGGTCTTCGCCGCGTTGCAACTCGGCTACGCGAGTCTTGTTGATATCGAAACCCACGGTGGCTTTCGAGCGGCCAAAGGCGATAGCCACCGGCAGACCAACATAGCCGAGGCCGATAACCGAAATGCTGCGCTTATGCATAATGAACTCCGTAAAAATCGAATGACGAATGGACTGAATGCTTGGCCAACACCCTGTTGCCAAGGCCGTCACCAAACTCCTGGTCGAGATCGTTTACCACCGCTAGAAAGGTAAAACGGCCTACATCATACCAATTTCAGCCTGTGTTAATTAATTGGGGCGCAAGAATCCCGCTGCACCATGCTAAACTGCAGGCTCTACTCTTTTATGACAAAGGTCTACGAGGCACCTAATTTTGAGCCAGAACAACAACGCTACCGATACTTGGACACCTGAACATTTTGCTGTACCCCCTGTTGAAGGTAAAACCCGCTTCCAAGATTTTGCCCTCTCCCCCAGCGTACTGCACGCTATCTCTGATTTAGGCTTTCAATACTGTTCGCCCATTCAAGCCCAATCACTACCCCACACCTTAGCCGGGTTGGACGTATTGGGTAAGGCGCAAACGGGCACCGGCAAAACCGCCGCGTTTTTGATTGGCTTAATAGAAGACCTATTAAGCCGCAAGTTACCCGAACCCCGCTATGCCGGTGAAGCCCGTGCGCTGATCATCGCCCCCACCCGAGAATTAGTGGTGCAAATAGCCGAAGACGCCCGCGCGCTCACCAAATACACTGGGCTTACCGTGCACACCCTAGTGGGCGGTATGGATTACCGTAAACAACAAGACAAACTACACAACGAATGGGTGGATATTCTGGTGGCCACACCGGGCCGCTTGTTGGATTTTTGCGGCAATCAAGATGTATTTCTCGATCAGGTGGAAGTGCTGGTAATCGACGAAGCCGACCGCATGCTCGACATGGGGTTTATCCCGCAAGTGCGGCGCATAGTGCGCATGGTGCCGCGCAACACACACCGCCAAACCCTGCTGTTCTCCGCAACCTTTTCGGCAGATATTTTGGCGCTGGTAGACCAATGGATGCACGAGCCCGTGCGCATTGAAATCGAAGCCGACTCCGTGGCCACCGATCGCGTGGTACAACATGTGTACCTCGCCTCGGGGGAAGAAAAATACACCCTGCTCTACAACATTTTGCAGCAAACCGGCAGCGATACACTCATCGTATTCGCCAACCGCCGCGACGAATGCCGCCGCCTGCACGAGCGTCTGCGCGAGCATGGCTTCAAAGCGGGAATTTTGTCGGGCGATGTGGACCAAGGTAAACGCATTAAAACCCTCGACGCCTTCAAAAGCGGCGAGTTACAAGTGCTGGTCGCCACCGATGTCGCCGGGCGCGGCATTCATATTGACGATGTCTCCCATGTGGTGAATTTCACCCTGCCCGAAGAGCCCGAGGACTACGTGCACCGCATAGGCCGCACGGGGCGCGCAGGCAAGGGTGGCATTTCCATCAGCTTCGCCTGTGAAGATGACGCCTTCCGCCTGCCGGCCATTGAGGCGTTACTCGGCCGTCCCATTCAATGCGAGCAGCCGCCGGAAGCGTTGCTCAATCCCGAACCCCCCTCCTCGGCCCCAGCGCCACGTCCGCGCGGGCCACGGCCTAGCCATGGGGGTCGCTCCGGTAGCGGACAACGGACACGCAGTCCGCATCGCGGACCGCGTCGGGTTTAAACGCCTCCACCACTCACTAACTTAGAAGGGCACTGAGTGCCCTTGTCTAAAGGCTGTCAGCGATGATTAACATACCTCGGCAATGGCTCCGTGGCTTAACCTGCGCCACAGTAATCAGCCTCGCCGACCCCGCGCAGGGTTCAACCGCTCCGGCACCACACAAGTTTGTTCACCCCGGAGCCCTCAACAACCACGCGGATCTCAACTTCGTCAAAGCCAAAATTGCCGCAGGCCAAGAACCTTGGGCAACCAAGTTCAACGACATCCTCTGGAAAGCCACGCCCTACACCAAAACACTAGCGGCACAAGACGGTGCCGAAGGCGACCAAAAAGACGACGCCGTTAAAGCCTACGCCAACGCACTGGCTTGGTATTACACCGGCAAAGACGCCTATGCGCAAAGCGCAATAAAAGTACTCAAAGTCTGGGCCACCAGCTTTCGCGGCTAAACCATGCCGCCGGTAGGTCAAGGCGGCCAAAGCCAGCTCAATGCCGCCTGGATTGGCTCGCTGCTGGCCCCCGCGGCCGAGATCATGCGCGCCTACCCCAAATGGTCCAAAACCGACCGCGCGCAAGTCGTCACACTATTCAAAACCAAGTTTTACCCCATTCTCAACCAAATGAGCTTTTACAACGGCAACAATGATTTAACGCAAATCGAAGCGCTGATGAGCATGGCCGTATTCAACGAAGACAAAGCCGAATTTCAGCTGGGGCTCGAGCGCATCAAAGGGCGCGCCCCCGCCTACTTCTACTTGACCAGCGACAAGGCCGATGTCAAAGACTACGGCGGCAGCGATGCCAGCAAATGGGATTCCCCTCTGCAATGGGTTGACGGCCTTTCTCAAGAATCCTGCCGCGACCATGGCCACCACGCGCAATTCGGCCTAGCCGCCGCCCTGCATGCGGCGGAAATAGCCTGGAATCAGGGGGTAGACGTCTACGGGGAAAATGCCACCCGTTATATCGCCGCCCTTGAATTAATGGCAGGCGAGTTATTAAAAGGCGAAGCACGCTTCGCCACACTCTGCCCAGCCTCAAAAACCGGCCACGACAAAACCCGCAAAGACGATTTTTTCGATACTTGGCAAGTGGGCTACAACCACTACCACAACCGCATGCACCAACCCCTGCCCAATACGGGCGAGCTGATCCGCGCCAAAATCACCAGCGGCGGGCGCTCGGATTGGAACATTTTTTACGAAACGTTTACGCACAATATTCAGAGTGACAAATAAACTAAGCACTGCCGAGCATGTGAGGTAATGCCATTACGTTTCAGATTACCTCCTGAAAAAACGCTTCTCAATGTTACAACCGCAATTCGGCCGAAGCTGGATTAGCCCGTTTTTTGGCCGAGTGGAGGGGTGATTTTTGCGCAGCAAAAACCAAAAAGTGTCGCCGTAAAGCCCTAGCTCCCAGCAAACAAACACCGCTTACCAAGCCTCCGGCACAGATCCGTACGCGCGCGACTAACGCATACGGCTCTTACTTTGAGTCAAACGCCAAACCGTGTTGATGGGTAGGTGAACCGTTCGCACGGAGGGAATCACCGATGCAATAAATTTTCTCATTTTATCCCACGTCAAGCTCCGCGCTTTTTGACTGCGCCGGCGCAGCGATTTTACCCATGCTTGACACACCATTTTGCGGAATTGGCCCAAGGCGTAACCCTAGAAACCTCAGTTGGGCGCCAACAAGCTGTGCAAGCCATTGGTGTGATTAGTGAAAATTAAAAATCACGGGCAACCTAGTTGGTTGTTGGTGATTTTTAACTATTGCTGGGTTGCGCAGACTTTGGTGATCCAACTGAGGTTTCTAGGTTTAAAATCCACTTCAAAAACCGCTTCGAGGCCCCAGACCAGTGCTTGCTGAACAATTTTGTCGCGCACACAGGCAATGCCTATTGGCCTTTGGCTCCCGTCGTCTTTTTGTATCCAAGTTACCTTCCCGCTCACCCGACGCGGTCGGCGCTCTCGACATTGATTTCGGAGCTCAATACTGAGCCTACGCATTCTTCTGTCAACGCTTAACCCCTGCCCTTACGAGCAACGGCCCATGACTCGAAGCCCCAGCGGCTGGCTAGGCCTTACGGGGTAGAGGACTTGCACCTCCAATCTTTTACCGATTTAGCTCGGCGCACCGGGTGGCCTTTGAAGCGCATGGATGCGCAAATGCCGCGAGCGCAGTATCCCTTCATGGATGTAGGGAAGTAGAACAATGCACGACTGCTTGGATGCAGGAGGTAGAGCGACGCAGGAGGACAAAGCCGAGGAGCAATTGTCGGAGCGCTCACGAGCGGCCTTTTGGGTGACTTTTTCTTTACTAAGCGCTTCCCTGCACTGAGCCCTGCGGGTCGCTTCGCGATTAAAAATTGCTCGATTTCATTCCCGATGAAATTCTACCTCCCCCATCCATGGGGTTGTCCCAGCAATTTTTTGGGCACGCAGCAATTTGCTGGGAGCAAATTGCCACAGCGATGCTGCCCGAAAGGTGAAGGCCAGGATGGCCTTCATGAACGAAAAAGTAACTCGCCCAGGAAAGCGAAATAAAGGCCAAAAACCACTCAAAAAATCAGCTTTGGCTTTAAATGAATGACATGGACCGGAGAACCCCCACCACCAACTGATCTCCTTGCTAACGTTCAGAACGACACCCCAAACATCGCTACCCTACCCCGCCAACCATGAACTACACTTGGCTTGATGACCAATCAAGCGAGTGTGCAATGAAGAAAGTGCTAATAGTGGAAGACAGCCCAATGGTGATGAAAATCCTCAAGCATGTGATGTCGCAACATGTCTATTTCGAGGCCGTTTACGCCGAAAATTTCGCCCAAGCCCAGGCGCAAGTCGCGGCCCTGCAAGGTGAATTATTTGCCGCCGTGGTAGATCTCAATTTGCCGGATGCACCGGACGGCGAAATTGTGGATTTTTGCCTCGGCCAAAAACTCCCCACCATCGTCCTCACCGGCAGTTTCGACCCCGCCAAACGAGAAAAGCTTTTGGCAAAGGGCGTGGTGGATTATGTCACCAAAGAAGGGCGCTACTCTTATATCTATGCCAATAATTTAATTTACCGCCTAATCAAAAACGAAAAGCTAAAAGTATTGGTGGTTGACGACTCCACCACCGGGCGCAAATTCATCTGTCAATTGTTAAATTTGCACCGCTATCAAGTGTTAGAAGCGGTGGATGGCATTGAAGCCATTAAAATGGTCATAGACCACCCAGATATTCGTCTACTAATCACCGACTACAACATGCCACGTATGGACGGCTTCGAATTGGTAAAAACGCTGAGGGTAAAATACGAAAAAACCGATTTAAGTATTATTGGCCTATCCTCCGAAAGCGACGGGTCCCTATCCGCCAAATTCATTAAAAATGGCGCCAATGATTTTTTACGCAAACCGTTCAACCATGAAGAATTTTTCTGCCGCGTCACACACAACGTCGAAATGCTTGAAATGATTGAAACCATTCGCTACTCGTCCCATCGCGACGTGCTCACCGGCGCGTTTAATCGCCACTATTTTTTCGAGCAAGGCTCGCTACAGCTCGAACTCGCCAACACCAAAAATGCCCCCATTGCCGCGGCGGTCGTTGATTTGGAAGGCTTTAGGGAAGTGAATGCCCATTACGGTCAAGAAATTGGCGACCAAATCCTCCTGTTGATAACCCAACGCTTGATGCAGAACTTTGGCCGTTTTTTAATTGCACGTGCCGGCGGCCACGAGTTTTATGCACTCATGCTGGGACTGGATAACGCCAAAGCCGTTGCATTTATAGAGAGAATAAAGGATATCGTGCGAGCCCCCATAAAAATTGGCAGCGCAGAAGTGAGCATCAGCATTAGCGCTGGGGTGTCCAATATTTTCAACAAAACACTGGACGATCTCATGATAAACGCCAACCAGTGCCTGCTGCGCTCAAAAGATGCCGGTGGTGGCTTGATTTTAGGTGATGAGGAATAGCCCCGACCAGGTGCAAATCAATTCGTGTAACCAGCTAAGCGCCGATTAATTTAGAAACTTTGAGGCCCTCAACTGAGGTTTCTAAACTTAAGGGCGCCTCCGGAAATTCAATTTTCGCGATGATCGCAAGGCATTTTCGCGCGGAGGGAGGGAGTTTATGCGGGGCAGATTCAACTCCGAAGTGCAATCATGAATTAAGCCGCTAAAATCGGTAACGACCGGTTCATTCGATTGGCCGCAGTATCATAATCAAGAGTCTTTCGCGGCCGATTGTTAATCTTGGCAACCGCATCGTCAACCATTTTTTGCGTCAGCTGATCAAACGCC
>CAMCXE010000077.1 GCA_945882995.1 Thalassocella blandensis | reverse complement strand
CCTGCTCCTGCTCCTGCTCCTGCTCCTGCTCCTGCTCCTGCTCCTGCTCCTGCTCCTGCTACAGCCAAAACTAAAACTTGGCAAGATGCTGTGCCCCACCTTGGCTTTCTCGAGCTCAAAAATAAGTGTTCTAGTGTAGTTTTTGAATTGGCTGCTGCATCTTTGGTTGTGGCGTAAAAAATTCGCAACTATTCAGTACATTTTTCATTTTCTTACGTCATCCCCGCGTAGGCGGGGATGACGGGGAAACAGGCTGAATAGTTACAAAAATTCTTGGTGTGGTAACTAGCCTGACAAAGGGCCTTCGACCCACTAGGTGCTTTGCGGCTCAAATTTGCCAAACAGTTCCGGTCGAGGTGAGATCCGTATCGTGGCTCGACAATTTATATGATTTCTCCCTGTCACGAGCGAGTAAAATGCACCAGTATCGACGGCTTGCCGCACCAATTTCACACAACTTTCCGAGAAGACCAGTATGTACAAAGCATTTTCTGTCGCAGCCATGGCTGCAATCATTTCGGCGTGTGGTGGTGACCCAACGTTTATTGACCAAAACAACAGCTCAGGCAGTACATCGTCAAGCAGTTCTAGCAGTTTCAGAAGTTCTAGCAGTTCTAGCAGTTTCAGAAGTTCTAGCAGTTCTAGCAGTTCTAGCAGTTCTAGCAGTTCTAGAAGCTCTAGCAGTTCTAGCAGTTCTAGCAGTTCTAGCAGTTCTAGCAGTTCTAGCAGTTCTAGCAGCTCTAGCAGCTCTAGCAGTTCTAGCAGTTCTAGCAGCTCTAGCAGTTCTAGCAGCTCAGCTTCCAAGAGCTCATCCGCAAGCGCCAATTCCTCTTCTAGCGCCTCGCTAATAAATTTGATATCAAGTGATGGCACCTTTACAGAGGGCCAAGGGGCATTTGAGGCCTTTTTCTTTGCTCCGACCAATAATACAGCCGCATTTGATACCGCCACCGCTGACTTCGCACTAACGGTTGCCACCCCTCAGCCTTGGCACGTCCAACTGATACATCCCGTATCGCTCACCGCTGGCGTCACCTACACGGCCTGTTATGACGCTAAAGCCAACGCGGACCGCTCCGTGACCGTCGCCTTTGATGACGCTGGGCCTAAATACACAACCTTATCCGGCGTCGAAATGGAGGAGTTTGTCACTTCCTCTTGGGCCAGCTACAAATATACGTTTACCGCCACCACTACAGATGCCACTGCTCGCATTGTGTTCAACCTAGGTATGGCCGCCAACCCACTTAGCGTTAAGCTTGACAACATTGGCGTCTACCAAGGCAGCAGTTGCCCCGCGGGAGGGTCTAGCGGGTCGTCTAGCTCCAGCAGCTCAAGCGCCGCGCCCTCGCAAGCCTGTAGTGATCCTGCGTTTATTCTTTGCGAAGATTTTGAAAAAGTTGCGGTTAACGCCATTCCTAGCGGCTGGACAATTACCGGGGCTCGCAGAACCAGTGTAGTCACCACGGGCGCACACAGCGGTACCCATTCATTAAAGGCCTCAACAGCGGGTTTCAATCAGTCTGGTTTTATAGAGCATACCGGCATTCCGGCCGCGCACTATGGTCGTATGTATTACCGCTTCGATACCTTAACGAGCGCTACCTCCCTACATATTCCCATGGTGATTCTGCACAAGGCCACCAATGGCCAAGAAGTTCGCGTGGTAGACGTTAATAGCCCTGGCCAGGGTTTAAGCGGCCTCAAGTATCAGGTCAACTTTCCAGATGACTCGGGTGCATCTAGCACCGCCTTTACCAGCTTTACGGCGGCGCAACAGGCTTGGCAGTGCGTGGAATGGCAATCAGACCCCGCCAGTCAAACCTACAAGGTGTGGGTAAACGGCACGCAGCGAATTTTGTACAACACTGGCAATTTGATCCCAGCCACCAGCTATACCCGGCTTAGCCTAGGCATGATTACATTCACAAACACGGAGGAATCGGCCTGGATTGACGACTTTGCACTATCCACCAAGCGTATTGGTTGTAATTAGTGAAAAAAGCCAAACACTGGCAGCCACAAACTCAACCCCATGATATTGGGGTTTTGCTGGGCTAATAGGCTGGGCGGCCGCTCAGAGCCTTGGATAAAGCCCCCTCCAAGGCAATGTCATTAAGTTAAGCGCATAGCTGATTTTCTGAGTGACTTTTAGCCCTTATTTCGCCCTCTTGGGCGAGTTACTTTTTCTTTGCGTGGCCAAAGAAAAAGTAACCAAAAAGAAAGGCCACCCGACTTTTTGGTTTTTGCTGCGCAAAAATACCCTCCCTCCGAGGTGATTTTGAGGGTCGCCGTGGCGTGACATCCTGTCCCGTCACGGCTCAAATGGACGTCCTGTCCATTTGCCCCTAAAAATCACCCCTCCACTCGGCCAAAAAACGGGCTTGTCCCGCTTCGGCAGGACTGAGGCTGTAACGTTAGAAAATATTTTAAAAAGGCTAAAATCCTTAACTTAATGACATTGCCCGCCAAGGTGTCCTCATTAGTGGCAGGGAAATGACTGCGAAAGTGCACCCCAGCCGCGGCAATCAGCAGCTCGGCCTGCGTCATGGGCAGCCCTTCCGCCCGTACCGTTTCGCGCAGCAGCCACTCCACAAACGGCCAGCGCAACCGCATAGACGTTGCCCGAGTATGTTCGCCGGTGAGGCTGTTGCCCAAAATCACGCCGGTGCGCTCACTGGGCAGGCCGTGCCCAGCGTCGTAACCGCCATCATTTAACGCCGCCGCGGCCACCTCCAACGCCAACCACTGGGCGATGTCGGCACTGAAATAGGTGGATTGCGGCACAGGCCGCGCCGCCAAATCAAACACAAAACCGTCCAAAAACGCGCCCAATTCGCCATAAGTGCGGTCTTCGGCCCGAAGGTCCGCGACGTGATACAACGCCGCCGGCATCCGCTCCTCGCCAAACCGCCGAAACGCTTGGCGCTTAGCGCTTAGCCAAAATGTTGGCCCACAACTGAGCTGGCGACTGGGCACCGGGATGCCAACATCCCATACCAATAACAGCAATTGCAGCGGGTTTTTTGGACACGAGCTAAGAGCCTAATTCTGAATTTGAGAGGATAGTGACGCTGCGTGGATGACGCACCATTACAGCTGGGGAAGCTGCGTTTAGTTAACGGGCGAGGGATTAAAGCGCGAGCGGGGTCGGATCAAACGCCAGAGGGGTTGGATTCAAACAGTTGGTTAAAAAGCGGAGCCACGACCGCCGGCCTTAGCGCACCAGTCACTTGGCCGCCAGCGCGTCACACCAATGAAAGCTTGCCCCGCGGCGCGAGTACGCACTGCAACGAAAGCAGCAGGCCATAGCCCATTAGAGCGCGCAATACAGGCCGGGCTTGGCGTGTGTTTTTGTAACTATTCCGCTTTTTCCCCGTCATCCCCGCGCAGGCGGGGATCCAGCGGTCAATAGGGGGTTTTTACTTAAGTGAATATCGTGATAGCCACGGAGCAGTTGCCATCTGGACCCCCGCCTACGCGGGGATCACGTAAAAAAATGAAAAATGTGCCGAATAGTTGCGATGTTTGTTAAGCCTATGTGCTTGCGAGTTGCCCAATTTCCAGCGAAGTTTGTGGTTAAGGAGCGGAGTAGGCGTACTCCACCCCAATAAACCGCCCGCCCTTGCGGGCGGGAACCCTAAAACCCCATCACCTTTTTACCACCGTGCAATTCGCTTAAGGGGCTCCCTCAGGAATTCTTGAAAAGGGTAACAGGGTAAAGTTAAAAGCTAATTGTCCTGAACGAGACGAAAGCCGATGTAACTGTAGCGAACGGAGGCGGTGCTGGCATGCCAAACAGCCAAACGCAGAGAGTCCGAAGTATCGCCCCAAGAGCCGCCGTCTAGCACACGAACGTCGCAAGGGCTAGCAGAATCCAAACAGGTTTGCGTCCATTGCAACACATTACCCGACATATCGTACAAGCCGTAAGGGTTTGGTTTAAATGAGCCCACTGGTGCTGTTTGCGTGCCATCCCACCGGCTCCCACATCCGCGACAATTAGCATTGCCAACGCCTATATCATCCCCCCAATAATACGCCGTAGTTGTGCCACCGCGAGCCGCATATTCCCATTCATCTTCGCTAGGCAATCGAAATTTCCCGCCCGTTTGGGCACTCAACCAGGCGGCGTAGGCTGCTGCTGCGTCCCAAGACACGTAAATTACTGGACGATTCCCCCTGCCCCAACCCGCATCGTCTGGTTTTGGTTGGCCGGTGGCTGCGGCATAGGCATCGTAGTCCGCAAACGTGGTGGTGTATTTGCTCACTTTAAAAGTTTTACTGGGAATGCTAATCATCTCAGGCATGGCAAATTCAACCGGCACAAAATACGCGGTAACCGTACAGTCGGTTTTCATTACTTCTGTGGTGTATACATCACCAAGTAGCGCCCCATTACAACCACCCACACCGGCAATTTTATTATCGGCTTGCGGGGTGATTTTAAGTTGTATCGCATGGCCAATCTGAAGATTAGGATCTTGATCGTCAGCAGGGTTCACATACCCGATATCACCCTTGCCCACCACCGCAAGGGTTAACTTGGCGGATGCACTGCCAGAGGATGAGGAAGCGCTGCTGGCCACACCCGAAGAGCTTGAACTGCTTGAACTGGCCGCGCCGCTTGAGCGACTTGATGAACTGCCTGACGATGAGGAAGCGCTGCTGGCCATACCCAAAGAGCTTGAACTGCTTGAACTGGCTGCGCCGCTCGGGCTACTTGATGTGTCCTGGACGAGACGAAAGCCGACACTATTGTCCCGAGCGGAGGCGGGGTGCCAGCCACGGTAAGCCGAACGCAAGGAGTCCGAAGCATTGCCCGAAGAGCCGCCGCGCACCACACGCACATCGAATGCACACAGGCTATCAGAATCAAAACAGGTTTGCGTCCACTGATAGACATTACCCGCCATATCATATAAACCGTAAGGGTTTGGCTTAAATGAGCCCACTGGTGCGGTTTGCTGCCCGTTCCACGGGCTACCACATCCAGCGCAATTGGCGTTGCCAACGCCTATAGCATCCCCCCAATAATACGCGGTGGTAGTGCCGCCGCGAGCCGCATATTCCCATTCGGCTTCGCTAGGCAATCGAAATTTCCCGCCCGTTTGGGCACTTAACCATGCGGCGTAAGCTACTGCGTCATCCCAGCTCACGTAAATTACCGGGCGGTTCCCCCTGCCCGACCCCTCATCGCCTGGTTTTGGTTGGTTAGTCGCCGCAGCATAGGCATCGTATTCCGCAAACGTGGTGGTGTATTTGCTCATTTTGAAGGTTTGGCCGGGGATGCTCAGCATTTCCGGCATGGCAAGAACGCCGCCGGTGGCTGTGCTTTCCGGCACAAAATAGGCGGTAACCGTGCAGTCGGTTTTCATTGGTTCAGTGGTGTATACATCACCAAGTAGCGCCCCATTACAACCACCCACACCGGCAATTTTATTATCGGCTTGTGGGGTGATTTTGAACTGTATCGCATGGCCAATCTGAAGATTAGGATCTTGATTGTCCGAAGGGTTCACATACCCGATATCACCCTTGCCAACCACCGCAAGGGTTAGCTTTGCGGAAGCGCTGGCAGAGGATGAGGAAGCGCTGCTAGTCACACCCGAAGAGCTAGAGCTGCTTGAGCTACTGGATGACTTGCCAGACGATGCGATGGAACTGCTGGCCACTCCTGAGGAGCTAGACTTGCTGGAGCTTGTCGCACCGCCTGGCGTCGAGTTGGACGCAGGAGCCCCCGAACTTTTACCGCCGCAAGCCGTAAGTGCAAATATCGCCGCGCCGGCAGCAACGATCAGCTTAAATTTGGAAGAGTACATCATAGGTATGGTTCCGGTTTGTAGTCCGTGTAGTTAGTAAAAGTAGATAGCATGGCGCACTCAGCACTGGATAACCAACGCTTAGCCACGCGGGAGGCTAACGCAGGCTAAAAGCCTTGGTCAACGCCAATCGTCGGTGTCCTCTGCGCCGCGCCGCCGAAAGTCGCAATGCGGTTATTTGACCCACCCCACAGATTCAAAACCTCAACCAAACTTTTTCTGTGCAACTCGGTCTTGTCTTGCGTGAGGAAAACAGGTTGGCGAGTGCAAACTGGCACACAAAACACTAATTATGTTTGACGCCCTCTTACTTTATTACTAGTTGTTTGCTTATATTACTCATACTAAAGTCTTATTTTTGTTATACCGCTCTATGCCACGTTTTAAGGAGTCCCGCATGAACGACACCGCCATGGCGTCCTCAAGCCCGCCAAAACCCCACATCAACCCAGGCCGTAACCTCGCTTTAGAAGTGGAGCGACTGCGCGCCCAGGTAAACCGCCTGCGCAACCGGCCGGACTGGATTGACCTTGCCACGCTGCGCACTTACGAAGACATGCTGGAGTCTCGCCTGCGCCTGCTTGAAGCCACCGCTTAACGTCTTCACCGATCACCCTGCCCGGCGCGGGGTTCGGCACTCGCCTTCCTCAGTTCGCCTAAATCGCGCTATCATCCCCGCAACTAAATGGTAAAGCCGAGCCCTAACCCAAGGGCCCGGCGCTGCGCACACCGCTGTGGCAGCCAAGCCAACAGCTCCACCCAGTGTTCATCAAGTTTTAGCCACAGGCGCCCAATCCACCATGTACCACAGTTATTTCGGCATCGAAGACCAGGCCTTCTCCATCGCCGTAAACCCCCGTTATCTCTATATGACCGCGCAGCACCGCGAAGCGCTAGCGCATTTGTTGTATGGCGTGAACAGCGGCGGGTTTGTGCTGCTGACGGGGGAAGTTGGCACGGGTAAAACCACCATCATCCGCTGCTTGCTGGAACAATTGCCCGAACAGACCGATGTGGCGATGATTCTGAACCCCGCCGCCAGCGCCCGGGATTTACTCTGCAGTATTTGTGATGAATTGGAGCTGGACTACGCAACGGACGAAACCAGCGTAAAAGTGCTTACCGACAAGCTTTACGCCTTCCTGCTGCTCAACCACAGCCGCGCCCGCAAAACCATCGTGTTGATTGATGAGGCGCAGTTACTGCCGGTTACCACCCTCGAACAAATACGCCTGCTGACCAATCTTGAAAGTAATAC
Organism: Thalassocella blandensis; assembly: GCA_945882995.1. Taxonomy (GTDB): domain Bacteria; phylum Pseudomonadota; class Gammaproteobacteria; order Pseudomonadales; family Cellvibrionaceae; genus CAMCXE01. The sequence goes on along the minus strand of CAMCXE010000077.1, from coordinate 8,308 downwards.
GCAAAAAATGTTGCAGATCATTCTGGTGGGGCAGCCAGAACTTAATGAGTTATTAGCCCAACCGGCGCTGCGCCAGCTATCCCAACGCATCACCGCCCGTTATCACCTGCGCCCCTTAACCCTTGAGGAGACGGGCGCCTATGTGAAACACCGCCTGACCATTGCCGGATTACCTCCGGGCCAGCAGCCTTTCCCAGACTACATCATCAAAAAATTACACAGCATCAGTGGCGGCATACCGCGCCTCATCAATGTACTCTGCGACCGCATGCTGCTGGGCGCCTACACGCAAGAAACCACTCTGATTGACGCCAACATCTGCCTGCAGGCGGCCATTGAAGTCTTAGGCGTTGCGCCGCCCTCCAAGCGCCTGAGTTTTTCCAACCCTTACGTTTATGGACCCATTATTGGGTTTGGCCTTCTGCTTACAGCGCTCCTCGTCTGGCTGCTGTTAGCCAAGTCGCCTGCTGCCAACACCGCGCCCGTCAGTGCCGCTGCCAGCGCTGTAGCACCGCCAACACCAACGGCTGCGCCGCCTGCCCCAACTGCAGCGCCAGCACCCACGGCTCCAGCTGCAACCAAACCGGCGAGCGAGGGCGAATTGTTGTGGCAAAGCACACAAAACCAAGCCCTAGTGGATTTGCTGGGTTTTTTGGGTGTGGAAAAAAATAACGCCCTATACCCTTGCTGGATTGTGGACAAAAAGGGGCTGCACTGCGAAACACAAAAAGCCACAACTTGGGATGAATTCAAACACATTAACCGCCCAGCGGTACTCAGCCTCACCACCAAAAGCCGGCAAGCCGGTTACGTGGCGCTCATTGGTATGGACGACCAAAACGCACTGCTGTTAATCAACGGTGAAACCAAAAGCCTCAGCCTGGAAACCCTGGGCGGCATGTGGACTGGCGAATTTGTATTTATCTGGCGCCGCCCAGACAGCTTCGAAGGCCCTGTAGGCCTAGGCTCCAACGCACCCATTGTTACCTGGGTTGCCCAGCGTTTTGCGGGCATGGATAAACAGGCCGCGCCCCTCACTACCGGCGTTTTTAATCAGGCGCTGCAAAAGCGTATTAAAATTTTTCAACGCAGCCACAATGTGGTGGACGATGGTTTGATCAGCCTGCCCACGCTGCTCAAACTAAACGAAGTGCTGAGCATCGAAAAACCCCTCGACGCGCCACCGCCCAACCCCGCTGCCAACCCCTAAGGTTAAGTTATCTATGTCCCTGATTCTTGAAGCACTGAACAAAGCCGACCGCGAACGGGACGAGCAAGCCCCAGCGATCAACCCAACACCGGTTTACCAGCACACGCCGCCACCCGCTGACCCCAAGCACTGGGCACTGTACGTTGTGGTGGTGCTGCTGGTCCTGATTCTCGGCCTGCTGGTCGCCCTGCTTATCAAACAATCGGCGCCAGCTCCAGCGCCGGTGGACGCCGCACCACCCGTAACCAGCACCCAACCTGCTCCTCAACCGGCACCCGCGCCAGTTGCGCCTGCGCCGGTGGTAGCCAGCAGCAACGAAGTACAAGAAATTTATCAGGACGCCCACACTGCGGCCCCAGCGGGCGAGGAGGTGGAAACCCTCTACGCCGAAGAGCCCAGCACCAATTCCCGCAAGCCCAGCCGCAGCAAACGCCGCCTGCTGGACGACCTAGAAGCCGAAGCCACCGCCTTGGATGCGCAGGAAAACAGCGACCCCGACCCCGAAATGCCGCTAGCCGCACCGCGCAAAACCGAGCGTGCCGCGGAGCCTGTAAAACCGGCGGCCAGTGAAGCTGAAATTGATGCGGAAATGGTAAAACGCCTTTGGGAGCAAACCAAAAAAGAAATTCCCGACGCGCAGGCAAACCCGAACAAGATCAACGACCAAATTAAGAACGCCATTGCGAACAACCTCGCCTCGTACAAAGACGTACCCTATTTAAATGAACTGCCCGTGTCCTATCAAAATTTGGTGCCCAGTATCAGCTACGAAAACCACGTATATTCCGACAAAGGCGGCACCGTCATTCTCAATAAAAAGCCGCTAAAATCCGGGCAGGAATTAGCGCCGAGCTTATTCGTTGAGCGTGTAGTGTCGGACGGCGTAATTATGAAATTCAAAGACAAGCGCTTTAAATTGCAGGAACTGAGCAGCTGGGTGAATATTTAACTGGGATTGAGCTCTAAAGGCGGCGCTCTTTGGCTAATCGAGCTTATTGCCCCCTTCCAAACTCCCGATAACAAACATCGTGAACTGATTGTTCAGGATTTAATGACAACAGCATTAAAAGGGCAGCGGTTGATCATCGTACACATCAACATAGAAACGCAGAAAAAGGCGACGATTGTGGTTGGCTAGTATTCAGCATACTGCTTGATGAGCATGCCCTTTGGACAAATGTAAACTATGGATTGGAGATATACAGAAATGAAACATTCTAAATTCATATTTTTGCCAATGCTTTTCTTCTGCGCTGCCTCAATCTTGCTCCTTGGCTCCTGCTCTGATGAGCCCGTGACCTGCCTTAAACCAAGACAGTTTTATGTTGCAAACATGGAATTTGAGCTAGACAACAAATTTTACGGGGGCTGCGCAAATTTAGGTGATAATGGAAAATATGAAATCCAAACTCTGATCCTATTTTTTGATGTGCAATCTAAAAAACTGATTGAATCAACACGTTTTGCAGCTCAGAAGGACGATCCTGCAATAGTCAGAATGCAGATTAGCCGTCGCACAATGGCTGTTTCTCCTCAAGAGGAGCTGAAAAGCGAGGTAAGCCAAGGTTTTTCTATCCGGGAACGTATTTCCCCCTCTTTAGTCAGGTACAAAAACGAGCGCGATGGTAGCGAGGTCACTTATTATTTTGACGAGGGTCAGTCTAGTTACGTTATTGAGTGCTTTCAAATTTTTGAAAATAAGCCAGCAAGCTGCAGGTCCAGTTTTGGCCTAGATCCCAATGTTTTCTCTGGAACGGTGAAGGTTTCGTTTGGTGAGGAAATTTTGAATGTCAATATTAAACAGCTAACGCATGAATTATTTATAGGGATGGGCCGCGAAGAGGCTTGAAGAATACCAAAGAAAAGGAAGTGGAGTCTTTTCCAGCAAATTCAATTCCAAAGTGCAATCATGAATTAAACCCCCAATAGCGGCAATGACCTAGTCATTCGATTGATCGCCGCATCACAATCAACAGTCCTGTGCGGTAGATTGTTAGTCTTGGCAACCGCGTCGCCAATCATTTTTTGCGTCAGCTAATCGCCCAAGCCACGGCTAGGCTATCGAGGGTATTCAAAATCCCGCATCACATCCAAAAACGCGGCGCCAAATTTATCCAACTTGGCGTCGCCCACCCCAGAAACACTCCGCATGGCCAGCAAGCTCGTAGGTTTTTTCAGCAACATGTCTTTTAATGTTGAATCATGAAAAATCACATAAGGCGGCACACCGAATTCTTCGGCTAAACGCTTACGGCAGGCCCGCAAGGCAAACCAAAAGGGCAAATCCTCAGCACTCACATTGTGTTCGCCTTTCGACAACTTCGCCAATTTGGCCGCTTTGCCGCGACTAACGCCAGCAGTCACTGTATTGTCACGCCGCAAGTGAATAGCCTGCTCGCCACGTAAAATCGGTCGGCAGGAATCGTTCAGCAATAAACTGCCAAAACCTTCCAAATCCACGTCTAAAAAACCCCGCGCCGTTAATTGCCGCAGTACCGAACGCCACTCATTTTCAGACAGTTTTTTACCGATACCGAAGGTAGTTAATTCCGTGTGGCCATACTGTTTAATTTTGTCCGTCTGCTCGCCGCGCAAAATATCAATAACATGCTGCGAACCAAATCGTTGACCGCTGCGATACACGCAGGACAATGCCATGCGGCAGGCTTCCGTCGCGTCCCAGGTTTCAGGGGGGGTTAAACAGTTATCGCAATTGCCGCAGGGCACATCCAGCACATCGCCAAAATAACGCAGCAACACTTGGCGGCGGCAGCTGGCAATTTCACACAGCCCCAGCATGGCATTTAAACGGTGCTGCTCCTGACGCCGAAATACTTCATTGCCCTCAGAATTAGCGGTCATTTGCCGCAACTTAATCACGTCCTCAAAACCATACAGCAACAGCGCCGTAGCGGGTTCGCCATCGCGGCCGGCGCGGCCGGTTTCTTGGTAATAGGCTTCAATGCTTTTGGGCATATCCAAATGCGCCACAAACCGCACATCCGGCTTATCAATGCCCATACCAAACGCGATGGTGGCCACCATAATAATATTGTCGTCGCGTAAAAACTGGCGCTGATGTTTTTCACGAAACGGGTTGGGCAAACCGGCATGATAGGCCAGCGCATTAAAACCCTGCTCGCGCAACCACTGGGCCGTTTTGTCCACTTTATCGCGGGACAAACAATACACAATACCCGAGTTGCCTTGCTGCTCGCTGCGCAAAAAACGCAGCAATTGGTTGCGCGGTTTATCTTTGGGCGCAATGCGGTATTGAATATTCGGACGGTCAAACCCGCTAATAAATTGCGCGGCATTTTGCAGCCCCAAACGCGCCACAATTTCCTGTTGAGTGCGCACATCCGCCGTGGCTGTGAGCGCCATGCGCGGCACGCGGGGAAAATAGTGCTGCAACACATCCAGTTTTAAATAATCGGAGCGGAAATCATGCCCCCACTGCGCTACGCAATGCGCTTCATCAATGGCAAATAACGCAATGTGGCAGCGCCCCAATAAGTCCAACATGCGCGGCTGAATTAGCCGCTCTGGGGCCACATATAAAACTTTAATGGCACCCGCCAGCAGCGCCCGTTCGGTATCAAAAAATTCTTGGCTGCTCAGGGTGGAATTAATGAACCCCGCGTTAACTCCTAAGCCGCGTAACGCCGCCACTTGGTCCTGCATCAGCGCGATGAGCGGGGAGACGACCACGCCCACTCCGTCTCGCACCAGCGCCGGAATTTGATAACACAGGGACTTGCCGCCCCCGGTGGGCATGATAACGAGAGCATCGCCACCATTGACCAAGGTTTTAATCACCGCGGCCTGCTGGGGCCGAAAGGTCTTGTAACCGAAGGTATGTTCCAAAATATGAAGAGCTTGGTGCATGATTGCGCCGCAAAAAGCGGGCATTATAGGGGCTTTAACGGACGCAGGGCGGGCTTTTCGCACGCTTGGACCAAGGCTCCCATAACCTCAATTAAAACAGGGGTAAACGCCCATAATTCACCCCCGCCGCAAACCTACCCCACGCATTGGCATTTTTGTGCAGAAGTCCGCCGAATAACCCAGCGCATTACTTGGTTTCTCGGCAAAATTCCGCTAGTGTTCAAACCAAATAATCAAGGCGGCCAAACCATGCAGGCAAACACCTTAATTTTGGGAATCGACGTGGGCTCCACCACCGTAAAATTGGTGGCGGTGGATGCCCAGACGCGGGAAATTCACTGGAGCCGCTACGAGCGACACGAAACCCGTCAAGCGGAAAAAGTGCTGGAGATGCTGCAGAGCGTCTGCTCCGAACTGCCGCAAATCACCCTAGAAAATACGCGGATATTTATCACCGGATCCGGCGCCAGCCCCATTGCTCCGCACCTCAACGCCAAATTTATTCAAGAAGTAAATGCCGTCACCATGGCCGTGGAAGCACTGCACCCTGATGTAGGCAGCGTGATCGAATTAGGCGGCCAAGATGCCAAAATCATCATGTTCAAAACCCAGGAAGAAACCGGCGAAAAACGCGCTACTACCTCCATGAACGATAAATGCGCCTCTGGCACCGGCGCTACCATCGACAAGTGTTTTATAAAAGTGGGTATGCCGCAAGACCAGGTAGCCAAACTGATTTTTAACCCCGAAAAATTACACCATGTAGCCGCCAAATGCGGTGTATTTGCCGAAACCGACATTGTTAATTTAATTAAAAGCGGTATTCCCGCCGAAGAAATACTTTGCTCTCTTGGCGACGCCATTGTGGGCCAAAATTTATCCGTACTCACGCGCGGCAACACCTTAAAACCCAAAGTCTTATTACTCGGCGGCCCCAACACCTATTTACCGTTTTTGCGGGAATGCTGGCGCTACCGTATTCCGCAAACCTGGGAGGAACGCGGCTTTGCGTACCCTAAAAACGTGCCCCTTGAGGAGCTCATTTTTTCCCCAGACAACGCCGAATATTACGCCGCCTACGGTGCAGTTTTATTTGGCGTGCACGATGCGCAAATTACCTTTTGCGGCGATTTAACCGCGCTGGATTTATTTATTCGCGAAGGCCGCAAGGCGCAGCTGGGCAACAACGCTGGGCCGGGTTTGACTGGATCGGCCACCGAGGCGGCGCAATTTATTGCGCAATATCACTTGGCGGATTTTATACCTGTAACCATTGCCCGCCAAACGCTCATCGAAGGCTATATAGGCCTAGACGGTGGCTCCACTTCCAGTAAATGTGTGTTGGTGAATGAGCAGGGCGATATATTACAAAAGGTCTACCAGCTATCCAAAGGTAATCCGCTGGAAGACATGAAACACATGTTTTCGCAGCTGCAAACCTGGGCGCAATCACAAGGTGCGCAATTGCGAATATTGGGTTTTGGAGTTACCGGTTATGCCGGTGACGTGATGGAAAGCGCACTGAAAGCCGATGCCAATTTAGTGGAAACCGTAGCGCATATGCGCAGCGCCCAGCAGTATTTTCCCGACGTGGATGTGATTTGCGATGTGGGCGGGCAGGACATAAAAGTTATGTTCATGCAAAATAAGGTGATTAAAAACTTTCGCTTGAGTAATTCCTGCAGCGCGGGCAACGGCATGTTGCTGCAAGCCATGGCGGACCAATTTGGGGTACCCGTTACCGCCTACGCGGAACGCGCCTTTAAAGCCGAACTTTCCCCCAAATTCAGTTACGGCTGCGCAGTATTTTTGGATTCCGACCGCGTAAATTTTCAGAAAGAAGGCTACAACGGTGAAGAATTATTAGCGGGCTTAGCCCTAGTATTGCCGAAAAATATTTGGCAATACGTAGTGCAAATTCCACGCATGGCGGAATTGGGCCGTATTTTTGTATTGCAGGGCGGCACCCAAAAAAATCTGGCGGCAGTTAAAGCGCAGGTGGATTACATCAAGGAGCGTGTGCCCAATGCCGAAGTCTATGTGCACCCCCACACCGGCGAAGCAGGTGCCTTAGGCGCCGCGTTTGAAGCGGTGCGAGTGGTGAAGCGTCGCGGTTACTCCACATTTATCGGCCTGAGTGAAGCGATAAATTTGCGGTATACCACGCAAAACGACGAAGAAACCAAATGCACTTTTTGTGCGAATAACTGCTCGCGTACCTTTATTGATGCGCACATTAGCGCCACCGAAACTGCTCGCTACATTTCTGGATTTTCCTGCGAAAAAGGCACCGTGGAAGATCACCACGCATTGAAGAAACTCAATAAACAGCGCCGCGAACGCATGGTGGCCTACCCCAATTTGGTGGATTACGAAGCGAATTGGAATTTTAAACAACTCTACAAAACCACCCCACAGCCGGCGGCCGGCACACTGATTGATGATATTGTTGTCAAGCGCACTCTATTGGGCGGAGTTAAACACCAGCCCATTCGCCGAGCATTTCTACGTTCCAGCGCAGAGTCCCAAACCCAACGTGAAACCCTGCGTATTGGTATACCTAAGGCGTTAAATTTATGGAGTACCGGCCCCTTTTGGCGCGCCTATTTTGAAGCGCTCGGCATAAAGCCCCGCAATATTGTATTTTCCGATGATACCAGCGAAGAAATGTGGCAAGCCGGCGGCAAATACGGCTCCATCGATCCCTGTTACCCCGCCAAGGTGGCGCAAGCACATATTCACAATTTATTATTTGTGCATCACGCGGAAAAGCCACTGAATTTAATTTTTTTCCCCGCTATTACGCACATCCCCACGTTTGTGGAAGGGGTAATGGATACGGCCTGCTGCCCCATTGTGGCCGGCACGCCTAAGGTCATGGGCGCGGCTTTTACCAAAGAGCAGGATTATTTTGCCACCCGCAATATTACCTATTTGGACCCTGCCGTAACCCTTAACGAACCCCTGCTGTTAAAACACCGCATGTTCGAAACATTCAGCCAGCACCTCGGCATGACGGAAGACGAAAATAATTTTGCGGTGGACGAGGCGTTTAAAGCCCTTCACCATTTTGATGCCCATATGCAAGCCAAAGGCCGCATGATTTTAGACGCCGTAGCCGAGCAAAATCGCATCGCCTTATTAATGATCGGCCGCCCTTACCACAACGACCCCGGCATGAACCACGCCGTACTCGAAGAATACCAAGCC
>CAMCXE010000076.1 GCA_945882995.1 Thalassocella blandensis | reverse complement strand
AACCGTGGCGAACCCATTTGCTAATATGTCTGTTTCTTCGCGGGTAAATGCGGCTTCGCTAGCAAACGATGCGCCCGCGTTGATGATAGCGACTGGACTGGCCCTTAGGAGTTTTGATCTCGATGGCTAAGATAAACCTACTTCCTTGGCGAGAAGAGTATCGACTCGAAAAAAAGAAAGAGTTTTACACCCAGTTGTTTGGCTTGGGCGTGTTGGTTGGTCTGTCGCTTTTGCTTTGGTACTCCAGTGTGGAGAATGCGATTGAGCGCCAGAATCAGCGTAATAAGCTCATAGAAGACGAAATCGTCTTGCTTGATGGTCAGGTTAAAGAAATTCAAGAGCTTAAGAAAAAGCGGGCTGAGCTTATCTCGCGCATGAAGGTCATTCAAGATTTGCAAGGGACTCGGCCTACGATTGTGCGTTATTTTGATGAATTAGTGCGTTCAGTGCCCGATGGAATATTCATTAATTCTTTGGTGCGCACGGGCGACTTTATCTCCATTGAGGGTATTACAGAATCCACCAATCGGGTGTCAACGTTCATGCGTCAGCTGGATGAATCGCCTTGGTTTGCAGAGCCAAACCTTAAATATCAAACCAAAGAGGCGAAATTTGGGGAGCAAGCTGCCAAGTTTTCATTGCAGCTCAAAACTGTATTGCCAGCGGATAAAGATGGGAAGAAAGGCGGCGATAATGGCTGATATAAACGAGTACGTTGAACAGTTAAAGAGCATAAACTTTTCAGAAATTAACTGGGGGCGAATAGGTGTTTGGCCGTGGCCTGCACGGGTCTTTTTGTCTGTGTTGGCGAGTGCGATAATTGTAATCGGTTTTTATTTTGGCTTTATTAAGGATCTGCATTTGCAGCTCGAGAGTGATCAGCGCAAAGAAATTACGTTAAAAGAGACTTTTCAAAAAAAGGCTTTCGAGGCATCCAACCTTGATAAATATCGCTTGCAAATCGCTGAGATGGAAGAAAGCTTCGGAGCACTCAAAAAACAATTACCTAGTGACACCGAAGTCCCTGGATTATTAGAAGATATTGATGAAAAAGGTGTGGGTAGCCACTTAGAAATCGACGGGATCACGCCGCAGCCCGAAAAAGCGGCTGAATTTTATGTTGAGCTGCCCATTACCATTAAAGTATCCGGTGGTTATCATGAATTCGGGTCATTTGTGAGCGGTATTGCCGGTATGCCACGGATTGTGACACTGCATGATTTCTCGATTAAGCGAAAAAAAGAAATGGGCAGCGCCTTGGAGATGGAGATCCAGGCTAAAACCTATCGTTATAGAAATCTTGGAGAATAGCCATGCGATCAACCACCCGAACTATTTTTTCAGTGGCGCTTATTGGGCTTGCTGTTGCAGGGTGCGCCTTTCAAGATGATCACGCTGATCTTAAAAATTATATCGCCGAGGTGCGAGCTAAGCCGCAAGGCACTATCGAACCGCTTCCGGCTGTGAGAACCTACGATCCATTTATCTACGGTGCTACAGCGATGCGTAGCCCTTTCGATCAGCCGGTGGAGGTCAAGGCAGTGGTGGGCGTGCGTAACCCAGACATTAAGCCTGATCTAACGCGTGATCCTGAGTTTTTGGAGTCCTTCAACCTTGATGAATTAGCAATGGTGGGAATGTTGGAGCAAAAGGGGGCTTTGTGGACGTTAATAAAGGACGGTGTGGGAGGCATCCATAGGGTGACGCTGGGTAACTATATGGGCAAGAATTATGGGAAAATTATCTCAGTAACCGCGGATCAAGTCGATCTGCAAGAAATTGTCTCCGATGGCTTGGGCGGTTGGGTGCAGCGACCAAGAACGATTAAATTATCTGAGAAGGAATAATTGGCATGTCTACATATTATAAAAAAATCGCCGGTCTTTTCGTGGGCTTATTCTGGGTTTCGGCGAGTGTATCTGCCAGTCAGTTAACTAATGTGAAGTTTGCAGAGCTGCCAGGCGATAAAGTTGAAATTCGGCTAGCTTTTGATGCTGCAACTGAGGCCCCAAAAGGCTACACCATTGAGCAGCCTGCGCGCATTGTGCTGGATTTTCCCAATGTTGAAAATTCGCTAACTCAGAAAAAGTTTCCCATGGGAATCGGCAATGTGAGCAGTGCGGTGGTGGTGGCGGGCGGCAACCGCACACGACTTATAGTGAATATGAACGCACTTTCACCGTATGTCACGCGACAGGATGGCAAAGACGTCGTGTTGGAAATTGGTAATGCCACGGCTAAGGGGGAATCCAGAGTTGCAACTCAAAAAGCCTTAAGTCCGCTGACGAATGCGAAGGCGAAAAATAATTTTGAAAAAGCCACTTCGGCTATTAGCAATATTGATTTTCGACGCGGTGACGCCGGTGAAGGAAAAGTTATCATAAAGCTGAGTAGCCCGAGCGTGAATGTGGATGTCGAAGAGGTTGCGGGTGGAGTGGAAGTTGGGTTCTTGCAAACTGAGTTGCCAGAAGAGTTAAGACGAAAGTTGGACGTGGCAGATTTCGCAACACCGGTGAAAATTGTAGCGGCTTCTAGTAATAATCTGCGCAGCGTGATCACCATCTCCGCCAGTGGCGAATATGATTACCTAGCTTATCAAGCCGACAATGAATACGTTATTAGCGTAAAGCCCCTGTCGAAGTCACAAATTGCCGAGAAAAAAGAGAAATTTGCCTACACGGGTGAAAAACTTTCGCTGAATTTTCAAAATATCGAAGTGCGTTCAGTATTGCAGTTGATCGCCGATTTTACAGACCTTAACTTAGTGGCAAGTGATACCGTGAAGGGTAGTATTACCTTGCGCTTGGAAAATGTGCCTTGGGATCAAGCCCTTGAGCTAGTTCTTAAAACTAAAGGGTTAGATAAGCGGCAAGTTGGCAATGTGTTGATGGTGGCGCCCGCAGCTGAAATCGCGGAGCGTGAGCGTCAAGAATTGGCCACACAAAAACAATTACAGGAATTGGCACCGCTCAGAACCGAGTACATACGTGTTCGTTATGCTAATGCGCGCCAGCTGTTTGAGCTATTTATGCCAGAAGGTCAAAGCGGAGCTGGGGCTGGCGGTGGCGCTAATGGCTCACAACGCAGTTCAACGGGCAGCATACTGTCTGATCGGGGACAAGCTATTGTCGATGATAGAACTAACTCCATAATTCTCACTGATACCGAGGACAGAATTCAGGATTTCCGTAAGGTTATTGATCAAGTTGACATACCCATTCGCCAGGTCATGATTGAGGCTAGAATTGTGATCGCTAACAACGACTTCAAGAAAGCGTTGGGCGCACGTATAGGACCTAGTATTCAAAGTACGACTAAGAATGGGAATAATACCCTTGTTGGGTCCGTTATTAGCCCTACCGCACCGTTAGGTACGGCCGTGGATTTGGCTGTGCAGAATCCATTTGGTTCGCTCACATGGAACATTATTGGCAAGGGCGTGAAATTGGGCTTGGAGATTTCGGCATTGGAGGATTCTGGTTTCGGTGAAATCGTGAGCCAGCCTAAGGTAATTACTGGCGATAAACAGCAGGCAAGTATTGAGAGCGGTACCGAAATCGCGTATCAGGAAGCAAGCGCCAGTGGAGCAACCACCACCGCATTTAAAAAGGCCGTGCTCAAGCTTGATGTTACGCCGCAGATCACGCCTGATGACAACATCATAATGACTTTAAAAATCAATCAGGATTCGCTGGGTAAGGTGGTGTCTGCAAGTGGAATACCGACTATCGATCTTACCGAGCTGAATACGCAAGTTTTGGTGGCAGATGGGCAAACGGTGGTGCTCGGTGGGATTTTTCAGACCAATAAGGTTAAGGGCGTTTCAAAAATTCCACTGTTAGGGGACGTGCCCTTGGTGGGGCGCTTATTTAGGAGAAATTCTGTTGATGACACCAAAAAAGAACTAATTATTTTTATCACGCCGCGTATTATGTCGCCTACTCTGACTAACTAAGTAATTGTGTGGGTAATATTGTTCTGATAGGCCCAATGGGTGCGGGAAAGTCTACGGTAGGTAGGCTGCTCTCTAGCCGATTGGGCTTTTCTTTTGTCGACACCGATAGCTTGGTAGAGGAGCGGGCAGGCGCCAATATTCCTTGGATTTTTGATGTCGAGGGTGAGAATGGTTTTCGGCAGAGAGAAACTGGAGTTTTGGAGGAGCTTGCCGAGTTGGATTCGTATGTCATCGCAACTGGCGGAGGCATAGTGACCAAGGAGGGCAACATTGCGTTGCTGAAACAATTGGGCACGGTTTTTTTTCTGACAGCCTCGGTTGAGCATTTGGTGCAGCGAACGGCGCGAGATAAAAAACGGCCGCTGTTGCAGGTTGAAAATCCGAGAGCCAAAATCGTCGAATTGGTTCTTAAACGCGAGCCTTTGTATCGACAAGCGGCTGATTATGTTATTGCCACAGACACTAGAGGTACAAAAAACGTGGTCGCCCAAATTCTTGACCTAATTTCCTCGCGCAAATTGCTTGTTCGCTGAACTCTAAATCTCGGGACATATATGTTTGGCCGACCCTTGGCGTCGGCGATCATTGTGTGGAGTGCTAATTGGATTGGTTGCACGTTAGACGCGAAAGCTATTTCTGCCGGTTAGAATGACACGTGGCGGGCAGTTTAATTTTTAGCAACTATTCAGCACATTTTTCATTTTCTTACGTCATCCCCGCGTAGGCGGGGATCCAGATGGCAACCGCTCTGAAGCGATTACGATCTTCACTTAAATAAAAACCGCCTATTTGCCGCTGGATCCCTGCCTACGCGTGGATGACGGGGAAACATGCTGAATAGTTACAATTTTTACGCGTTATTGTGTTTTATGATTTTAGGAATGCCCATGCCCTGTTTAACTGTTCAGCTGGAAGACCGGTCGTATCCCATAGAAGTGGGTTCGGCCATTCTTGAAACGACCAACATTTTTGCTGAGCACATTCGTGCAAGTTCAGCATTGGTGGTTACCAATTCCACGGTAGCGCCTCTCTACCTCAAGCGGGTCAACGACCGTTTGCAGCATATTTCTAAGCTTGATCACCTTATTTTGCCCGATGGTGAATGCTATAAGAATTTGGAAATACTTAATCTAATTTTTGACAAGTTGTTAGCTGATCGCCACGGCAGAGACACGACGCTTATTGCTCTGGGTGGTGGGGTGATTGGTGACATGGTGGGTTTTGCTGCGGCGAGTTATCAGCGCGGTGTGGATTTTATTCAGGTACCGACAACCTTGTTGTCCCAAGTTGATTCTTCGGTGGGTGGCAAGACTGGGGTTAACCATCCCATGGGTAAAAATATGATAGGGGCATTTTATCAGCCCAAGGCCGTGATAATTGATACGCAGGTCTTAAGTACGCTGCCGGACCGAGAATTTGCCGCGGGCATGGCCGAAGTCATTAAATACGGCATGATTTACGACCGAGTTTTTTTCGACTGGCTTGAAGAGCACATGGCCGAAATAATGGCCCGCAACGAGCATCTGTTGACCAAGGCTATCCTGCGCTGCTGCGCAATAAAAGCGGAAGTTGTGGCGGCAGATGAACTTGAAAACAACAGCCGTGCGATATTAAATTTCGGTCACACCTACGGACACGCTATTGAAGTGGCGCAGGGTTACGGCAATTGGTTGCATGGCGAAGCCGTGGGCGCCGGTATGGCTATGGCGTGTCAGCTGTCGTACGATCATGGTTGGTTGAGCCAAATGGAATTAACTAGGGCTTTACGGCTGATTGCCAGTGCAAATCTGCCAGTGGCCCCACCCAGCGGCATGCGTGGTGAGGATTTTATGCGCTACATGGCCCTCGATAAAAAAGTTTCAGCAGGGAAGTTGAATCTAATTTTGTTGAAGGGGTTGGGGGCCGCTATTGTTACCGCGAATTTTGAGCAGCACCTGTTGTTGTCGCAGCTCAATCAACTCAATACCTAGGCGCTTTTTTAAATGTTGATTCACGCCCACTACGCCTTTTGTGAAATCCTTTTGCGCGTTGAAATATTGCAACTATTCAGCACATTTTTCATTTTCTTACGTCATCCCCGCGTAGGCGGGGATCCAGATGGCAACCGCTCTGAAGCGATTACGATCTTCACTTAAATAAAAATCGCCTATTTGTCGCTGGATCCCCGCCTACGCGGGGATGACGGGTAGACCTGCTGAATAGTTACGAAATATTTTACTCAGCATCTCCGAATTTATGAATTGTGCTGCCGGATTGCAGTGTTGCGATTATCTGGGTGAGTGCCGATATTTTTGGTTTTGCGCATTAAGACGCTCGTTCTCCCCGGGGATGCAGTCAGTGCTGAGCTGCATATAAATTGCCTTAATTGGCGCAGGCTTTCTGTGTCGGTGCAGTCTAAAAATAGGGGCAGGCGTATAGTTTCGCCGGAGATTCGACGCAAGGTTAATAGACTAAGTCGATCGGAAATTAACTGCTGCCCGTAAAAAATTGCCTCTAGGGGCTCGGACAGCGCATGCACCTTAATGAAAATTTTATTATCTTGCGTGTAAATCGCCTCAAGCTGGGTTAACGAACGCCAGTGATTCATGGCGTTAATCAGTGCGCAGCATACGCACACAAGCATCGCTAGCTTAGGGAAAACACCGGTATTTAGGCCAAGTATCAAAATGGACGCTAGTGTGTGGGCGCCGATTAGCCACTGCAGATACAGCTGAGAGGGCTGCAGCGGAATCGGCCCTAGGTTTGCCGAGCTGTGCGGTTGCGCGTGCGGTGGCGATGCTGGCGATGCTGGCGTAAATGGTTGCATGACATTCCTTGGTTGCAGGGCGCTTCAGACGAGGGCAATGTGCTCTCGAATTAGTGACACAATGCTGACTAGCTCGCAATCGTCAGGTTCCTGTCGGTGCAGTAGCCAAGCAAATAAATCCTGATCCTCGCAGCTTAACAGGCGTGCAAATACGGCCTGTTGATCGGCTGGCAAGGTACGGTAGACGTTGACAACGAATGGCTCCAAAATAAGATCCAGTTCGAGCATGCCTCGCCGCGAGGCCCATAATAATCGGTTGTAGTCCACTGTTCCCCCTTGAATACTTTAGTTAAACACACCGTTTACCGTGCGATGTTTCCGCACACACACTCAGCTTCGTGATTCGAGAAAATCTCATGTTAATTTGGAACTCTATAATAAATGCGTTGGCTGATGCCGCTGGGGCAGTGGTCAGCGCGCCGAGTGAGCCGCTCGAGCTTACTATTATCCCTCTGGATGACTATGGTTTTATAAGGTTATCTGGCCCGGATGCCGTAAAATTCTTGCAGGGGCAAAGTACCTGCGACTGCATGCGCCTGGCCAATCATGACGTGCTGTTGGGCGCGCATTGTAACCCCAAAGGCCGCATGATCAGCAGCTTTATTCTTAGCGGTAGTGACGGCGATATACTGCTGCGGCTGCACAGTTCCCTACTGGAGTTGGGTTTTGAAGCGCTGAAAAAATATAGTGTATTTTCCAAAGTCCAGCTGCAGGTTGCCGAAAACATTAAAGCCTTTGCCGTTGTTGGCGCTGCGGCACAGGCGGAAATTAGTCGAGCGCTTAACGTGGAACTTGCCGCTGGTAAATTTCTGCAATTCGCGCGTTGTACACTGTTGGTTTTGCATGAGTATGTGGTTGAATTTCGCGGTGAGCAGGACGATTTATTGGCAGTGTTGGCCGGTATCGCCGCCTTACCCGGGCTTAGTGCTCGGCGGGATTGGGATAAGGTTTTAGTTGAGCGCGGCTGGGCGGAGGTGCAGGCAGTCACCACTGAAAATTATATTCCGCAAATGTTTAACTACCACCTAATCGATGGTATTAGTTTTAAAAAAGGGTGTTACACCGGGCAGGAAATTGTGGCAAGAATGCAATATTTGGGGAAGCAAAAAAAACACCTGTATCTGGCTTATGCGGCGACTGGCTCCGCATTGTTGAATTTAGGCGGGGCGTTACGCGTGCTGGGTAAAAGCGAATCGCAGGGGGAAATTGTTGGGTTTGCCGCTCGCGATGGGGTTGTGGAATTTTTGGCGGTTATCAATGATGAGGCGGCCAATTCAACGGACATTTATATCGAGCAGTTTCCGGAAGCGAAAATATCCTGGCTCGAGCTTCCCTATGCTATACCTTAGGGACTGATTTTCGCAGTCTCTAGCCGCCGTATTGGCTAGCTACCTACCTATGGGAGCCCGCATGAGCACTTTGGCAGCACAAATTACCGCCGTGATTATTCGCGCTATCGAAACTGATAAATTGCTTCTGCCAACACTGCCTGAAATGGCCATTAAGGTTCGAGAAGTGGCCGGAGACCCAAATGCTAGCATCAAGCAGCTGGCCACTATTATTGGCCAGGACGCGGCGCTGACCGCCAGAATTATTAAGGTTTCCAATAGCGCGGTATATCGCGGTGCTAAGAAGGTCGAGGATATAAATACGGCACTCGCCCGATTGGGGATGACCACAACCTGCGCATTGGCAACTGGGCTGGCTATGGAGCAAATGTTCCAGGCTACCAGTGACATGGTGGATAAACGGTTGCGACAGGTGTGGAGCAATTCCACCGAGGTGGCCGGCATTTGCACGGTGTTGTGTAAGTACAAAACCAAGCTCAAGCCGGATGAGGCTGCATTGGCGGGGTTAGTGCACCAGATCGGCATTTTGCCCATTTTGTCCTACGCGGAAGAGCACCCAGCACTGCTCCAGGATAGTTTTACGCTTGACGCGGTGATTGCACATGCGCATCCGCAAATAGGCACTGCCATTTTGACGGCTTGGGGATTTCCAGCTGTACTGCAACAGGTGCCCATGCAATACCTAGATTTTACGCGTGAGGTGCCCAAGGCAGACTACGCGGATTTGGTGACGGTTGCGACCTTGCAGGGGTTGGCGGCCAACAACAAGCACTACTTGGGTGTGGATTATCAGACGGTGACGGCCTTCGCCCGCTTAGGGTTGGACCCTGATATTGAGAATGCTGAAGCCGAGGATTTGTCTGAACAGATGGCCGCGGCCATGACCATGTTGAAATAGCGGCGGCAGCCGTAGGGTAAATTTTGGTTGACAAGTTTGGCGCCGCTCGTGAAAATGTGCGCCCTTCTGGAAGGCAGTGCTTTTCATTATGGCTAGGTAGCTCAGCCGGTTAGAGCGCGGCACTCATAATGCTGAGGTCGAGAGTTCGAGTCTCTCTCTAGCCACCATCCGTTAAATCCCAGTCATCAGTGACTGGGATTTTTTTTGGCTGCGCCTATTTGGGGTTGGGCGGCAGGTCTAATGAATAGAATCAAGCCCAGTTAATAATTTAGCTATGTTAATGGTGTAACCCTAGAAACCTCAGTTGGATCACCAAAGTATGCGCAACCCATTGGCGCGCCTAGCAAAAGCTAAAAACGCCGAACAACCAACCCGGTTGCCCGTCATTTTTAACTTTCACTAATCACACCAATGGCTTACGCAGCTTTTTGGAGCCCAACTGAGGTTTCTAGGGTAATAAGTTTCCGGCAGATCTAAACGCTTTGTACATGAAGTTTCTAGGTTAAAAATTACGAAACATCGTCTGCGAGGATCATGACCCGCCCTGCACGGCTTGGCCGAAGATCAGACACTCGGACTCTGCGGCAACCTATGGGCCAACTGTAACTCTCTGAGCATGGGGCGCTTTTTACTTTGGTGGGCCTGCATGCGCGTCAAAATATCGTCTAGTACACGCACGGCGCTCAGTATATAAGGGCCTTTATTGAGCATGACGCATTCGGCGCGATCGCCCATGGCTGCGTCGGTTATTTCCGCGCGAGAAGGCATGCCGTCTTTGGCGAGAGTTTCCAGCACCTGAGTCGCCCAGATCACCGGTACATGCGCGGCCTCGCACATCCACAAAATTTCCTCCTGCACCTCGGCCATGCGCTCAAATCCGCATTCCACCGCCAAATCACCGCGTGCAATCATCACCCCGCAGCGGGGAGAGCGCATGGCGGTGAGTAGCATGTCAGGCAAATTGGCAAAACCGCGCCGGGTTTCAATTTTAAGCACAATGCCTGGCGCCTGCCCAAAATCTTGCACTAAAAGGGTTTGCAGCGACTCTACGTCGCTAGCCGAGTTCACAAACGACATTTCGATAATGTCGGCTTGAGCGGCTGCAAAGGTTAGATCGGCAATATCTTTAGCGGTAAGTGAGGGAAGGTTAAGTTGAGTATCGGGTAAATTTATGCCTTTATCTGCGCGCAGTTTTTCCCCTTGTGAGCGGACCTGGGTGATTCGTACCATCATTTCGCTGGCGCCGACATTTTCGATAATGCCGCCAATTTTGCCGTCATCAAACCAAATGGACTCGCCACTGGTCACGTCGTCGAATATTTCTGGAATACTACAACCGATGGAAGCAGGGGTAAGAATAGTGCCAGCACTGTCATAGACGGCGGGGCGACCGAGAGTTAATTCGCGAGTCACTATAAGGTTATCACCTTGGCGCAAGGTAATAGCGGATTCCAAACAGGGTAAATCACCCACCGGCGCTACCCATTTGTGGCCGTGCTGTAGCAAAGTGCCTGGTGTGACGTAGGCTGTTTGCATCAGCTCGGCCCAGCAGCCGCGCTCGGTGATATCGACGACCACCATTCTGCGTGCCGACTTTCGGCTATCCTCAAAGGTTACATGACTACCTACATCCAACTGTGCCAACCAATCCCCATCAACGGGGAGGCTTGCAGTGGCAGGGCTCGGCGGAGCCGCTGAGGCGTTTTGGGCGCATAACCAAACCCGCGCCGGCGCGATCACTCGGCCTAGGGAATCCCGCTGTGGGCGGATTTTCACGACCGCTGGCCCAGCCTGTATTTGTCCGGTGCGCAATTTTGGCCCAGCTAGGTCCATGGCGACCGGACATGAACGGCCTAAAGCCGCTTCTGCGCGACGCAGGTGTTTAATCATCTCCAGCCAAGTCGCTTGATTATCGTGGGCGCAGTTGATGCGCATGCAGTCCATACCTTGCTGCATCAAGTTATGGATGAGCGTGTAATCAGTTGCTGCTTCACCAGGCATAGTTACCATAATGCGCACACCGCGCGCTCGATTCGTCTCGCCCAGCAGGCCAAGTGTATGCTCAGCCAACAGCTGGGTACCGCGCGCAAATGTCACGTCCGCCTCATTGGCGCTGGGCTCCCCCCGTTGCCCCGCCAAAGCCTGCAGTGCCACAAGCAGCGCGTCAACTGTGGCCAAAACATGGGCCTCCGCGCGCCCCAAAGACGAAAGCCCCAACTCCGCCAGTTGTAGTTGCAGCGGCCGCAGGTCGCGACGGCGCAACGTTAAATAATGAAGAAGATTGCGAGCGCTAGCTTGGTAGGTGGGGTGGATTTTCGTCAGTCGACCTGCCGCCTGTTGCACATCGTCCAGCATTTCGTGGCGAATCTGCGTAAGTGTTTTGAGCAGTTTTTGAATGTCTGGATGGTCGGATGATTGGGGCCAGGTACCTTGCTGCATGTTCATATTCCCTTCTGTGTGAGGGTATCGATGGCGCGGCGAGACTAACGTATTAACGTGGCACAAAAAATCAAAATTAAGGGAACTCAAACTCTTGCGGTAGGCATATGGCTCGGCAATAACACACAGCGGCATCAGTGTGTAGGACGGGTTGGCGAAGGCGTAACCCGCCATTAGCCCCTTAAAATTGCCTCCCCACTCGGCCAAAAAACGGGCTGGCCCCGTTTCTGCAGGATGGTGGGTGTAACATTAGACAGCATTTTGGCAAGGCGAAAATCCTTAACGTAATGACATTGCCCCCGCCACTTCCTCATTCATGCGAATAATTTCCCCCGCCAGCGCCAAATACGCCAAAGCGCCTTTGGATTGCCGGTCGTAATTCAGCACGGGCTTGCCAAAGCTGGGCGCTTCGGCCAAGCGTACATTGCGCGGTACGCAGGTGTTGTACACCTTGTCGCCAAAAAACTCCGTGAGTTGTGCTGAAACGTCAAGGGTCAGGCTCATGCGCGGGTCGTACATGGTGCGCAGAATGCCTTCAATTTTAAGACGCGGGTTGAGCGCAGCCTGTATTTGATTGATGGTGTTGATTAGCGCCGAAAGGCCTTCCAGTGCGTAGTATTCGCATTGCATGGGGATAATCACGCCCTCACAGGCCACTAGCGCATTTACGGTGAGCATGTTCAGCGAGGGCGGGCAGTCGATAAGAATGTAGTCGTATTGGTTGGTCACCAGTTGCAGGGCATTAAACAACCGGTGTTCTTTATCGGGCTGGTTGAGGAGCTGCACTTCGGCGGCCGTCAAGTCACTATTCGCAGCCAAAACACTAAACCCCACCTCAGTGGGTGTGATGGCCGCGTCGGGCACATCAATAAACCCCATCAGCACGTCGTACGCGGTGAATGCCGCTGTGCTTTTGTCCACACCGCTGCCCATGGTGGCGTTGCCTTGTGGGTCCATATCCACTAGCAATACGCGGCGCTTGGTGGCCGCAAGGGACGCGGCAAGGTTAACGCAGGAGGTGGTTTTACCCACACCGCCTTTTTGGTTGGTAATGGCGTAGATTCTGGCCAAGGTTTAGGTCTCGTGTTTGGCTTGCAGGGCAATCAGGCAGCGCTCAGCATCAACACCGGGCACCGCAAGGGGGTAGGAGTGAGCGACAGTATAGTGTTTTGCCACGGTGCTCAACTCGGTATGAGGTTGCTGGCCTTTCATGGCCCAAAAGCGGCCGTTGGGGGCGAGTAGGTGTTGGCAGGCGTCGGTCATATCCTGCAGTGACGCAAAGGCTCGGCTGATCACGCCATCATATAACTGCGCTGGCTGATAAGCTTCCACGCGGCAGTTTTGGGTGTCCACATTGGCCAGCTTTAGGCTCTGCTTCACTTGGAATAAAAAGCGCATTTTTTTGCCGGCGGAATCCAGCAGGGTGAAATGGCGTTCGGGAAAGCAGATGGCCAAAGGAATGCCCGGCAGGCCGCCGCCGGTGCCCACGTCGATGAACCGCTGGCCGGTTAAGTGCGGGGCGATGCTGAGGCTGTCGAGCAGGTGTAACCGCAGCATCTGCTCGGGATCGCGAATGGCGGACAGGTTATAGGCCTGATTCCACTTAATGAACAGCGCCAAATATTCCAGCAGCTGGCGCTGTTGTGGAGCGTCCAGTGTAAGGCCCAGTTGTTCGCAGCCGGTGCGCAAGGCTTGCGCTATCGCCAAACTCACCATTAGAGACTGGCTGCCCCGCGTGCGGCTAAGAGGCCTTGCTTCTTCAGGGTGATTAACAGTAGCGAGATGGCCGCCGGTGTAACACCTTGAATACGGGACGCACGGGCAATGGTGTCGGGCTGGGCGGCTTGCAGTTTTTGTTTCACCTCGTTGGACAGGCCGCTAACCACCGTATAGTCAAAACCGCTGGGAATTCGCGTGGCTTCACTGGAGCGCAGTCGCTCCACCTCGCCTTGCTGGCGGTCGATGTAGCCGGCGTATTTCGCGCGAATTTCCAGCTGCTCGGCCACTTGTTCATCGTCTACACCGGCGCCTTTAAGCTGGGCTAAATCGGCATAGGTGAGTTCGGGACGCTTGAGGAGATCCAGCAGTGAATATTCGTGGGTGAGTGGTGAGATGAGCTTGGGCTCCAGCACCGCTGCCTCTGGGCTGCCCGCTTGAATCCACGTAGTGCGCAGGCGCTGGTGTTCCGTGTCCACCGCCTCGCGTTTTTTGCAGTAGTGTGCCCAGCGCGCGTCGTCTACCAATCCCAGCTCACGGCCTTTGGCGGTGAGGCGTTCGTCGGCATTGTCTTCGCGCAGTACCAAGCGGTATTCGGCGCGGCTGGTAAACATGCGGTAGGGTTCTTTAGTGCCGAGGGTAATGAGGTCGTCGGCCAGCACACCTATGTAGGCTTGGTCGCGCTCGGGGCACCAAGCGTCTTTTTGTTGGGCGCGCAGGGCGGCGTTTAGGCCGGCTAGCAGGCCTTGGGCACCGGCCTCTTCGTAACCGGTGGTGCCGTTAATTTGCCCCGCGAAAAACAGGCCGTTGAGCACCTTGGTTTCAAAGCTGTACTTAAGGTCTTGGGGGTTAAAAAAGTCGTATTCAATGGCGTAGCCGGGGCGGCAGATGTGGGCGTTTTCAAACCCCTTGATGGAGCGCACCAAGTCCAGCTGTACGTCAAAGGGCAGGCTGGTGGAAATGCCATTGGGGTAGAGCTCGTGGGTGGTTAAGCCTTCGGGTTCAATAAAAATTTGGTGGCTGTTTTTGTCGGCGAAACGGTTAACCTTGTCTTCAATAGACGGGCAATAACGCGGGCCAACACCTTCGATAATGCCGGTAAACATCGGCGAGCGGTCGAAGCCGCCGCGAATGATGTCGTGGGTGTGTTCGTTGGTATGGGTAATCCAGCAGCAGGTTTGCTTCGGGTGGTCACTGACCTTGCCCAAATAACTCATCACCGGCGTGGGGGTATCGCCCCACTGTTCTTGCAGGCCGGAAAAATCCACGCTGCGCGCATCGATACGTGGAGGGGTGCCGGTTTTTAAGCGATCCACCCGCAAAGACAGCTCGCGCAACCGATTGGCGAGGGCGATGGATGGCGGGTCACCGGCGCGGCCACCAGCATGATTTTCCAGCCCTATGTGAATTTTGCCGCCCAAAAAGGTGCCGGCGGTTAAGACCACGCTGGGGGCGTAAAATTTGAGCCCCATTTGAGTTACCACGCCTTCTACGGTTTCGCCGTTAACAATCAAGTCATCCACCGCTTGTTGGAAAATCCACAAATTGGGCTGATTTTCCAAAATATGGCGCATGGCGGCTTTATACAAAATACGGTCCGCTTGGGCGCGAGTGGCGCGCACCGCCGGGCCTTTGCGCACATTCAGCACGCGAAATTGAATACCGCCTAAGTCGGTGGCACGCGCCATGGCGCCGCCTAGGGCATCAATTTCTTTCACCAAGTGACTTTTGCCAATACCGCCAATGGCTGGGTTGCAGCTCATCTGGCCGAGGGTTTCGATATTGTGGGTGAGCAGTAGGGTTTTACAGCCCATACGTGCCGCTGCCAAACAGGCCTCGGTGCCGGCGTGGCCGCCGCCGATAACAATAACGTCGAATGTTTTGGAATAAATCATGGTGTTCACTTGGGGGGAATTAAGCAGGGGCGGGATTATAGAGAGTTTGTGGGCGGTGATCAAAAAACAAGCGCGCAGCAGGGCGATTTTTTGGCGTTGTGGTGCGGGGCTCGGCTAGTCTGTGGGGGCGATGTCATTAAGTTAAGCGCAAAGCTGATTTTTTTGAGTGATCTTCAGCCTTTACTTCGCCCTCCTGGGCGAGTTACTTTTTCTTTGCGTGGCCAAAGAAAAAGTAACCAAAAAGAAAGGCCACCCGACTTTTTGGTTTTTGCTTCGCAAAAACCCCCTCCCTCCGAGGCGATTTTGAATGTCGCCGTGGCGTGACATCCTGTCCCGTCACGGCTCAAATGGACGTCTCGGCAACTGCTCCTCGGCTTTGGCCTCCTGCGTCGCTCTACCTCCTGCATCCATGCAGTCGTGCGTTGCTCTACTTCGCCGCATCCATGCGGCTCCCAATGTCATTAAGTTAAGCCCTACCGCGCTCGTTTTGCACTGATATAGAAGCGTATTTTTCGAATTTTGGCATTGGATCTAACGAAGGATCGGCCGGGCCTTACGGCGCACACCGTATCAAGCAGCAAGGCGATATAGTGTTCAA
>CAMCXE010000075.1 GCA_945882995.1 Thalassocella blandensis | reverse complement strand
CAAGCCATTGCCGAACGCTACGGCATGTCTTGGCAACTCAACGACGGTGCCTATCGCCCGCGCCTGCTGATTGCCGTCTCGCAGTGGGGGCACTGCCTAAACCATCTGTTAAACAGTGCTACCCACGGCTCACTGCCCGTGGAAATCGTCGGCGTCGTATCGAACCATACTGATATGCAGCGGCTCACCGATTGGTATGGCGTGCCCTACTACCATTTACCCGTAGACGCGCAAAACAAAGCTGCTCAGGAAGAAAAATTCTTGCAGGTATTTAACGAGACTCAAGCGGATTTTTTGGCCTTAGCCCGCTATATGCAAATCCTCTCAGACGATTTTTGCTCACGCGTGTCCGGTCGCGCCATCAATATCCACCATTCATTTTTACCGGGGTTTAAGGGCGCCAAGCCCTACCACCAAGCCTACACCCGCGGCGTTAAACTTATCGGTGCCACCGCTCACTATGTAACGGCGGATTTAGACGAGGGGCCAATCATTGAGCAAGAAGTTGAGCGCGTAACCCATGCCCAAACACCTGAACAACTGGTGGAAATTGGGCGCGATATTGAAGCCGTTGTGCTCCAGCGTGCCGTGCGCTGGCACGCTGAACAAAGGGTTATCTTAAATGGTCAAAAGACCGTCGTGTTTGCTCGCTAAGCACTGCAACTCGGTGGGCAGGACTAATCCAGCCCTGGTGCGAGGCTTGCGCTAGCGCCTTAAATGGCCAGCGTGCAGCCAAATAGGGTAGACTGGCGCCCTCTCGGGGGCCAGACCACGCCCCTCCCAAAAATTCTAGCATTTCATTAGGTTACCGACTAAGTGTCCAGTCTCAGTCATATTCGCAACTTCTCCATCATCGCTCATATCGACCACGGCAAGTCCACCTTAGCCGATCGATTTATTCAGCATTGTGGCGGCCTTTCCCAGCGGGAAATGGCTGAGCAAGTGCTCGACTCCATGGACTTAGAGCGCGAGCGCGGCATCACCATCAAAGCCCAAAGCGTCACCCTCAATTATCGTGCGCTGGATGGACAAACTTACCAACTCAACTTTATTGACACCCCTGGGCACGTGGATTTTTCCTACGAGGTGTCACGCTCCTTAGCCGCCTGCGAAGGTGCGCTTTTAGTGGTGGATGCGGCGCAAGGCGTTGAAGCGCAGTCGGTGGCCAACTGCTATACCGCCATTGAGCAAGGCCTAGAAGTTATTCCCATTCTTAACAAAATGGATTTACCACAAGCTGAGCCCGAGCGAGTGGCGGAAGAAATTGAAAATATTATCGGGTTGGATGCCACCGATGCCGTACGTTGCAGCGCCAAATCGGGTTTGGGCATTACCGATGTGCTCGAACGCCTCATTCAGCAAATTCCGCCCCCAGAAGGCGATCCGGAAGCGGAATTGCAAGCACTCATTATTGACTCTTGGTTCGACAACTATTTAGGTGTGGTTTCGCTGGTGCGCGTGAAACACGGAACCCTGCGGGTCAAAGACAAAATAATGTCTAAGACCATCGGTAAATCCAACATAGTGGACATTGTGGGTGTATTTACCCCCAAACGCCTTGAAACAGGCGTGCTTCGAGCCGGTGAAGTTGGCTTTGTCGTGGCAGGCATTAAAGATATTCACGGCGCCCCCGTGGGCGACACAATCATTCATGCCAACGCGCCTCAGGTTGCAGCATTGCCTGGGTTTAAGAAGGCTAAGCCCCAAGTCTATGCGGGCCTTTTCCCGGTTAGCTCTGACGACTTTGAAAATTTCCGCGACGCGCTGTCCAAACTCACCCTCAATGATGCCTCCCTGTTTTATGAACCCGAAAGCTCCGATGCCTTGGGCTTTGGTTTTCGCTGCGGCTTCTTGGGTATGCTCCACATGGAGATCATCCAAGAACGGCTGGAACGGGAATACGACCTCGACCTCATAACTACCGCACCAACAGTCGTTTTTGAAGTGGAACAAACCAATGGTCAAGTGGTTTACGTAGACAACCCCTCAAAGTTGCCCGACCTCAGCGTCATTGCCGATATGCGCGAGCCTATTGTGCAAGCCAATATTTTGGTCCCCCAAGCCTACTTGGGCGCCGTGATAACCCTGTGCATCGAAAAACGCGGCATGCAAAAAGACCTGCAATACATGGGGTCGCAGGTTTCCGTAGTCTACGAATTGCCCATGAACGAAGTGGTTCTGGATTTTTTCGACAAACTCAAATCGGTGAGCCGAGGGTATGCATCCTTAGACTATAGTTTTTTGCGGTTCCAATCCGCCAAGCTGGTGCGGCTGGATGTACTCATTAATGGCGAACGCGTTGATGCATTGGCCATTATTGTCCACCGGGATAACGCCCATTACAAAGGCCGCGCCCTTGCCGAAAAAATGCAGGAGTTAATTCCGCGCCAAATGTTCGACGTCGCCATTCAAGCGGCCATTGGCGGCCAGGTCGTCGCCCGCACCACGGTTAAAGCCTTACGTAAAAACGTTATTGCCAAGTGTTACGGCGGTGACGTAACGCGCAAAAAGAAGCTGCTTGAAAAACAAAAAGCCGGTAAAAAACGCATGAAACAAGTTGGGCGGGTAGAAATCCCCCAAGAGGCTTTTCTCGCCGTATTAAAAATGGACTCATAATTTAATTTATCCAACACAGGTTTGCTCTCCATGGACTTAGATTTACCCCTCATTCTTTTTGTGCTTATCGTTATCACGGGTATCGGCTGGCTGCTGGACTTGGCCCTGCTTGCTCCCACGCGCAAACTGGGCGTAAATGCCGTGAACCTGCAATTTAGCACCCTCGGCGAGCAAGAAAAATCCGCACACCCCGGTTACGTGGCCGCACTGGAGGCCGCGCGCAAAGAACCGGCCTGGGCGGAATACTCGAAGTCATTTTTCCCTGTACTGGTTGTGGTGTTCGGGTTGCGCTCTTTTCTGGTGGAACCGTTTCAGATCCCTTCCGGTTCAATGATCCCCACGCTGCTCGTAGGCGACTATATCGCAGTGAATAAATTTGCCTACGGTATTCGCCTGCCCATTATTAAAACCAAAATAATTCCCATCGACGACCCCAAGCGCGGCGACGTGGTGGTTTTTTTTCCACCCAACGAAACACGCTATTTTATTAAACGCTTAGTTGGCCTACCCGGCGACACAGTGCAAATCATTAACAATGTAGTTTATGTAAATAACCAGCCGGCGAGCCAACAACCCATCGAGTCGCTTTCTGCTATCGTTGATGCCCAAGCCCCATGTCCAAGCTATATCGTCGCCAATGAGCAACTGAGCGACAAATTGCACCACATACAAAGATGTAATGCACCCGGCTACAGAGGCAAAGAAGGCACATGGCAGGTTCCGCAAGGCCATTATTTTATGATGGGGGACAATCGCGACAATTCATCCGACAGCCGCTTCTGGGGTTTTGTACCCGAACAAAACATCGTGGGTAAAGCCTTCGCCGTTTGGCTGCACTGGGGCGCTTTTGCCAGCCTCCCCAATTTTAGTAGCGCTGGCTTAATTCAATAATCCAGATACACAACCACCACGAGGAGTCGCAACATGAATTCGAAACATCAAACCGGTGCAGCGCCTCTATCCATGTTCCTGCTGCTGGTAGGCTTTGCCTTTACACTTACCTGCTTTCTCAAACTATTTCCCATCTATCAAGATTCCCTTTTGGTCAAAAATGCCTTAAAAGATATTGCAGCAAAACACCCTAATGATTTAAAAGAGCTTACCAAAGCACAGATTTCCAGTGAATTAAGTAAATTCTTCATGGTTAACAACGTGCGCGACCCCGCCATCGACGTTAACCGCGTGACGCTTGATCGTCTGCGGGATAAAACTGTTTTCCACCTCAATTATGAAGTTCGCATCAACTTCATGAAAAACATTGACCTAGTGGTCTGGTTCAACAACGAGCTAGACTCCTCCAAACCCGAAGCCTGCTGCAAACCTAGTGAAACCATTAAAAAGTAACCAACTACTGAAGCGATTAGGGTACAGCTTCTCCCAGCCCGCCCTGTTGCAACAAGCATTAACCCACCGCAGCTTTAGCAGTCATCATAATGAACGCTTAGAATTTCTAGGCGATTCAATTTTAAATATGAGTATTGCTCACGCCCTTTTTTTGCGTTTTCCCACCGCCAAGGAAGGAGACCTGAGCCGCTTGCGAGCGAGCTTGGTGAAAGGCGATACCCTATCTGAAATAGCCCGCGAATTTTCGCTAGGTGACTGCCTGAAACTCGGTGAAGGCGAAGTGAAAAGCGGTGGAGCCGCGCGCAGCTCTATATTGGCCGATGCAGTCGAAGCCATTATAGGTGCAATATTTTTAGATTCCGGTTTTGAGTCGGCACGAGATGTTTTATTAACGTGGTACAGTCCACGCTTGAATGCCTTATCCCTAGAACAGGATGAAAAAGACCCCAAAACGCTTTTGCAGGAATATCTGCAAGGGCGCCGAGCACCCCTACCACAATACGACGTTGTAAAAATTGAAGGCGAATCACACGCACAACTATTTACAGTAACTTGCCGTATTCAATCACACCCATCTGCCACTCAAGGGGTTGCCGCCAGCCGACGAGCGGCGGAAAAAGAAGCCGCCGAAAAAATGCTGGCGCAAATTATTCCCTAAGTGGAAGGATTTTTATGACATCTACAGTCTGCGGTTATATCGCCATTGTCGGCCGACCCAATGTTGGCAAGTCGACACTATTGAACCACCTGATTCAGCAAAAAATCAGCATAACCTCGCGCAAACCTCAAACTACGCGTCAAAATGTTACCGGCATCAAAACCGTCAACAACACGCAAATGATTTTTGTGGACACGCCAGGTTTGCACAAAGCGCAAACCAAAGCGATCAATCGTTATATGAATCGCATGGCAGCTTCGGCCACCCTCGACGTAGATGTAGTCGTATTTGTGGTCGATCGCCTGATCTGGCTCGAGGATGACGACAACGTCGTGGAGAAGCTTCAAAACGTTAAGGCACCCATTATTGTGGTGATCAATAAAATCGACTCCATAGACGATAAATCCGTATTAATCCCGCACTTGGCGCAGCTGCAAGCCAAACTCAATCCCGCCGAAATAATTCCCATTTCCGCCCTGCGCAATCAGAACCTCGATTGCCTAGAGGCCGAAATCATCAAGCGATTACCGCAAGGAATCCACTTATTCCCCGAAGATCAAATTACGGACAAAAGCTCACGATTTTTAGTTGCCGAATTGATTCGAGAAAAAATCACCCGTCAATTGGGCGCTGAATTACCCTATCAAATCGCCGTGGAAATCGAAGAATTTCGCGATGAACAAACACTGGTTACCATCGCCGCGGTCATACTCGTGGAGCGCGAAGGGCAAAAACGCATATTGATCGGTGACAAAGGGTCGCGCCTCAAATCCATTGGCACTGCCGCCCGCCAGGATATAGAAACCCTGTTGGATGCGAAGGTTATGCTCAAATTGTGGGTTAAAGTCAAAAGTGGTTGGAGCGATGACGACCGCGCGCTGCGTAGCCTAGGCTACCATGAATAATCGCCCACACAGCCACGCCCTGTTTACCCTCTAAATAACTGAGAGTGTTATGTCGCGTACGGATCTTCTCAAAGGGTATGTGATACATCAAAGACCCATGAGCGATTCGCGCAAAATTCTGGACATTTTTACTGCGCAAGCAGGCCGCGTGACAGGCGTGGTGCGCATCTCCAAAAAATCGCCGGCATTAATACTTTTTCAGCCATATTTATTTTCATGGCTGGGCAAACAGGAATTTAAAACATTCACGGGCTACGAAAGCGAAGCTATACCGTTTGCCTTAAAAGCGGAGCAACTCTACTGCGGTTTTTACCTCAACGAATTATTACAACGCCTACTTCCGGCGCTAGACGAATCAACAGAGCTGTTCGCAGCCTACGAAATGGCCTTAGCCATTTTAGCTAACCAGCAGCCCCCCGAGCCGCACCTGCGTCGTTTCGAGCTGGTTTTACTGCGTCACCTCGGGTACGAATACAGCTTTATTCATGAAGGATTTAACCCAACCCCTCTGCAGGCTAATGGTCTCTACCACTTCAATCCTCAGCAAGGCTTTGTACCAATTACCACTCAGTCGTTTGACTCACCCAATAAAAGTGGATTGGAATATAGCGGGGCAGACATTCTGGCATACCACCGCGGCGAATCCTCACCCGCCGTTTTACACTTACTAAAACGCGTTTGCCGCCACGCCATAGCCGCGAGACTCGGGCGTGAGCCACTTCGCAGCCGAGAATTATTTCGTCGTGACTAGGTTAACCCCTTGCGCATCACGCAATGATTACAAAATTATTTTTGCCCTGCAGCTAACTTAATCAGCAAACAATGATGCGACATCATAATTTTCGCTCCATGTCAGCAGTGCCTGCATTTGCGTTTTAAGTTGCGCCACCAGCACCGGCACATCCGCTGTAGCACCGCCCTGTAAATAGCGGTCCAACGTCCGGCTAGCCAGTTGCAATGCAGGAACGCCAACATAACAACAACCGCCATAAAATTTGTGGGCGAAATTCTGCAGCTCCGACCAATTTTCTGCTCGCACTAAGCGTTCAATTTCCGCCGCTCCCTCAGGTAGGCTGTCCAGCAACATTTGCAGCAAGTCTGCCGCCAGCGCGCTGTTGTGCTTGGCGAGGCGCATGGATTCCGCAAGGCTGAACAGCGCGGCTGCGTCCAGCGACTCCTCAATGAGCGAAGCCACGGGTTGATCATCCATCCCTAGTTCGCTATTACTTGCAATGGCATCAGCCCCCAACCATTTGCGCAGCACTTCCGTCAATGCTTCAAAACTCACCGGTTTACCCAAATAATCATCCATACCCGCTAAAATCAATTTCGACCGATGTTCATTTACCGCGTGGGCCGTGAGCGCAATTATCGGTGTACGTTTCTGACCGGCTTCAAGTTTGCGAAGTTGTCGTGTGGTTTCATAACCATCCATATCAGGCATTTGCACATCCATAAGCACTAAATCAAATGAATTGTTTGCAAACAGCTCCAGCGCCTGCGCCCCAGAGTTCGCTACCCTTGCCTCAAGGCGACATTTTTTTAAGAATTCAAATACGAGGCGCGTATTCGCTGGATGATCGTCCACCACCAATATATTTATAAAGTCGCTACGGGATTTAGCGCGCTGCAAATGAGGCAGCTGGGCTGACACCAACTTGGATTTTGCAGCGAGCAGACTCGATAGGGTTTGATATAACTGGTGCGACTGTAGCGGCCGCGTCATAACTTCAACATTCAGCAACATCAATTCGGCAGCAATTAGCCGCTCAATACTGGCACTGGCTAGCACGATGACACCCATGGTGTGGCGCTCTACCATGTGTTTGATTAATTCAAACATTTTGGGTTTGTCAAAGCGGTTTTGCGCATCCAGCGCATCAATAATGGCCACTTGAACATCGGATGTTGCACTCAGCGCTGCGGCCTCGCTGAGTTGCACGCACTCAATCGGGGTCATTTTCCAACCGCCCAGTATGTGCACAATTTCCCTACGGCTAACCGGCTGCTCATCAACAACCATTATGCGCGTGTCTTCAAATAATTTACTAATCGGCCTTGCGCGAACACTGTTTGGCAAGCCAAATACGGCGGTGAACCAAAAGGTAGTGCCCTGATTCGGTCGGCTAGACAAACCGATGGTGCCATTCATTTTATCCACCAATCCCTTGGCAATTGGCAACCCGAGACTCGCGCCTTCACGCAAACTTCGACCGGACGATCGACTGGCGGAAAATGCATTAAATAAATCCGACTGCTGATCCTCGCTTAAGCCCACGCCATTATCCGTTACGGAAATTCGCAGTTGCATAGTGATATCCGTCTTACCAATCACTGCAACTTCCACCAATAAATCCCCTTGCGATGAGAACTTAATGGCATTTGCCATGAGCGTGGTCAACACCTGTTTTAAACGAGAGGGATCGCCTACCAGTGTTTCAGGCAGATCGTGGTCAACTATGGATAGCAAGCGAACTTTGCGCTCATTCGCCTGGGGCGCGTAAAAATTCAGCAGCTCCGCAATTAAGCGGCGGATGGGCAAAATTTTAGATTCCAGCTGTAGGCTATCGGCAGCCAGCCGCGAGAAATCCTGCAGATTACCGATTAAGGACAGCACACCCTGTACCGTCTGTTGGACATTACTCAAATAATCTTGTTGCTGATCGCTCAACCGCGTACGCAATAGCTGCTGCGCCACATCGACCACAGATTCCAGAGGGGTTTTAATTTCTTCACTGGCAGTGGCAAGAAATTCGGATTTAACACGATCCGCCTGTAGTGCATTTTTGCGGGCCATGTCCAACTCAATATTTTGAATTTCAACGGCCTCAAGAGTTTCGCGCAATTCGGCGGTGGCGTGTTCTACAGAATGCTGCAACCTGGCTTCAAAACTGGTGAAGTGCGTAAGCGTGTCATCCACGGCGGCTTGCAATTCAGTGTAGATACTCAACGGCATGGATACTGGCAAGGGTACCGCACGTCCAGCACGAATATTTTTCAGCCGCGCTATTAATTCGTTAAGGGGGTTATTCAGCAAACGATAAAGACGCTCGCCCTGCCAAAAGACCAGCAACACAACGCAGCATAACAACACTGCACTAAGTGCAAAAAATTGATACGCGGCAATAATGAGCGGCTGCCGATCCATAATCACAATAAGTCGGCCAAAAGGCATTTCGAGACTATCTAACGTCTGAGCCGCGGATCGCTCAGTAGTGCGAAGTGCCGTTGGCAATCGAACATCGCGGCGCAAGGGTGAACCAAAACGCGCAATTTCCTGCTCCTGAGCATTTACAAACACAAGGCTCTGAATAGTGGGGTTGGTTAATAGCAGCTCAGAAAGATCGCGATACACACCTAAATCATTTTCGCCGCCACCCGAATGTTTAAGTGAGGCCTGCCAATAACGTTGCACTTGCATTTTTGTTTGATCCAGCTGCAGCTGGTGAAAATCCTTTTGCTGGGCGAAAGCCAGCCAGAAATCAAACACCAACAATGCACACCAAACCAAGGCACTAGGCAGAAGCGTCGCGCGCGTGATGGCGCGCCGCAGGTTGTCCGTGCCAGCAAAATTGGATGCCATATAAATAATTCAGGGTAAAGGAGACGGGGCAATAAGGCCGAGGTGCAGCCTATTAAAGATAACACAAACAAGAGTAGAATTAGCCGGCTTGGCGAGGCTTGTTGGCACTCGTTTTTTTCGTCGAGGTACCCTATGACCGACCCGCACATGCTATTTCCCACTATTGAAGACTACATCGGCAACACACCCTTAGTACGCCTGCAACGTTTGTCCGGCGACACCACCAATCAACTACTGGTAAAGCTTGAAGGCAATAACCCCGCTGGCTCAGTGAAAGATCGTCCAGCCTATTCCATGATTACCCAAGCCGAATTGCGCGGCGATATAAGGCCCGGGGATTGCTTGATTGAAGCCACTAGTGGTAATACGGGCATTGCCTTGGCGATGGTGGCGGCAATTAAGGGCTACCGAATGGTGTTAATCATGCCGGATAATAGTACCCAAGAACGTAAAGATGCCATGCTAGCCTACGGCGCCAGATTAATTTTGGTGAGCCGTGCAGACGGTATGGAAGGTGCGCGGGATTTAGCCAAACGTATGGAAGCCGAAGGCCAAGGTAAAGTACTGGATCAATTCGGCAATAGCGACAACCCACTGGCGCACTACACCGGCACCGGTCCGGAAATTTGGCGCCAAACCCATGGCCGCATCACCCATTTTGTGAGTTCCATGGGCACCACGGGCACCATTGTTGGCAACTCCCGCTTTTTGAAAGCGCAAAACCCAGCCATACAAATTATTGGTCTGCAGCCGGAAGACGGCGCCAGCATTCCCGGTATTCGCAAATGGCGGCCCGAATACCTGCCGGGGATTTTCGATAGCCAACACATCGATCGCATAGTCGAAATATCGCAAGCCCGCGCCGAGCACACCATGCGCGAGCTGGCTCGACAAGAAGGCATTTTTTGCGGCGTTTCCTCAGGTGGCGCGGTGGCGGCGGCACTAGAACTAAGTCATAGCGTGAAAAACGCCGTGATCGTCGCCATTGTGTGTGATCGCGGCGACCGCTATTTATCCTCTGGACTGTTTAGCCAATAATGCGGGGGCGCTAGAAATCAACCCGGCGCTAGATTTGCAGCCGTCCGCTAAACCGATGAGCGGCGGCAAAAAGTGCCTTGGCACCGCATCGCGCTGAGGTTTCTTATCCTAAACTCGTTTGAACCGATGATCGGCATTGATTCGGCGATAATTCACCGCAATGCAGCACAAAAAGGTAACCCGCCTCCATGGTAAAAGTACGACAGGATCGCCCCGTGGATGCCGAAGGGCATGTGGATATCCCCTCTTGGATTAAGCGCATAGAGGAGATCGCTCACCTACCTGCAGACGCGGCACCCATGCTAACTCATGCCTGCGAAGTGGCGCGGGATTTGGAGTTTGTGCCAGGGGACAAATTAGTCGGCTGGGGGGAGAGCTACTCGTCCTATTCCGCCGGTTTGGAGATGGCGGAAATCCTTGCGGGCTTGCAACTGGACAAAGACACGCTTGCCGCTGCCATTCTGTATCGCAGCCTACGGGAAAACAAATACAGCCCTCAAGCCGTGGAAAAAAACTTCGGCGCCACCACCGCAAAATTGATTGAGGGGGTGCGCCGTATGGCCGCAATCAGCAACCTCTCCAATCACTCAGGGGACAAAGTGCTGGGCCAGCCCAGCATGGAGCAGTCCGACAATGTGCGCAAAATGCTGGTGGGCATGGTGGATGATGTGCGTGTTGCCCTGATTAAACTCGCCGAACGCACCTGCGCCATCCGTGCGGTTAAAAAATCCCCCATCGAAAAACGCCAGCGCATCGCCCGGGAAGTTTCTGAAATTTATGCTCCCCTGGCTCACCGTTTAGGCATCGGCCATATTAAATGGGAGCTGGAAGATCTCTCGTTTCGATACCTCCAACCCTACGACTACAAATACATTGCCAAATTGCTTGACGAGCGGCGTTTAGATCGCCAGACCTATATCGAAGGCGTAATCGCCATGCTCAAAAATGCCTTGGCCGATGAAAATATTAAAGCGCTGGATATTAATGGCCGAGCCAAACATATTTACAGTATTTGGCGAAAAATGAAGCGCAAGGGTATTGGCTTTTCTGAAGTGTATGATATTCGCGCCGTGCGTATCATGGTGGAATCGGAGCAGGACTGCTACCGGGTATTAGGTATCGTGCATTCTCTGTGGCGCAATATTCCCAATGAATTCGATGATTATATTGCCAACCCGAAAGAAAATGGCTATCGGTCATTGCACACAGCGGTAAAAGGCCCAGCCAACCGCGTGTTAGAAATTCAAATTCGCACCCGCGACATGCACGAAGAAGCCGAATACGGCGTCTGTGCACACTGGCGTTATAAAAAATCCGACAAAGACGGGGTGTCTAATTCTTACGAGCAAAAAATCGAATGGTTGCGTCAAGTTTTAGAATGGCATGAAGAAATTGGCGGCAATCCTTGGGATGATCATTTGCCGCGAGGCATTGAGCAAGACCGCATTTATGTGTTCACGCCGGAAGGGCATGTGGTGGATTTGCCTGAAAATGCTACGCCAGTGGATTTTGCGTTTCGTATACATTCCGATGTTGGCATCCGCTGTAAAGGCTCCAAAGTTAACGGCCGCATTGTGCCGCTCAATTACAGTTTACACACCGCCGATCAAGTTGAAATTATCACCGGTAATCGCGAGTCGCCCAGCCGAGATTGGTTAATTCCTTCGCTGGGTTACATTACCACGGCGCGGGCGCGCAGCCGGCTGCAAACCTGGTTTCGCCAGCAAGATCGCGAACAAAATATTGCCGACGGTCGGGCGCTACTTGATCACGAATTTTTGCGCCTTGCGGTTGAAAACATTGATTACGAAGCGCTAGCCAAAAAACTTAAATTACGCACGCTGGACGACCTTTATGCTGCCGTGGGTACCGGCGACTTAAGCGTTGATCGGATTATTCATGCGGCACAGCGCTTATTTAAACCGGAAAAAAACGACGAGCCTGTAACCTCATTGGTAGGGCGAGCGTCCACCAATCAAGCCGACGGATCAGATGTGTACATCGACGGCGTGGGCAATTTAATGTCCCATATCGCTCAGTGCTGCAAGCCTATTCCCGGTGATCGCATTACCGGCTACATCACATTGGGACGAGGCGTCTCCATCCACCGGCAGGACTGCTCAAACATTTTGCAGCTAGCCGCAGATGAGCCCAATCGCATTATTAAAGTGGATTGGGCCGACAAACCCGAACAAAAATATTCCGTAGATATTATTATTGAAGCCTTCGATCGCCACGGCTTATTGCGCGACATCACCACACTGCTGGATAAGGAACGCACCAACGTCAGCGCCATGCAAACACTGTCCAATAAACAAAAAAATACCGTGGATATGTCACTGCGGGTAGAGGTGGCCAGCTACACGGACCTCAGTCGCGTGCTCGCGCGCATCAGCCGATTGCCCAATATTTCTCACGTCAGGCGCAAAAATTAAATGACCCACAGCAATTCGCACTACTCATTAAACGACCTAGTGTATTTAATGCAGCGCCTGCGTGCGCCCGAGGATGGCTGCGCCTGGGATATTCAACAAACCTACCGGACAATCACCTCATCCACCCTTGAAGAAGCCTACGAAGTAGTCGATGCCATTGAACAAGGTGATTTTGCGCAATTGCGGGAGGAGCTGGGCGACTTATTATTTCAGGTCATTTTTTACAGCCAGCTGGCCAGTGAAGACGGGCGGTTTAGTTTTGCGGATATTGTCTCCGGCCTCACCGCCAAACTCGTGCGTCGCCATCCCCATGTTTTTCCGGACGGCACGCTGAACAGCCATCGTGACAGCACCTTGAGTGCTGATGATATTAAACAGCGCTGGGAAAATCTGAAGCAAGAGGAGCGCGCACAAAAGGGTTTAACCGGAATACTCTCCGACGTGCCAATCGGTTTGCCCGCCATTCCGCGCGCGCAAAAATTACAAAAACGCGCCGCCGCCGTGGGTTTTGATTTTGCCAATGCGGCTGACGTACTGAACAAACTGCAAGAGGAAATCGCCGAATTACAGCACGCAATTACGCAAGGCCAAGCTAACGCCATCGAAGATGAAATGGGCGATGTATTCTTCACGCTAGCCAACCTCTGCCGGCATTTACACCTCGACGGCGAAAAATCGCTACGCCACGCCAACCAAAAATTTACGGCACGGTTTCAATTCATCGAACAAACATTATTAGCCCAAGGTCTGCAATGGAGCTCACAATCTCCGGAAGCGCTCGACCAACTCTGGGGATTGGCGAAAAACTCACCAACTGACCCCGTATAACACCCAGGCAATACAGCGCCAACGGCCAAAACCTTGTTAATCAAGGCTCCTGCGTGTATCTTTAACCCCCTTTTCAATATCCGCCAACAGATGCCCTGCGCAAAAAAATTTGGCCTGTACTGCAATTCATCGAGGAGAACTCAACCATGCGGATTATCTTGTTAGGCGCTCCAGGTGCCGGCAAAGGCACTCAAGCAAAATTTATTATGGAGTCGTTTAATATTCCGCAAATTTCCACCGGCGACATGCTGCGCGCCGCCGTAAAAGCCGGCAGCCCGCTGGGCTTGCAAGTAAAAGATGTTATGGATTCGGGCGGTTTAGTGTCTGACGATTTAATTATCAGCCTAGTCAAAGAGCGTATTGCCCAGCCAGACTGCGCCAGCGGCTTTCTATTTGACGGTTTCCCCCGCACTATTCCACAGGCCCAAGCGCTGGCGAATGCCGGCGTTCAAATCGATCATGTGTTGGATTTTTTTGTTGACGACGAAGAAATTGTCTCGCGTTTAAGTGGGCGCCGGGTGCACGCCGATTCTGGTCGTATTTATCACCTGCAGCACAATCCACCCAAAACCCCGGATGTTGATGACATTACTGGCGAACCACTAATTTTACGTACCGATGACCAAGAAGATACAGTACGTAAGCGCTTAGCCGTTTACCATGAGCAAACCGAACCGCTGGTGGCCTATTACAAACAATCCAGTGGTGAATCCAGCAAAGGCCCCAAATGTTCAAGAGTGAACGGGCTAGGCTCAATGGAATTCATCCGCCAACAAGTATTTGACGTATTGAAGTAAACGAGCATTGCTGCGCGTAAACATGGGCTCTTTCGAGCCCATTTTTTTGCCTCTCATAAAGTGAAATTCTTATGCCAACATCCAGTATTAAAAACGCCGTTATTTTAATGAATTTGGGCACCCCAGAAGCGCCCACCATTAGTGCTGTACGTGATTTTTTACGCGAATTCCTGCACGACCACCGCGTGGTGGAGCTTACGCGCTGGATCTGGTGCCCCATTTTGCACGGCATTATTTTACCCTTCCGCCCCAAAAAAGCCCTAGCGGCTTATAAATCCGTGTGGATGGAAGGCGGCTCACCGCTGAAAGTCATTACCCAACAACAGGTAGAGGCTCTACAAATTTTTTTCAACCAGCATGATCAGCCTGCTCTCGTTGTGCACGCCATGACCTACGGCCAGCCAAAATTGAGCGAACAAGTTCACTCTCTCGTGGCGCAAGGCGTAGAGCGAATCATCGTTTTACCCCTGTACCCGCAGTATTCTGCAACCACCACAGCCGCAATTTACGACCAATATGCCAACATCATCAAAACCACCCGCAACATCCCTGAAATCATGATCTGCAAATCGTACTGTGATCACCCAGCGTATATTCAAGCCCTCGCGGCGAGTATTAGGGAACATTGGGCAACCAACCCCAAGGCAGAAAAACTCCTGTTTTCATTTCACGGCATCCCACAACGCTGTGTGGATCAGGGGGACCCCTACTATCAACAATCGCTGGAAACAGCGGCAGCCACCGCGCGTGCGCTTAATTTAGACGAAAAGGAATGGGTCGTTAGCTTTCAATCGCGCCTAGGCAAAGCGCGCTGGCTGCAACCTTATACGGACAAACTGCTCATTCAATTAGCCACCGAAGGCACCACATCAGTGGATGTAATTTGCCCCGCATTCGCCGCCGATTGCATCGAAACGCTTGAAGAAATTCAGCAGGAAAACCGGCATCTATTCGAAGCCGCAGGCGGCAAAACATTTTCCTACATTCCGTGCCTGAACAGCCGAGACGATCACATCGCACTTATGGCGAACTTAACAACGCCACTGTTTAAAAAATTCTAGCTGGAGGATACAAACGCCTTCAGCTACCGCCCTCATACACAACACTGCATCGCGGTTTTCAGTCGCAATGAATCAAGCCCGAGCATATCGACCAGAGCCACCAGACGGCGTTTTGCTGCGCCATATCCGTAACGCACCCCATTTACGCAACCCAATCACAGTCGCCAGCCATTGGAGGCGCCTGTGGCGTTGCATTATCCTAGAAACCTCAGCTGGATCACCAAAATCGGCACAGCCGCCGCCCATGCCCCCTTGTTTTGGCGGAGACAATGCGTTGTGAAAATTCAAAACACACCTACAGGAGAATACAGGGACTAACACGCTCATAAAACACTACCCGCGCGACCCAAAACTTCACCACCACAACTTTCACAATCGCCGTAGCTTGCAATATCTGCGCAAAATTCTGATGCTAGGCGAATATGGCAACGGCGACTACTTGAACCTAGAAACCTCAGTTAGATTAACGCAGTCAGCGCAACTCCTTGGCGCGCCAAGCAAAAATTAAAAATGCCGCACAACTAACCCGGTAGCCCGCAATTTCATTAAGTTAAGCCTAGAAACCTCAGTTGGGCGCCAAAAAGCTGTGTAATCCATTGGTGTGATTAGTGAAAGTTAAAAATCACGGGCAACCTGGTTG
>CAMCXE010000074.1 GCA_945882995.1 Thalassocella blandensis | reverse complement strand
GTGTAATCCATTGGTGTGATTAGTGAAAGTTAAAAATCACGGGCAACCTGGTTGGCGGTTCGTGATTTTTAACTTTTGCTAGGTGCTGCCCGGGGGTTGCGCAGACTTTGGTGATCCAACTGAGGTTTCTAAGTTAAGGGCTTTGGCCCGCTTTTTCGGGTGATTTTTCCCTCGACAATAACTCCCCCCTCAAAAAAGGGCAGGGGCAAAAAGTCTGCAAATCAAGGAATCTGCTTGTTTTCAATGCTGTTCTGCTCCCTCCCATTTTCAAGGGGAGGGCTGGGGTGGGGTTTCCGGATGACAGGAAATTCCCTAGAAAAACAGCCCGAAACCCTTAGCTTAAT
Source organism: Thalassocella blandensis (assembly GCA_945882995.1). Classification (GTDB taxonomy): domain Bacteria; phylum Pseudomonadota; class Gammaproteobacteria; order Pseudomonadales; family Cellvibrionaceae; genus CAMCXE01. The sequence goes on along the minus strand of CAMCXE010000074.1, from coordinate 15,642 downwards.
GACATTGCGGTTGCCGGTCATTTTTAAATTCCACCAATCACACCAATGGATAACGTAACTATTCAGCCTATTTCCCCGTCATCCCCGCGCAGGCGGGGATCCAGCGGCCAATAGACGGTTTTTACTTGAGTGAATATCGTGATTGCTTCGGAGCAGTTGCCATCTGGATCCCCGCCTGCGCGGGGATGACGTGGGAAAATGAAAATTGTTCTGAATAGTTACTGGATAACACAGCTTATTGGTGCCCAACTGAGGTTTCTAGGTTAAAGATGGCATTCGCAAAACATTGGAAAATACCTGTCATGGCGATCGGCAGACATTTCGTCGCTTTTCGAGGAGAATTACCTCGACACCTATTTCCAATGGCGTAATAGGCTGATGTTACTTAATTTACCCTGCGCGGCCGCCAATAAATCACCATAAACCCGTCAGCAAACCCCGTTTGCAACATGGTAAACCGTCCAGGAATACACCGTTCCCCACCAATAGAGAGGCGCGAAATCGGCCGAATTACAAATATTCGCCACCGAAATCACTCAATCGACCCTCTAAATCCTAATTCAATTCGATAAATGATCACATTCATATAAATTTTTGTCGAAAAATGGTGCAAAGTTGTTTTTTTTAAAATAAAATTCCGCCATGCGCTTGTGGCGTGAAATCTTTATGCTAGGATTTTGATATTGAGGCATATCTTTCCGCTCAGTCGCACTTTTGAATCGCGCCTCAATAGCACCCTACGCTCATTTGGGACGCACTTTCGATAAAAGACATATTCGGCATAATTGCTTCCAATCCTTTGAGGAGACATTAAATGGTAATAGTAAAAAAAGCGGGTCGTCCACGCGGCTCCAAAAACACTGCGGTGATAGCAGCTCCCAGCAAAAAACAAGGTCGCCCAGCAAAAGTAGCAGCAGCGCCTGCTGCCGTGCGCGGCAACTTAGATAAAGCTGCAGCCGCATTGGCTTCGGCCAAAGCAAAACTGTCCGCCGCACGCACCAAAGCGGCTGAAGCGGCTGCAAAAGCCAAAAAGACCAAAACGGAAGCAGCCAAGCGTACCGCCGCAAATGCAAAATTAGCGCTTGCTGCAGCAGCTGAAAAAGCTAAAGCAGCTAAAACCGCCTTAGCTGCAATAAAAGCCACCGCATCAGCAGCCAAAAAATCTGCGAAAAGCGCTGCAAAAGTTGAAAAAGTTTCCGATTCAGAGCGCTTAAGTAAGTTGGCTGCCAAGTTAAGTGCCAAAGCAGAATCAGATTTAACAGCGGCACTTGCCTCCTTTAAAGGTCGCTGGAGCAAAAAACGCGCGGCTGCCGACGCTAAAAAACTGAAATCCGCAGGAAAAAAAGCCAAAGCGAAGGCCAAGGTTGCTGCCAAGAAAGTTAAAGCTGCGAAAGCACCCAAAGTTAAAGCGGCTAAAGTAGCTAAAGCACCGAAAGTAGCTAAAGCACCGAAAGCACCGAAAGTAAAAACTACTGATGCTCCAGTGGTGAAAAAAGGCAAAGGCCGGCCCAAGAAGGTTGTTTCTGAAGCGACTACAGTGCAAGCGCCAGCAGTCGGCGTTAAGCGTCGCGGCCGCCCACCAAAAGTAAAAGCTTAACATCTCCCCCGCAAAACAACCCAGCGTAGCAATATGCTGGGTTGTTTTTGTTTCCGGAAAAGCATTAGGCAGCTCGTTAATCTATGCGGCGGGTCTAGCGACCGCCAGTAACGCATCCGAGTATTGCGCCACGAGAAAACACCCTAATCAGGGACCTTTAACCTGAGCCGCCTGAATGTAAATTCATTTGAAGTTGCCGAAAATCCGGCGTCAACATTACCCGGTTACAGTCCCCCCCTGAATTATGCCGATAAATTTGCTTGTTGTGCCTAGCTAACCTCCTGTTCCGCTTTCCGAGGAACACGCTTGAGCGGCTAAGCACCAGCCAAGCAGGCGACCCTTGCTGCGCGATCAACCAATCAGTGAAAGACACTAGGCGCCAAATATCATACTTAGTGGCGCACTTACCCTTGTGCGTCATTTTTTAGATGGGCCTTTCGCTGGAGTCATCACTATAATTACGTAGGGCTAGATGATCACAGAACCGGGGAATTTTCATTACGAAAAACGGCGCACTACCGGTGTTTTCATTTTTGGTGCGCTGAGTCACTCACTAAAATAGCGCAGCCATTGCGTGCCACCGGTCCTTATCCTACCGGCTTAAAATGACCAAAACTCGCAATATTGGACTGCCTGCTGGACGCTTCGAAAAAATGCAGTTTTACTCCATCATCGTACGCGAATCGCACTTTAAGCCCCGTCAAGTTATGGCAACTGTGGTTTTTTTGGCAGCATTCCGCAGTGGTGATGCCTGGCACCATTCTTAGTGGCAATAATCCTAGAAACCTCAGTTGGATCACCAAAGTCTGCGCAACGGCTTGGCGCTCCCAGCAAAAGGCAAAAGGCAAAAGGCAAAAGGCAAAAGGCAAAAGGCAAAAAATGACGAACAACCAACCAAGTTGCCTGTCATTTTTGCCTTTTGCTAATCAAACCAATGAATTACACAGCTTTTTGGCGCCAAACTGAAGTTTCTAGGATAAAATTTTCTCCGCTGAGATCTGCAATACCGCCCTGAACATCGATGATTAGTGCAGACTCCAATTTTGATTTGAGAAACTTTTACCTAACTCGGCATCACACAACCCTATGACGACTATTCTCGCGATTGATGCATCCACAGAAACCTGTTCAGTTGCAATTATGCTTCCCAACGGCATGCACGAAGCGGTGTGTGCGGAACCGCGCACCCATGCGGGGCGCATTCTGCCCATGCTCGACGCCCTGTTAGCTGAAGCAGGCGTATCGCTCCACCAAATAGATGCCATTGCATACGGGGCTGGGCCAGGTTCGTTTACGGGGCTGCGCATCGCCTTGAGTTTGGCGCAAGGGCTTGCCTTTGGCCTCGAAAAACCGCTAATTCCAGTCGAGAGCCTCCACGCCATGGCATATGCCTTCGCGCAAGACCCAAAGCACACTCAAGACTCGGTGGTTTGCTTGCTCGACGCGCGCATGGATGAGTTCTATCTGGCCAGCTTCCAAGTCGTTGATGCGCTCCCTCAAATGCTGCAACCGGCTCAACTGTGCGGATATGCGTTATTCCCACAACAATTGGATATCACCATTGACGCCAGCGTGGCCGGGTTAGGCGGCGGCTGGGCACAGGTCGACCCTGAGTTGCGGGCCATGCTCGGCTACTGCGATACACAAGCGGTGCCGCTCGCTAGCGCCATAGCCCAATTAGGCTTAAAATTTTTCGACTCCGGTGTCCGGCCAGCTGCAGAACAAGCTGAACCGCTTTATCTACGCAATTCCGTCTCTTGGAATAAACGCCAACGTTTACGCCAACCCACCCCTTAAAACGCGGCGCGCCGCCCACATAACATAATGGTTTGAAGCAGCTATGGAAAATTTTTTGCAAGTTGTCTTGCTCGGAATTATCGAAGGTATCACCGAATTTTTGCCCATCTCCAGTACTGGGCACCTCCTCATTGCCCAACATTTTGGCCTTGGAGCAAGGTCGGATTTGTTTAACGTGGTTATTCAAGCTGGCGCTATTCTGGCAGTAACATTCATTTACTGGCAACGGATCTGGGGGTTGGCAACCGGACTACAACTGCAAGAACACCGCATTTACATCTACAAACTCCTAGTTGCATTTTTTATTACTGTGGCTCTAGGTATGCTGATCAAAAAATATGGCATTGAATTACCAGAAACCATTGCACCTGTGGCTTGGGCGCTTGTAGTTGGGGGATTTTGGATATTGCTGGCAGAATGGCTGGCCGCTAAAAAATCCGACCAATCTGTAATTACTTGGCCTGTGGCGTGTATTGTGGGTGTAGCACAAATTGTTGCGGCTATTTTTCCTGGCACATCACGCTCGGGGGCGGGAATTTTTGCGGCCATGCTCAGCGGCACCAGCAATCGCGCCGCCGCAACTGAATTTGTTTTTTTATTGGGCATTCCTACCATGTATGCCGCTAGCGCTAAAAAAATAATGGATGCCGCGCAAGAAGGCACATTGGCATCCGAAAATTGGAGCGATATTACTCTCGGTTTTGTGGTTTCACTCGTCACAGCATTTATTGCTGTGAAATGGCTGCTGCGCTATATCCAAACTCATAAATTCACCGCCTTTGCGATTTACCGCATTGTACTCGGCGTTTTATTGCTGAGCTTTTTTCCACGTTGATCCGCCACGAGAAATACCCATGAGTCAATCTTCCCTGCTGCAGGATTTGCTAACATTTTTACGGCTGTCGCCGACGCCCTATCATGCCGTAGCCAATATGGCAGCAAGCTTAACCCATGCTGGATTTACCCGTCTTGACGAACGTGAGCCCTGGCAACTCGAACCAGGCAAAGCGTATTTTTTTACCCGCCGTGATGCCTCAATCTTGGCATTCCGCTATGGCACGCAACCCCTCGGCTCCAGCGGTATCCGCATGCTTGGCGCACACACCGACAGCCCTTGCCTGAAAATAAAACCCCGGCCAGAACGCGTTTCCCAAGGCTACTGGCAGCTGGGCGTAGAAGTCTATGGCGGCGCCCTCCTCAGCCCGTGGTTCGACCGCGACTTATCAATTGCCGGACGTGTTGCGGTTGCAACCCATACAGGGCAAATCCGCCACGAATTAATCAATTTTGCACGCCCAATCGCCGTAATCCCAAGTCTAGCCATCCATTTAGATCGCACCGTCAACGAACAGCGCTCCATCAATCCTCATGAGGAAATGCGCCCTGTGCTACTTCAAGAAGGCGGCAATGCGAATTTCCGTCAGGTGCTGCGCGAAGAGCTGACCCGTACCGGACATTGCACGGATGTAACCGAGGTACTTGAATACGATTTACACCTCTACGACACCCAGCCACCGGCGCTAACCGGTTTGCATGAGGAGTTTATTAGCAGCGCACGCTTGGATAATTTGCTGAGCTGTTACCTTGGCTTGCAGGCGCTATTGCAAGCCGATGGAGGCGAATCATGCCTGCTACTTTTAACGGACCACGAAGAAGTGGGCAGCCAGTCGGATATTGGAGCTAGGAGCAACCTGCTCAATGCCTGCCTCACCCGCTGGCTAGGTGGCGGCGAGCTGCGCTACCAAACCCTGGCTAACTCGATGTTTGTATCGGTGGATAATGCGCACGGCATTCACCCCAACTACCCTCGTAAGCACGATGAAAACCACGGGCCCTTACTAAATGCTGGGCCGGTGCTGAAGGTGGATGCCAATCAAGGTTACGCCACATCCAGCGAGACGGCCGCCTTGATACGCCTGTGGGCCCAGCAGGCCGGAGTCAGCCTACAGGTGTTTGTTACCCGCGCGGATATGCGCTGCGGCAGTACCATAGGGCCTATGACGGCGGCGCAAACGGGTGTGCGCAGCCTAGATATTGGCTTGCCCACCTTTGCCATGCACTCCATCCGCGAATTGGCCGGCAGTGCCGATCCCGCCGCCATGCTTGCCCTGTTAAACCAATACTTAGCAGCACCGATGTTTACTACTTAATGGTCAATGCTTCCCATGGGGCGCAAACGCAGCGGGGCAATCCATTAGTGTGATTGATGACAGTTAAACCTAGAAACCTCAGTTGGATCACCAAAGTCTGCGCACCCCCTTGGCGCGCCTAGCAAAAGTTAAAAATCACGAACAACCAACCAAGTTGCCCGTGATTTTTAACTTTCACTAATCACACCAATGGATTACACAGCTTTTTGGCGCCCAACTGAGGTTTCTAGATTAAAAACGTGAACTACGCCCACCGCCAAGGCCAATTTTGGTCTTCAATTAATCCATTCGGAGGCTCTCATATGACTACAGAAGACGTTCTAACGCGATTTACCCCATTCAATTTGTTAACTACGCCCTACCGGCTAGAAGCATTGAAGTCGCTGGAATACCTGCGGCTCGAAACTGGGGCGTTTCTCTTCAAGCGCGGGAAGCCACTTGCGGAAGCCTTTTATTTGCTCGAAGGCGCTATCGATTTAATCGACCACAACTTCGATAGCCGCAAACTCATTTCCGGCACTGAAGAGGCCGCCGCCAGCCTGAATCCAGAGTCCGTCAGCACATTTTCCGCTAGGGCTACCTCGGACGTGTTGGTTTTTACCGTTAATCGTGAACAGCTGGACAACTGGCTAAAATGGAGCCAAGTACCAGAGTCCGCACCCTTAGCCACTCAACCGCTGGATAGTCTCGGCAGCCCAGAGGTGGAGCAGGAAGAGGAGGAGGAAGACGAGGATATATGGTTTGATCACCTGCTGAACTCTCACCTGTTTGCTGGCATACCCATGGCCCATGTGCAGCAACTCTTCACCAAACTGCAGACCATACCGGTCAAGGCGGGCCAAAAAATTATGCGGGAAGGCGAGCGGGGGGATTATTTTTACGTCCTAGGTAAAGGCTCTGCATTGATCACCAACGCGCTGGGTACCGTTAACGTAGAGCTGAAACCGGGCATGTCATTTGGTGAGGAGGCATTACTGGGGCGCACGCCGCGTAATGCCAGTGTGACCATGACTCGCGACGGCATCATCAAGCGCATGACTGAAGAGGACTTCAATCAGCTCATTCGCGTGCGCGTCATTCAATACCTCGACCATGAAGGGGTTGAAGCGCTCACGGAACCCTTCGCCTGCATCGATGTGAAATTACCCATTGAATACCGCGCAGGGCACTACCCGGGCGCAATCAATATCCCCTTGGCGCGGCTGCGAGGCGGCATCAAGCAGTTGGCCGCACAACAGCTTTACCTCATTCCCGACGACTCGGCAGGCCGCGCTGAAATCGCCGCCCACCTATTGTGCCAAGCTGGGTTTAACACACGCATAATCAAAGGGGCGTCGGACCATATTTACGGCAGCGTGGAATAGTTGTCGCAATGGCAAAACGGGTGCCGACACTAGGCTGCCCCGTTCTGCAAGCACAATCCCAGTCAACCCATCAAGCACCAACAACCACAAAAAAGCCGGCCCTTGGCCGGCTTTTTCTCTTCTAACACACTCGGCCTAGTCTTCTAACAAGGCATCCAATCCGGATTCAAACGCATCAGTCTCCGCAAGCGCGCTCAACAGTTTCTCGCAGTTAAGGCCGCAGGCCTCGCTTATAGCCACGGGAAAGTGCTCAACCAATTCCTCTACTGGTAATTCGCGCAAATGGCAGGAATGTATATATTTGGCCAGCGCCAAATGCCCCCCAATTATGGAGAAAGGATTAGCCGCGAGGGGCGAGTTCTGATGTAGCAACCCCTCACTAATGGCTGCTGGGAATTTCCAACGGCTGGCCAACTCTGCGCCAACCAAGCAGTAGGTATATCCATAGGTAGCCTGTTCCGCCTCCAGCCGTGACTGGCCAGTGGACATGGCGTGCTTAACCTTAGCTGCAAGGTCTGGATACACGGAATACATCAACAACTGCCCTACCGAATGAATCAATCCGGCAGTTAGCATAGTATTGGCATCGCGCCTGAGTCCAAACTTACACAGCCATTTAGCCAATTCTGCCACCGCAAACGCATCCTTCCAAAATTGCCTTTTGTCCAAAGCTGCGGGCATCGCCAGAGACGTGACCAGACCCGAGGCCATGACCAGTGTACGCACCGCAGGAAAACCCATGACGATGGAAGCATCCTGCACTGATGCGACTTTACGCGTCAAACCGTAATGGGCGGCGTTTGCGGTGCGCAGCAGCTTGACGGTCAACACCGGCTCCTGGGCGATTTTGGCCGCAATTTGCTTCATATCCGCGTCAGGGTTGTCGAAGGACTGAATCAACTCCTGAATAATCTTCGGAATGGAAGGAAGCCGCGTAGCACTTTCAAATAGGTGATCAAAGCTCATAGTTATCAATTCTCCGGGAACACCATTCAAGGATAGGCGACGCAGCGCAATTCGTGAAAATCTTCGCACAAAAAATTTTACCTGCTGCACGGCGGCACAGCCCAGCCTATGGCTCGCAGATCGGGTTAAACAAATTCTTGCTTGCGCTTGTCGGGCTGATCTACGAGATGAAATATCCGCCTCGCTGCCCATCGCCCAAGATGCACAGCACGTCGCTGATGAGACAGGCGCTTACCCAGACCCTCCACACATCCTTCACACGTGATTTACGCGCAACTTGCAGGCTCCGTTTGTGCTCCGGCACACATCTAGTCAGGAAATTAATTCGATAAACGACAATCCTGTAGAATTGGCCCTAGCGATAAGCCGATTCACATTCCATTCATGCCCTCTGCGCATAATTCAACCGAGCTAACCAAGCTCCACCCCATCCACCCAAGAGGCTACACACTATGGCAAAGCAATTTTTCAAAGGGATTATTTTGTTGGCAGCATGCACTAGCGCCAATGTCGTCTTCGCTGACTTCTATGCAGGCGGACAAACCGGCAGCGTAACTTGGGACGACAACAACACGGCGGTATCCTTCGACGTTTACGGCGGTTACCAGTTTTCAGAATTTTTAGCGGCGGAAATTGCCTACACAGATTTAGGCAGTTTTGATGACAACAATGCAGGTGACACATTCACTACCAGTGTGGCTGGCGCTAGTTATTCGTTGGTAGGCCTTCTGCCATTGGACGACACTTTCACGCTAAAAGGCAAAGTGTCATATTTCGATTACAGCATAGATCGCGAGCGAAATGGTAAGGCCAGCTCCAAAGCCGAAGCCGGTAATGTCACCTATAGCGCAGGCATTGATATGAATATTGCGGACAATATTAATGTCAGTTTGGAGTATCGATTTATTCCCCTAGAGTTCAACCTTTACTCTAATGTTGATTCAGCTCCTAAGCAGGAAATTTCCCACAACCAAACCGAGAGTGCGGACAACTTAAGTTTGGGCTTGAATATCGCGTTTTAAACGGCTAATTAAGCGTTTTCGTTTTCAAGCGGCAGCAATGCCGCTTTTTTTTGCCAGCCATTCACCATCACTTCTTTAACCGCCTTAGTCATTTTTTTTACCGCCATTTCACGTCGCGTTGCCGCGCTTTTATCGCCCACCAACTCCGTATACACCAACGCTAACGGCCCCTTGCCGCGCAGGTATTTTGCACTGCGTGGGCCCGCCGCCACATGTTCAGCAAAACGCTTATTTACATCCAACGCAATGCCCGTGTATAGGGTGTTGTTCGCGCAGCGCACCATGTACAGGGTCCAAATTTTCGCTTCCACCATAGGTTAATAATATTGCAGCGAAATAGGCGGTTCATCCAAGCGTGAAAGCTGTTCGCGCAATTCAAAAATATGCTGCTGCCAATAATGGTCCGTGCCGAACCAGGGGAAATATTTGGGAAAAGCAGGATCACCCCAGCGCCGCGCCAACCAAGCCGCATAATGCATGATCCGCAGGCTGCGCAAACTTTCGATAAGGCGCAATTGGGCGCGGTCAAACTCGTGAAATTCTTCGTACCCCTCTAAAATTGACGCCATTTGTTGTGTCTGCTGGTGGCGTTCGCCACACAATAACATCCACAAATCCTGCATCGCGGGGCCGTTGCGGGCATCATCCATATCCACGATATTCGGTGCGCCATCGCGCCATAAAATATTGCCCGGGTGGCAATCACCATGCAGGCGAATATTGGCGAATTTTACGCTGCCAAATTGTTTGTCGAGTTTTTCAATTAGCAGGCTGCTAACTTTCTCGTAATCCGCCAGTAGGGTTTTAGGCAGGTTGTTGTTACTCAGTAAAAATTCCCGGCTGGCCACGGCAAACGTGGCCACGTTTATGGTGGGGCGGTGCACAAAAGGCCGCGCGGCGCCCATGGCGTGCAGTCGGCCCAAATATTGGCCTAGGCTGTACAGCTGGTCGAGGTTTTCCAGCTCCGGCGCGTGTCCAGCGCGGCGCGGGTAGAGGGCGAACGGGTAACCCTGATAAAAAAACAAACTGGTGTCGGCATGGATTATGGGCGGCACTACGGGAATGTCCCGAGCCGCCAATTCGGCGCTAAATTGATGCTCTTCTAGAATTTGCTCCGCGCTCCAACGCGCGGGCCGATAAAATTTGGCAATAATGGGCTGAGCTTCGTCTATGCCTACTTGGTACACGCGGTTTTCGTAAGAGTTAAGCGGAAAAATACGTGCGTCGCACAAAAAACCCAGGCTCTCCACCGCATCCATTACGAAATCTGGCGTAAGCAGGGCAAAGGGTTCTGCTGCATCAATTGACGTCATATCACCACCACACATATTAAGTTGGCGCTGAGTATAGCCGGTTGCTGCCGCCATAAACCAAACGCGGCCTAAGCCGGTTTGGGCGTGCGCGCCAGCACCGCCACATCCACTCGCCTTGCGCCGGCTTTCAGCAGGGCTTCGGCCAAGCTCATGGCACTCGCACCAGTGGTCATCACGTCATCCACCAATAAGAGGTGTTTACCCTGCACCGCGCCGCGCACTGCAAAAACATCGTGCAAGTTGCGCAGCCGCTGCTTGCGATCAAGGCCTTGCTGGCTAGGGGTTGGCCGTGTTTTGCCGACCAAGGGCAGCACCGGAATGCGGGTTTGCGCGCTTAATTGGTCAGCCAAAAAATGCGCTTGATTAAACCCGCGCAGCAGGCGACGACGCCAGTGCTGCGGCATGGGCACCAGCGCATCGGGCAGTTGGTCATAATGGAGCCTGACACAGGCCCCTAGGGATTTAGCGAGGAATTCCCCCGCCGCAAAATAACGCCGGTGTTTAAACCGACGGATCAATCCGTCGAGAGGATAGGTGTACACAAATGGGCAGAGGCTGGAGGTAAAGGGCTTCGGCAATTCCAAACAATCTGCACACAAACTGGCCTCATGGGCCAACGGCAAGGCGCACACAGGGCAAGCGTCGCCCACGCGAGGTAGATGCGCTTCGCAGCCAGCACAGAGAAACGTGGCGCAAGCTGCATCGCAGAGCGCGCAATGATTGGCGAGAAGTGCATGGAAGAGTTTGCGCATTGGTAAACCTAAAATCCTTTAATTGGTTGACAGCCGTATCTCGCCAACTATGATACCGAGCATTCCGCCCACTTTCCTGAGGTTTCTTATGCTTGACTCCGGCGCACTGCGCCACGACTGGACTCGCCAAGAAATCGCCGCGCTATTTGCACTGCCTTTTAGCGATTTGCTGTTTCAGGCACAAACGCAACATCGCGCTTTTTTTGGCCCCAATCAAGTACAAGGGAGCACGCTATGCTCCATCAAAACCGGCGCCTTATTGGAGTGAGCAATTGTCAAAAGCAGTCATAGTTAATGCCATGAAAAATAGTCATTCTAAACATCCCCCAATTTACCCAGTCGACTAATTTTGTTGGCGGCTCCAGTAGACACGTTAAAACCGACCCAGGCTCCAACAATGATAAATACCCTAAGCATTTTGATTATCGGATTTTCGGTTTTTAGCGCTATGATTCTGATGGCGGTATATACATTTTTTTTGAAAAGTGTGAACAGATCCTGGTATGCCATTTTGTCCTGCGTGGTGGTTTTAGCGTGTTTTATTGGCTTGCAATTGGAGCACTTCGTTTATTTTACGGAAGGCGCAGATGTGCTTGAGTCAGCTTCTTATCGTTTTGCACTATACCTCTCGCCGCCGATGTTTTTCTTTTTTGCGCGGGCGACAGTCGTTCCTGATTCTCCTTTGCACCCACTGTTGCTGCTACACCTTCTACCCTTGGGGCTGAATTTTGTCCCGCGCTATGAAGTTGCCGTGCCGATTATATTTTTCATCGGTATGGGCTACTGTTTTGCGCTGGCGTATCAATTGTATCAACTCCGAGCGCAGCGGAAGCGATTTGGTATTGAAATGTTCTTTTTCCTGCTGTTTTGTTTGATCGCCGTTTTAGGTCTCTTTCTCGGGCTGTCTATCGCTTATATCGATCACGATTACTTTTACCTTTTCTACAGCAACAGCATTGGCCTGTCCTTTCTATTGGTTGTAGGGGCGCTCATCCTCTTTCCAGATTTAGTCGAGCAGCTTGTGGAAGCGACCCAGCTAACCTATGCCTCGTCGACACTAAAGGATTTGGATGTGAAAGCCTGGGTCGATAAGCTTGAACAATTAATGAGCCAATCCAAACTCTACCAAAATGAAAAACTAAACCTGTCGATGACCGCAGAGGCGCTAGGGATAAATGCGCATCAGCTATCCGAGCTGGTTAATCGAGAGCTGGGCATGAACTTCTCTCGGTTTATCCGCGAGTATCGAGTGGATGCCGCCAAAGTGATTTTGGCTAAAGAGCCAGATACCTCGATACTGGCTATAAGTCTTGAAGTGGGTTTTAGCACCCAGTCCAATTTCTATGCCGCGTTTAAAGAAATAACCGGTATGTCTCCTGGCGCCTACCGCAAATCCTTGGCTGGCTAACCCCTAGTTTTGTCCCGCTCCGCCCTCCTAAGTGCACCACCTGCTCCACAATTATCATTCTTGAATTTAATAGCCTACTGATTTTAATAGTAAAAATAATTTTCTATTCAAGTTTTATCACTTTGGAAGTACCTGCCGAAAAAGTTGCGCAATCTGGTCTCAAGCAACTCCAATGACCACTTTGACCGCGAGTTTAACCAATGAAAACGACCCGTACTGCCAGTGACGGAGCCTGGATTTATACGCGCTACCTGCTTGCCTGTTACGACTTTTTGATATTCCGCGTGCTATCCCCTTATGTCTGGCGATGCGCACCCCAGCATTTTATTGCCCTCTACAAAACCTATATGTCAGCAAACCATGCCGATGTAGGCGTGGGAACAGGGTTTATTTTGAATCAGTGTGAGTACACGCCTGGACATGTACGGATTGGTTTGTTCGATTTACAACCAGCAAGCCTCGCCTTTACCGCCAATCGTTTAGCCAGGTTCCAACCCGACACCGTGCTGTGCAACGCCCTTGACCCTATCACTAGTCCAGATCAAGGCTATGACTCTGTTGCGCTCGGTGGATTGTTGCATTGCATTCCCGGTGACATGACCGAAAAAGCCTCGGTGTTTGATTCCGTTAAGTCCCTTATGCGCCCAGGTGCACGACTCTTCGGTTACACCATTTTGAATCGGGAAATCGAAAAAACACGCCTCAGCCGCTGTATTTATTTTGTGCTCTATCACTTAAAAGTTATCAATGGCAAAGAAGATTCCCCATGTCATTTAAGCGCCGAACTTAGCAAGCGCTTTAAGCACGTCACCGTCGAGGTCATTGGCTGCGTCGCTCTCTTTAGTGCGACTAACTCAATTTAAAAAAACACCAACACACCAACCGAGAATACTTTATGAGCCATCAAACCACCCGCACCGCCATTAGCCAGATGAAAATTAATGCCGTCAAAAGTGACGTCTGGAGAAAAGTAGGCTTCTATGAGCATGTAAAAAAGGCGCCAAGTTGGCTGCTTAAATTGAGCCCGCCAGTTCCGAAAGAAGTCGAAGGACGTCATGAAAAATTAGGCGATACCTGCCGCTGTAAATATAGCGACGGCGGCTATCTAACCAAAAAAATCACCAGAATTGTGGACGAAACTCGTATCGAGTTTGAGATTATTGAGCAGAGTATCCGTTATCAGAATTCTATAAAATTGCTCGGCGGCTTTATTGAAGTCCACGATGTGGATGGAGTTAGCTCGATGGTTAATATGGTTACCTATTATGAAAACCATATCTACCCACAAAAAATCTCGACAATTTTCGTTGAAATGGTGATTAAGGCAATGCACAAATTTGTTTTTTCAGATATGCAAACGCAGCTGTGCTCAACCAACGCGTAATCTGGATCGAAATCATCACGCAAAGCTGGAAAAGCGCAGCGACTTCCGATGTTTATAAGCAATATCTTAAGGTGAGCATCCCATGACGGAAGTCGGCTTCGGCTCTTCTAACCATTACCCAAAGATCACTCTGGTGTTGTCTCGTCTTGCCTCAGCCAGAGCCAGATCCAGAGCCAAATCAGTGCCCTTTCTGCAACCTCAACCGACAATGTCAGCCTGCATGTTGAATACACACTGGAGACGTTGCATCCAAGTTATTGCCACGGATGGCATGTATGCCGGTTTTGCAGGAGCAAAAACCGGTCATTGCGCGATGGCGCTCTGCGGGGTTTTTGTCGCACCAGTCGGTATCGGGCGCTTCCGATTTGTCGGACCTTTTACCCCGTTTGGCTGGCGTCACCTCAACTCGGTGTTTGCTATTCGGTGCGAATACTCCGTGAAATCGAGTGAGGTTGACTCGTGGCTTGGGTACCAACGCGGCTAATTTGGCGATGAAGTCCAGCGACTCAAAGATCACATGGGTGGTGTATGCGTCCCCTAAGCGGGGTAGATGCGCATCGCAAGTTGGCGCAGGCTGCGTCGCAGACTGCGCAATGATTGGCGAGGAGAGTATGGAAAAGTTTGCGCATTGGTAAACCTAAAATCCTTTAATTGGTTGACAGCCGTATCTCGCCAACTATGATACCGAGCATTCCGCCCACTTTCCTGAGGTTTCTTATGCCTGACTCCCGCGCACTGCGCCACGACTGGACTCGCCAAGAAGTCGCCGCGCTATTTGCACTGCCTTTTAGCGATTTGCTGTTTCAGGCACAAACTCAACACCGCGCCTTTTTTAACCCCAATCAGGTGCAAGTCAGCACCCTCTGCTCCATCAAAACCGGCGCCTGCCCCGAAGACTGCGCCTACTGCCCGCAGTCCGCGCGTTACGACACCGGCCTAGAGCGGGAAAAATTAATGGCCGTGGAGCAGGTGCTAGCCGAAGCCCAAGCCGCCAAGCACCAAGGTGCCACACGTTTTTGTATGGGTGCCGCTTGGCGCTCGCCGAAAGACAAAGACTTGCAGTACGTTACCCAAATGGTGGCTGGGGTTAAAGCGCTGGGCATGGAAACCTGTATGACCTTAGGCATGTTGGATACCCAGCAGGCACAGCAACTGGCGGCCGCGGGGCTGGATTACTACAACCACAATCTAGACACCTCGCCGGAATTTTACGGCGACATTATTACCACCCGCACCTATCAAGACCGCCTCAATACCCTTGCCAATGTGCGCGAAGCCGGTATGAAGGTGTGCTGCGGCGGCATTGTGGGCATGGGGGAAGCCGAAAACGACCGCGTGGGCCTGTTGTTAACCCTAGCGAATTTGCCCGAACACCCGGAGTCTGTGCCTATTAATTTGTTGGTAAAAGTAGAAGGCACCCCCCTGGCCAATGCGGCGGATCTTGATCCTTTCGATTTTATTCGCACCATCGCCGTAGCGCGTATTTTGATGCCACGCAGCCATGTACGGCTTTCCGCCGGCCGCGAAAACATGAATGACCAAACCCAAGCGCTGGCCTTTTTAGCCGGGGCCAATTCGATTTTTTACGGTGAAAAATTATTGACCACGGCAAATCCAGAAGCCAACAAAGACCGCCAGTTGTTTGCCCGTTTAGGCATTGAGCCGGAGGCTTTTGAGGTGCCAATGGAACCTGTAAAACCGGTAGTGGAGCAGTACCTGCCCACTCCAAAAACGTCAGGTTTGTTTTATAACGCTGCCAATTAAGTGCTGCCGTGAGTTGGCAGCCCCCACCTACCCCCCATTTTTTAGACCCGATGGGACGCAATGTCATTGAGGTATGGGAACCTGTAGGGGCGCTGCTTGCTGCGCCCGGTATTTGGCACAGGGGT
>CAMCXE010000073.1 GCA_945882995.1 Thalassocella blandensis | reverse complement strand
TCCTATACTCGAGCCCCGAACAGCAGTGAGGTCACATTAAAGGTGTTCGCCTCCGATGGCGGCGTAGCCTACCTGCGCCCACTCAATCCGCAGTACCCAACCATCCAAATGCAGGAAGGTACGGTAATTTGCGGCGTGGTCATTGGGTTATACTGGCCGGAGTAGAACACCCTTTAACAGCCCACCACTCACAAGGAAAACACATGAAGCCGTTTTACCTCCTAACTGCCCTACTTATCGCCCCGATTGCCATGGCAGGCCCGAAAATGGCGTCTGGCTATATCAAGAAGGACGGCACCTATGTGGCACCACACATGAAATCCTCCCCAGACGCTTACAAATTCAACAATTACAGCTCAAAGACCATGGGCGGCAAAAAGAGCGATGAACTTCATCCACCCAAAACCACCCCGACAAAAACCTACACCACGCCGAGGAAGGTCAAATGATTAAGCGCTTCTTATTATTGCTCGTAATGGCCACGCCATCTTTGGCGTTAGCGTGGGAAGGTGAAGACGAGGACGGGAATAGCGTAGTGATAGAGACGGGCAACCTTGTGCGCCGCGGCAGAGAAATTGAATATGAACGCGACGGAGAAACGGTGACAGCCACCGTGGATAGCATAAGGTCCGCTGGCCATTACGTTGAAGTTGAAGTGACCGATGAAGACGGCGATGAGCACACCCTTGAAATGGAGCGCAGATAACCGGCCGATTTTGCGGCGTGATCATTGGATCGTATTGGCCGGAGTAGGGGCGACACTCTCGCCACACCGAATAGAATCAGATTCAGCACCGAAATTACGCAGCTAAGGACAGGCCATAACAGTGAAAAAAAATACCGAATTCAGCTTGCTGCGCCAAGAAATCATTAGCCGAAAACGAAGAAAGCGGGCCAAAAAAGCAAAGGTAAAGGCAAGGGCAAGGGCAAGAGCAAAGGCAGCAGGCAAACAGGGAAGGCAGGCCAAAAGGGCAAAGCCAACTGCCCGAAAATGCCTTGTTGCGCCGCCAGTTATTGACCTCTACCGAGAGGAAAATTATTCACGGCTGACCGATTTTCTCGCAGACCTGAAGAAATTTTGCTCAAGCCGACGAGGAGTGAAAATTAGCTTTAGGAATACAACCAAGATCACAGCGTCAGGCGGGATCATTTTGCTCGCCAACGTCTCAAGGATTGTTGCGCAACATGGCGCAGGACGGGTAACCGCAGACTATCCACCCTCGAGAAAAGATAAGCACGGATCGCCGAATAGAATTGTAGAGGCGGTGCTAAACAGAATAGGATTTTTCGAGTTGCTAGGAAAACATGAGAGGGCAATAAATAACTACGCCAATGTTACCTGCTGGGGTGCCGTAAGTGGAGAAACAGCTGACCTTTCGAAATCTGGTCAACTTATTGAGCGCATTCCAACCGAAACAATCAATAATCCAGAGCTTCGCAACCTTGTTAGAGGTGTTGGAGAAGCCATTTCCAATGCAGTTGACCACGCCTACCCAGATACCGAGGTTAATGGCGATAGGTGGTGGATGTTCACCGCCACAAACGATACACACCTGACCGTAATTGTTTGCGATCTTGGAGTTGGCATTCCCTGTACCCTACCATTCACTCAGGAACCATCAGTTCTTAACAGTATCAAAGTGTTTTTGGGTCTTGGAGAGTCACCGATGAAGGACGGAAATCTTATCCAAATATCAACGTATATCAAACAAAGCAGGACTAAGGCCTCACATCGAGGAAAGGGCGGCCAGGACATGAGAACTATCATCGAGCGGCTGGCAGAAGATGAAAAAGGCATGGCATCTGGGCTAAACATCTTTAGCAATTGCGGCAGGCTCAGAATCACCAAGTCAAAAAAAGCGGATGCCGCAGCCGGCAAAAAGACAATGGACATTACTTCGGACCACAAAACTTCTATACTTGGCACCATTGTAGAATGGAACATTAGGATTTAAACATGACAAACCATACGATCAAGGTATCAGACTTTACTAGGTATCCGGGCCCTCGCTACGAGAGGCTTGGGCCAGCGTCCGGCGAGAAGTTCCGAGAAACAGTGCTTTTACCAGCGCTAAAGACTCATGGCGCCAACCTCCGCATCAACATGGACGGAGTTATTGCCTATGGCTCGTCTTTTTTAGAGGAGGCCTTCGGCGGCGCGATTAGGGCTGGGGCAAACCAAAATGACCTTCTAGCGGTCATAGAGCACCTAATTTGTCAGGACGAGGAGTCGTTGAAGGAGGAAATAGAAGGATATGTGCGTGATCAGCTGGAGCCCTAGCTTCAATCCATGGTTGATCGCTGTACTCGTGCTGGTCGTTAACCAATGGATATCAAAGTACCTCCGCAACGCAGAGCGTAAAACTAGACACATAGAAAAATACATTACACTGGTCCAGTCAATTGAAGACGATGGCTTAAATTACTGGACTTCAACCGAAAGCAAAATATCCCAACTCCAGCTAAACCTTAAGCTGCGACGCCTAAGCACCCTGTCTCAAAAAATTCAATCACTGGACAAGCGCCGACCTGTGCCGAAGGTTACCTTTCTTGAATTGAAGCAAGCCATCACGCTATCTACTGAAGACGAAAGACCGATATCCGATGATTCAGAGCGGGCCCAAAAAATCATGTGGGCCAGCTCAGCCTTGCAGTCCTACTACTTAGACGACTAAGCAAGCGGGGGGATGAGGGGTGTTAGGGCATGAACGCGACCCGCGTGTGCGACTAAAAAAGGGGCCACGGGCGGCGCAGGGGATGGTTTTGGCGGTGGTGTTGTGCCGCCCGTAGCGGGCGGTGTGGTTGGTGATTGGTGGTTTGTGATCGGTACTTGAGGTGACAAGCCCCAGCCGCTATGGGGCGCTATGGCCATGCGGCCAGCACGTATAACCCTACCCCTTGCCGCCTCGACGACGCGACTCTCTCCACTTGGGGCACCTTTCACAGAATATCAATGGGGTCTATCAATGGGTCAGACTCCATTGATTTATGAGGATTGGGAGCAGTTCAAATCAGGCTACTTGCACCTCTCGAGTGTGGACCAGCCCATCCTGCCACCGGACGATGTGCCATAAAGCCGTTAATGAGGACCGGAGGGACGGTAATCCACAATAGGCGGTTACACAATCTGGTTTACAGTCTCGTCGACCTCGATGGCAATCCCGCTAAACCTCGCCCCCGCTAACTTCATACCGCTGCTCACCCCCTGCCGCCGTTAGTTTTGAAAAGTTAATTTTGTAGCAAGGGAATTTCTTTTGTCCCATGTTTGGCAATACCAGCCTCGAGTACAGCTTGCCTTCAGCGCGGAGGCTTGGCGATTTACTAAAAAAAGCAGGAATTTTTTTTGATTGCGCGTAAAAAAATTCATTTATCGTCGCTCGGCTTTAGTTTGCGAGCTGGCAATAACAGCAGCTGCTCTGTTACAGGTATGCGTGGAAGAGTGGCAGTCAGCTCGACCGTATAGCTTGCCATGGAACTACGGCCATCGAGAGTTGACGGCCTTGCTGGGAATGTCACTTTTATCACGTTTCCTATTGTGTAGGTAGCTAAGGGCTCTGACATAGGTGCTTCCTAAATTTGACGGTAATGAGAGTGCGCACTTGGTTAGTCGTTAGGCAATCATGCTACCTAGCTTCAATACGGGCATCTACTTCTACATCGGTCATGTTTTCATAGCGCTAGTTGGATTAGAGTTGTAACGCCCTATCTCCCCGGTAAACACGATTACAGAAATTCGGTGCCTCAGTTTTGGGTATAGTCAGCCAGTCTTCTCCACGCACGTGGAGGTGTTTGTTGCTCGTTGTCCGGGCATCGTCCGGTACAAAACTATTCTCCATGCAAGTGGAGGTGCTTCAGTTAGCATTTCCTTCGCTATGCCTTCGCTATGCCTTCGCTATGCGTTCGCATTGCGTTTTCTACAGGCACGTCGAGATGTTTTGGACGCGTGTCGCCGAGACCCTCAGTTTGGGACGTTTTCTCCATGCGCGTGGAGGTGTTTCTGACTACCGTTGTCGAGAACCCCACTTTGGGACGTTTTATCCTCGCACGTTGGGGTTAGTCATTGCGTTGGTAATGACACGACCAAACAGCCTGGCTAAACCGTCGAACGCCAACTCGAGCAGTATTACCGACTCCAGCGCTTGCGACGTTTTCAGCGCCTCCTCCACGTTGATTAAGAATTTTCCCGTACGGAATAGCCTTTTATTTTGCCGGTATCAATTTAGCGCTTTTTTGCGTCGGCTTTAAACTCCGCAAACCTAGCCAGTGGCAATATTGGCAGTTCCGCGCACTTATCGAAGCCGGCCCTTACCCGCGCCAAGGTGGCAGTCATTTCATCATGGCTGATGGCTCCCGCATTTTTATCGGCGAGTGAGTATTTATCATCGACCTTGACACCATCATCCGGCCCTAATAGTCTTAATCCAGAGCCTTGATTTGGTGAACCACTTAACGGGAATTGGACCCGGACGAGTCGAACCAAATCAGGGCTTTTTTGTTTATCCGATTTGACAATATCGCGCTCGGTGAATGGCTTTGTTCGTAGGCCGGTCTTGGCGCCCCCCCCCACCGCAAGCAGAGCGGAACGGATTGGAGCCAAGAGCGGCTTTTTTGTTTGTTCTGGTAGGCCAGCGGTGTCAAACAGTCATTGGCAGGCCAATGGTTCGCTCTTGCTCGTGTTTGTTTACGGCGCGCGCCGACTTTTTTTCATGGGCGCAGGAAGGTTGGTTGATGTGTGTGGACTTTGGTGGCTGGCGGTGATTGAATTGCGGCCTTGTTAGGGGCCCAAAATCGGTTAAGGAATGACTTTGAAAGTTACAATTTTAATGCTGTTCGGGTGTTTGCTGATTGCGCCAAGTGCATTTGCTCGCCCCAGCCATTCAGACTACACCAGCCACTACTCAGGCTCAGGGCATAGTGTAAGCCGCGCAGTAGGCCACCCCCATTCCAGCCGCTATGCCCAAGGTGTGGCCCGTGATTCTCATGGTCGCATTGCTCGCAGCGCCTCGGCCAAACAGGCCTTCAAAAATTCCCACCCCTGCCCAGCCACCGGTAAATCCCGTGGCGCTTGTTCTGGCTATGTGGTTGACCACGTTAAGGCGCTAAAGCGTGGCGGCGCCGATGCGCCTCGCAATATGCAGTGGCAGACCAAACAAGCGGCGAAAGCTAGGGATAGGGTCGAATGAACCTAAGTCATCCAATACTAAAGACTGATAGTCGAGGCAAAAAGATGAAAAAATTTATTGTGAAAATGCTGGCGGCCTTAACCGGCTCCCATGGGGATGCAATAGCTCAGTACAATTTAGGTCTGAAGTATTGCGAAGGCCAAGGCGTATCGCAGGATTATGAGCAGGCAGTTGCTTGGTACACGAAAGCCGCTGAGCAGGGGCATGCGGCTGCTCAGTCCGATTTAGGCTGGATGTATGCGCGAGGCCAAGGCGTACCGCAGGATTATGAGCAGGCAGTTGCTTGGTACACGAAAGCGGCCGAGCAGGGGCATGCGGGGGCGCAGCTCGGGTTAGGCTGGATTTATTACGACGGCAGAGGTGCTCCACAGGACGATGAGCAGGCTTTTGCTTGGTTCACCAAAGCCGCCGAGCAGGGAGATGCGGATGCGGAGCGGGCTTTACGGTCTATCTATTACGACGGCGAAGATGTACCGCAGGACTACACGCAGGCTTTAGCTTGGTACACAAAAGCCGCTAATCAGGGGGGTGTAGCTGCTCAGCTCGGGTTAGGCTGGATTTATTACGGCGGCAAAGGCGTATCGCAGGATTATGAGCAGGCAGCTGCTTGGTTCACGAAAGCGGCCGAGCAGGGGAATGTAATAGCGCAGTACAATTTGGGAGTCATGTATGACCAAGGGCAAGGCGTGCCACCGGACTATCAGCAGGCTTTTGCTTGGTATACCAAGGCGGCCGAGCAGGGGCATGTTGAAGCGCAGTTCAACTTGGGCCTGATGTATTACGGAGGGCAAGGTGTGCCACAGGACTATAGGCAATCGGTTGCTTGGTACACCAAAGCAGCTAATCAGGGGGGTGCTAGCGCGCAGAGCAATTTAGGCGTGATGTATGACAACGGCCAAGGCGTACCGCAGGACTACACGCAGGCTTTAGGCTGGTATACCAAGGCGGCCGAGCAGGGGCATGCGGAAGCTCAGTACAACTTGGGCCTGATGTATTACGGCGGCAAAGGCGTATCGCAGGATTATGAGCAGGCAGTTGCTTGGTACACGAAAGCGGCCGAGCAGGGGCATGCGGGGGCGCAGAACAAGTTGGGGGTCATGTATGCACAAGGGCAAGGCGTACCGCAGGACTACACGCAGGCTTTAGGCTGGTATACCAAGGCGGCCGAGCAGGGGGACGCAGCTGCGCAGTTCAACTTGGGCTCTATGTATTGCGAAGGGCAAGGCGTACCGCAGGATTATGAGCAGGCTTTTGTGTGGCTCGCTGTCGCTGCGGCAAATGACGGCGAGCCTGAAACGGCCACAACTCGAGATGAAGTTGCGGCGAAGCTAACCCCTAAAGCACTCGAAGAAGCCCAACAAATGGCCACAGCACTCTTTGCGAAGATAGAAGCCGGCAAGGCTAGGCCGTAGGCATTGGCGCACAAGCTTCGCCGCTGGCGCCGACTGAGCTGATAAAACCCGATAGAGCACAATGCACTCGCACAAGGAAGCCGGCTGGATTGTCTGGCGCCTGCGACACCTGCCCAGTGGTGTGACACTAAGGAGAGACTTAGCCCCTCAAAATCCCAGCCGGTGGCCCTTTCTGGGGTTCTCGCACGCAATCCATTACGCAGTAAGCCTTGGCTTCCTCGTGACTTGGCTTTTTTATCAACTCCGGAAAACCCCTGCCAACTATCACTTTGCAGGGTGCGCGCTGGCTCCTGTTTGTTAGTGGGAAATAGTGGTATTTGCTTCGTCCCCGTGGTTGCCAGCGGGCCATTTTCATTGGGATTTATTGGGATTGCCGCTGGCCTAGCCTTCGCGGTGCAGGGCTGTTCATGTTCGCAGGTATAGCCCGCTCTTGCTTATTTAACGCGCGCGTACTGGTCGGCCATGCGAACTTACTTGCAAATACCTGCATTTTCTCTAAATGCGCGCGTACTGTTCGGCGGTTTTTGTATTGGACAATTGTTGGGCAGCGGTCACTTTATATACGCGCGCATACTGTTCGGCATAACCATTTATGTGGGGATGGGTCTAGCCATGCTGATGCTTGATGCGGGTTTGTAGAGTGGTTAATGCGGTGCGCCAATGTCAGGTTTTGTCAGGTGTTCATGGGGTTTGGTGCGGCTTGTTCACGCTAAGTGTTGTCGGATAGTCACCCCCGTCTAAGGTTAACTTCTATTAACCATTCATGGGGTTTGGTGCTGTTTTGCCTGCAAGCCATTAAGTGCCACGATGGCTTTGCCCTCGGCTGTTTTCGGCCCCGTTGAAAGACCGCCATGGAATTTGCAGCGGCCCGACAAATATAAATCGGTACGCTTACAGGGGGCGCCTTTTCGAGTCTTAGCACCACAGGCCATGCCGAGTATTTCCTTGGGGTATGGCGGGGTTGGCGGCGGCGGGGTATAGCGGGGTGGTGGGTTGCGGCGGTTGCCATTTAGCCAGCGTTCTAAGCGTGCAGCATTCTCGGCTGAATATTGGGTGTGGATGGCGTCGCACGTTGCATAATACTGGCGGTAAAGTTTGCGCTTTTCAGGTGTGGAATAATTCATAAAAATTACCATGTGGAATTGGCCGGCTATTTTTATTCTGAGGTTTCACTCGCTTTAAGGTTTCCCTCGTTCGTTTGCGTTCGTTTGCGTTCGATGCTCGGAGCATTACTCAAGCATTACTTGGAGCATTTTAAAATAAACCCGGTAACTGTCGCGCTGTTACTTTTCCGGTCACTTGGCACCGCGTGGCCGGTATTGTGAGCGTGACTTTGCGTGACATTGCGTGACATTGCGTGACTCTGCGTGACGTCACAGTAACGTCACCGCTTATACAATCCGTACTGCTCGCGATTTATCATGAGCAATGCCGAAACGCCACTTAACCGTTAAATAACGGTGAACTCACCGTTACCTCACCAGCTCGAACTGTGGCCATTCGACCGCAACGCGTGCTGTGTCGACCACGAAACTTGGTGGCGTTGAGCATGGTATTTTCAACACATGCTCAACGAGTGTTCAACGGGTGTTCAACGGGTGTTCAACGGGTGTTAAATTTCGTTGGAAGTACCCTTAGCAAATAACCCAAAATAAACCCAAATAAACCCAGTGGGTTTCGGGCAGAGCCGACTTGCACTTAAAGCTCGATAATTTTTGGGCAAAAATACCGCGAGCACACCACCTCACCCAAATACTGCCATTGCCTTAAACAAGAACCCAGACGGCAATTATTTAGATGGGTATATGGTATATATATAAAGGACAGCAATATTTGAGGCGTCCCCTGTATAAAAATAGTGCCCTACAGCAGCAATTTTTGGGGGGATTGAGTGGTAATCCCCGCAATACTTGAGGCGAGTCACCCTAATTATTGCGGTGATACGCCTCAGTTATTGCGGCCGAGAAAATCGAAACTCAGACGATTTTGCCGAATCTTCGCGGCGGCACGCTGGTGGGTTTAACGTCCAGCTTTCCTCCGCATTCGTCTATGTTGCGCCATGTAATAGCGAAGAGCGTGCACAAGCCGTGAGGATTTTGGCGGTTGCGCACAGGGTCGGATGAGGTCGGCCGCTATAAGCTCCTTAATCGCCTTATACCATGTGTTTTCACTGCCTATGCCGTTCGGCTTAGCCTTGCTGCCGGGTGCGCTTAGGTCGCCGTTATTGTGCCCGTTGTACTGGCGAGCAATGCTAAGTAAAACCTTTACCGCATTGCCGCTGAGTTGGCCAAAGTCCGAGCTGTCCAAAACGCTGTGCGGCAGGCCCAAAAATGCGGCCTCTTTGCCGCTGCGCCCTTTTGCTTTGGGGTAGCTCTTGGCCATTAACCGTCCTCCAGTTGAGGATGGGCGCTAAATCGCCATTTTGGGGGTGTTAGCTGGCCCAGTTCGGCGTCTTGCCGTTTTGCCACCTCTAGAGGGTCCTGTGCGTTTTCCGCTGTTACGGTAATTGAGCATACTTGCACGGTTGTCACCTCGAAACGGTAGAGTTTCATGCAGCGCCCTCGGCTAATTTTTGCAATACATATAACGCTACATTTTCGTGGATTATGCCGTTTCTGTCGGTGGCAATAATGCGCCGTGTAATTATCTGGTGGCCCGCGGCGCGTAGGTCAAAGATGCGCTGTGGGGGTGCCATAATGTTCAACACTTCGCGCCCATATATCGTGCTGATGGCGCCCTGTTGAATGAGCGCCGTCAGTAAGCGGTTGCACTGGGCGACGGTGCTTGTACAATGTGGCTGCGTAATATTGGTGGTTGCACTCTTTGGGGTGTGGCCATTTTTTTTGTCCATGATTTACACCCCCATGCGATCAATAAGCGCGATTATGTCGGCGACGCGCCAAGCCGTTGTTCTTTTCCCTAAACGAACGGGTTGCGGGTAGCGGCCTTCTTTTACCGCCAGCCAAAAGCTGGATTTTGATACAGGTATCAGAGGCGGAATTGGCGGCGATGCACTTTTGTCGCCGATTATTTGTTTAAGGCGGAAAAAGCCGGTAGCGGGTAAGCTAATGGTGGGTGGTTGTGGATGGGTCATAGCGTCTATTCCTGTGTTGGTTGGGACAGGGATAGTTTTTCAAGGTTTATAGGTGATGGGTTGGCCAGCCAAAAAATTGTTTGGCCAGCCACAATTCAGCCATTTTTTTTGGGTTTGGGTTTTGGAGTGAGCTGGTTCACTGCGGCTGTAATGTCTCTTGCAATATTGGATAAATTTTCATGCTCCTCATTGTCTTTGTACTCGAATAATCTGGTCGCCATATCCTGTATGGCTTCCTGAATGGCTTTCGCATTGGGCTTGTCGGCAATTTTGCATTTTGACGAGTTGTGCATAAGGCAATAGGCCATTAGGCCTAGGGCGTCCACTAGTGCGCCCTCTGGTGATCTGATTTTAGAGTTAGGTTTTTCTTGGCCGGCTGGGGCTGGGGGGCCTGGGGCTTCATTTTCTGTTGGCATCGCTTCATGGTTGTTTTGAGTGCTACCAACGATCTTTTCAATTAAATTTTTTACATCTCCTTTTTTTGCTACTAGCAAATCAGGAATAATCGTGGCTATACGATACTGGGTAAAGGCAGTAACCTCAAAGATGTCATCATGCGTGGCTGAGAAACATAATTTTGATTCATTTCTTGGAGATAAAAAAATTGGAACAATTAGGGGGCTCTCTTCGCCCCTTTCATAGGCGCGATAGTCGTCCCACTGAATTGCCGCGTTCAATTTGTTACAAAAATTTCTTTTAAATGTTCTTTTTATATCCAGCAACAGGGGCACACCATAATCGGAAACTTGTATGCCGTCGGGGTAATCTTTTGGTTTCTTATACTCCCAGTAGTCGGATTTATTGACCTCATAAAAACATTCAAAAGCATGCAAGGTCTCAAAATTTACATAGATAGGCAACGCCCCTTCGTCAATAAGCGGGCCTAAATCATTTAAATTGACTCGAGCGTCTGGCAAGTAATGATTTATAAAGTTTACAGCTTCTCCTAACGTAAGCCATTCACGCAATTCCAGCAATACACTCATAAGCGCCCCTAGCGCTCCCTGTTAGGTTGTCTCACCGGCCCGTCAGGGTTACAGGTTTTCGGGTGGCCACCCTAGGTGAGACAATTCGGTTTTATACTTGCAAATACTTGCATTTAGTGGGAAATCTTAAAGGTTAACTCGCTTTTTTACCAAAATTCCCCGCAATCACATTGCCGTTAAGCCCCTGCGCCCGCTGGGCGTCTAGGTAGTCGGCCCACCATTGCATCATTTGCCGCCGGTCATCCAAGTAGCGGGCGTGGTGGGTGTACGCGGCCCTTACGCCGTTGCGCTCGGTGTGGGCAAGCTGGCGCTCGATGGCGTCGGGGTTAAAACCTTGCTCGTTTAATATGGAGCTGGCCGTGGCGCGAAAGCCGTGGGGTACGCATTTGCTTTTGCCCGCGGTGTTGCCGTCATAGCCCAGCTTGAAAATGGCGCGGCGCATGGTGTTGTCGCTCATAAAATTTTTGCGTTCGCGCTCCGAAGGGAACACCAAGGGATATTCGCCGCTGATGGCTTGAATTTGCGCCAAGGTTTCCACGGCTTGGTTAGACAGGGGCACCAAGTGCTCGGTCTTCATCTTCATGCGGCTGGCTGGTACACGCCACAGTTTTTCCTCGAAGTTAAATTCTTCCCAGTTGGCCCCGCGCAGTTCTTTGGAGCGGACGAAGGTTAGGAGAAGCAAATCTATAGCCAGCTTGGTGAGCAGGCGGCCGCGTTCGTGGTAGCTGTGCAGCTCGCGCAGGAAGGTGGGCAGCTCCTCGCGGGGTAGTGAGGGGCGGTGTTCCTGTTTGCGGGTTTTGAGAGTGTCGGCCAGTTCGTTGGCGGGGTTGTGGGCTAGGCGGCCGGTTTGCACGGCATAGCGGCACACGCGGCGGACGTCTTGCAATATGCGCTGGGCAACATCAAGGGCGTCGCGTTTTTCGATGGTGCGCACAAGGGCGATCACATCTTGGGGGCTTATGTCGCCAATGGGGCGTTGGCCTAACACTGGCAGCACGTCGGCCTCGAAGCGTCGCCATATACGGTTGGCGTGGTCTTCCGTCCAAGTGCCTTTCTGATGTGTCCACCATTCCTTGGCCAAGTTCGCAAAGGCGTTGGTATCGGCTAGTTTGGTTTGCTGCTTGGCTTGGCGTTTGTCTTGGGACGGGTCGACGTTAGTGGCCAGCTTGGCTTTGGCGGCGGCCATGGCTTCCCTTGCGGCTTTAAGCCCTACCGCGGGGTAGGTGCCAATGGCGAGTAACTTCTGTTTGCCAGCGTAGCGGTAGGCGTAGCGCCAGCACTTGGTGCCGTTGGCCTTAACCAGCAGGTGCAGGCCGCCGCCGTCGCTGATTTTGTAATCTTTGAGCTCGGGTTTGGCCTGTTTGGCGGTGGCGTCGGTAAACTTTTGAGATGCCATGTTGGTATCAGCCTTTATTGAACCGGAGATACCAACAAAAATACCAACATTTTTTGCGGATGGCAATGGATTGGGCTGGACCACCTAAGCCCTTCAGGCATAAAAAAACCCGCATTTCTGCGGGTTCTAGGGCGATACTGGAGGGTATCGGACTTCAAGATGGTGCCCGGGGCCGGACTTGAACCGGCACGGCGGTTAAGCCGGGGGATTTTAAGTCCCCTGTGTCTACCGATTTCACCACCCGGGCGGGAGGGTCGAGCACTGGGCTCGTCGGTGGAAATTTGGAGGCGCGACCCGGAGTCGAACCGGGCTGAACGGATTTGCAATCCGGAGCATAACCGCTTTGCTATCGCGCCTTGCTGAGGGTGCGCATCATACTTAAGTTCTGGGTAAAAAACAGCAGGGCGCGGTAAAAAATAGTTGGCCTACCGGCGGCGGAAGCTGGGCCATGCGGCTTGCAGGTAAACCACCATGGACCAGAGGGTTAATGCGGCGGCTAGATAAAGGGTAATGTAGCCCATGGATTGCAGCGTGCTGGTGTGTTGTGGGTTGATGGCTAAGAGTGCGGCTATGGCGGTCATTTGTAGGGCCGTTTTAATTTTGCCGATTTGCGATACGGCCACTGTGGCGCGCTCACCGAGTTCTGCCATCCATTCGCGCAGGGCGGAAATGACGATTTCTCGGCAGATGATAATCATGGCGGGGAGGGTAAACCAGACGCTGGAGTGGGATTGGATCAGCAGGGCCAAGGCTACGGCAACCATGAGTTTGTCGGCTACCGGGTCCAGAAACGCGCCAAACGGTGTGGTGAGGTTGTAGCGGCGGGCAATGTAGCCGTCGGCCCAGTCGGTGAGGGCGG
This sequence comes from Thalassocella blandensis, assembly GCA_945882995.1. Classification (GTDB taxonomy): domain Bacteria; phylum Pseudomonadota; class Gammaproteobacteria; order Pseudomonadales; family Cellvibrionaceae; genus CAMCXE01. Next base: position 3,244 of record CAMCXE010000073.1, on the reverse strand, counting down.
CGAGGATAAACATGGCGCTGGCTAGGGTGTATTTCCAATCGAAGGGCAGGTAAAAAATGACCACCAGCAGGGGCACCAGCGCGATGCGCAGCATGGTTAACTGGTTGGCAATGTTGTACATGCTTGCTCTCAGTGCTGGGTGATCAGCGGCGCAGGTTACTCACAGTGTAGGGCAGTGTAAACCTCCAGCGCTAATTTTTTGCTGAAGCCCGGCACCCGGGCTAAATCATCCGGGTTTGCGCCCATCACTTCTTGTAACCCGCCAAAATGGGTGAGTAGGTCGCGGCGGCGTTTGGGGCCTATGCCGGGAATGTCTTCTAGCTTGGAGCGGCGGCGTGTTTTGTCGCGGGCTTGTTTGTGGCCGGTTATGGCAAAACGGTGGGCTTCATCGCGAATTTGTTGGAGCAGGTGTAGGGCGGGGTGGTCGTTGTCCAGCACCTGTTCGGCGCCGCTGGGTAGTACTAGGGTTTCGAATCCGGCTTTGCGGGTGGTGCCCTTGGCGATGCCGAGCAGGGGCACGCTAAGGCCTAACTCGGCGAGTACATTTTTGGCCTGGGTCATTTGACCTTTGCCGCCATCCACAATGAGTAAGTCGGGCAGGGGTTTGCCTTCGGTTTGCTGGCGACTGTAGCGGCGTTTTAGCGCTTGCTCCATGGCCGCGTAGTCGTCGCCAGCGGTGATGCCTTCGATGGCGAAGCGTCGGTAGTCGGATTTTTGCGCCGCGCCATCGACGAAGACCACACAGGATGCACGTGTGGCTTCCCCCGAGCTGTGGCTGATATCAAAACACTCCATGCGTGTTGGCGGCTCCGCGAGCTGCAGTGTTTGCTGCAAGGCTTCGAGCTTATTGCGCACGGCCTGCTTGCTGCCTAGGCGCGCCTTGAGATTTTGGCTGGCGGCCTCTTTGGCCATGGCTTGCCAACGGGCGCGCATGCCGCGCACTTGGGTATGTAGGGTGAAGCTGCGCCCGTGAACTTGACGCACCGCTTGTAGCAGTGCGTCGGTAGCCTCAAGTTCGCGATCCACGATGACCGCCTGAGGCAGGTCCATACCGCGTAGCGATAAGTACTGCTGAGCCAAAAATTGCTCGAGGATATGGGCTTCACCTTCGGCGAGTAGGTCTCTGGGGAAGTAGCTTTTGCTGCCGAGCATACGACCTTGGCGTACGAACAGCACCTGCACGCACACCTCACCCAGAGCCTCGGCGCAGGCGATGATGTCAACTTCGCCTAGGCCGCCCTCCACCGCACTACTGGATTGTATTTGGCGCAGCGCGGTAATCTGGTCGCGCAGGAGTGCCGCGGTTTCAAAGGCGAGCTGTTCGGCCGCGCGCTCCATGCCTGTGGCGAGTTCTTGCTGCAAGTCGCCACTATGGCCCTGCAAAAACATTTGCGTGTGGCGCACGTCTTGGGCGTAGTCTTCCGGGCTGATGAGTGCCACGCAGGGGCCTGTGCAGCGACCAATCTGATATTGCAGACAGGGCCTTGAGCGGTTGCGGAATACGGAATCATCACACTGCCTAACGCGAAAGGTGCGCTGCAGAAACTGCAGGCTGTCGCGCACCGCGGTGCCGTTGGGAAAAGGGCCAAAATACTGCCCGGCCAGCTTTTTGGCGCCGCGGTGGAAGCTCAAGCGGGGGTAGGTTTCGCCCTCGGAGATAAAAATGTAGGGGTAGGATTTGTCGTCGCGCAGCAGGATGTTGTACGGCGGGTGCTGGGCTTTAATCAGGTTTTGTTCCAGCACCAGGGCTTCGGTTTCGCTGGGGGTAACCGTAATTTCTATGGCTTGAATACGCCTAACCAAGGCTTCGGTTTTACCGTTATGGCCGGTTTTATGGAAGTAGGAGCTGACGCGGTTTTTGAGGTTTTTGGCTTTGCCAACATACAGAATGAGGCCTTTGGCGTCGTACATTTGGTAGACGCCGGCCTGGGTAGTGAGGGTGCTCAAAAAAGAGCTGGCGTCGAAAGGCTCGCTGCTGGTCACATGAATTCGGGGTTTAGTCTTCGATGTCCAGTAGCTTGTGCTTTAGGGCTAGGATCGTCAACTCTACATCGCTGTTGATGTTCAGCTTTTCAAAAATGCGGTAGCGATAGCTGTTGATGGTTTTGGGGCTGACGCAAAACGCGTCGGCAATGGAGGGTGCTTTAACACCGTTGGCTACCATGATGGCGGTTTGCAGCTCGCGCTCGGAAAGGCTTTCGAAGGGTGAGCCGCCGCCTTTTAAAAAGCCGCAACTGCGCAGCGCCAGTTGTTGCGCCACGTTGGCGCTCATGTAGGGAATGCCTGCGCGCACCGAGTTAATGGCTTTAATAATTTCGTCGAAGCCGGCTTCTTTGGTGAGATAACCACAGGCGCCAGCGTTCATGAGTCGTTCGGGGAACATGTCGTCGGCAATAGAGGTGACGGCAATAATTTTTACATGGGGGTTGTGTTGGATGATTTTACGGGTGGCCTCTAGGCCGCCAATGCCGGGCATTTTAACGTCCATTAAAATGATTTCTGGCTTGAGGCTGCGCGCCATAATGACCGCCTCTTCCCCGGTTTGCGCTTCACCCACTACCCGGTAATCGTCCACATCAGAGAGCATGCGCACCAGGCCCATGCGCACCAATACATGGTCATCGGCCACTAAAATACTGATCATCAATAGGTACCTCGTAGATTGTCAGTGCGGACTGCGTCGACCAAAGGGTAATCGTGATTCATCTCGAGTGGCTAAGCGGTGCGTTGCAACTGCGCCGCAGATCACAATCCCTTGTTAACTCGGCTGGGGCCAGAGTCGGTTGGCGCTAAATGCCGCTTTTAAAAGTTGCGTCAATTTACCATTGTAAAACGTGGCTGGCTAGGGATGCGCGACTCGGAAAATCACCTTAGTAAACTCAATTGGACGGGCGCTCGGGTGATAAGTTTGGATGTGAATTCATGGGGTTACAGACCAGTGTCGTTAGTTTAGGGGTTTGGGCCTGTTTTTTCGGGTGATTTTTCCCTCGACAAGAAACCCCCTCCCAGCCTCCCCCTCAAAAAGGGGGAGGAGCAAAAAGTCTGCAAACCAAGGAATCTTCCTTTTTAATGCTGTTCTGCTCCCTCACCTTTTTAAGGGGAGGGTTGGGGTGGCAATGTCATTAAGTTAAGAAAAATCCCTTTTAAAAACAGCACACTAAAGGCATAATCCACACCAGACTTTATTGGAGCCCCCCCATGAACTGTACACAAACCGCCCCAAATTGTACAAAATTTGTACAGC
>CAMCXE010000072.1 GCA_945882995.1 Thalassocella blandensis | reverse complement strand
TACCGTACGCCTTCAGGAAGTCGACCAGACCGAACCCCTTCTGGAACTGGATTTTGTTACGAGCCATAAATTACCCCTTGCGAGAATGCTGCTTATGCTGGTTAAATATACAGCATTGTGCGGCTTAGGGATAGTGGTAATTAGGTAATACTTTGTATCTGGCGGTTTTGCGTTTAAGCGCTACGAATTGGCGGCGCCCGTAGAGGAACAATGCCAGTATGAATGCATACCCGAGGTACGCCCATTGGGACTGCCAGGGTGGCGGTGCTATGTCTATGGCTAAGCTTGCGCCCTGTTCATTCCAAGCACCGTCGCTGTTCGCGGCTTTAACGCGGAAGGTGTATCGGCCCGGGCGTATGTTGGTGTAAGTCGCTACTCGCTCTTTACCCACTTCGTTCCATTGGGTGTCAAACCCTTCGAGTTTATAGGCGTATTGGTTGCGTTCTGAGGAGTTATAGCTGAGGGCTGCATAGTCGATGGAAAACATGACGTCGTGATAGGACAGCTGGAGTTCGCTGGTGTTGCTGAGGTCTTTTTCTAGCCGTGATCCAGGTGCGCCGGGAATTTGGAGGCGGTTGGCGATACGTAAACCGGTTAGCACCACGGGTGGTGATTGGCGCTGCTCTTTTAGGTCTTCTGGGTTGAATTCAGTTATGCCGCCAGTACTGCCTACCCACAGGTGGCCTCTTCTGTCGAGGAGCATGGTGTTGCGGTTCACACTACTGCCGGCAAAGCCATCTGACTTTCGATAGGTTTGTAGGCGTTGAGTGAGGGGGTTAAAACTGGCCACGCCATTCATGGTGCCTAGCCAAATTGTACCCTGGCGGTCTTCTATGATGCTGGTGACCGCATTCGACGGCAGTCCATCGCGTGCCGTTAAGTGGTTGAATTTGTTGGTTTTGGGATCCAAAATGCTCAAGCCGCTGCCTTCGGTACCTAGCCAGATGTTGCCTTTGGAATCTTCAAAGGTGGCTAAAATATGGTCGGAACTTATGCTGTTGTTGTCGCTGGGGTTGTGTAAATAGTGTGTGAATTTTTTGGTGGCGATGTTGAATTTGTCGAGGCCATTTAAGGTGCCCAACCACAGATTACCTTGGCTATCTGGCGTTAGTGCGAATACATGTTCAAACACCAAGGAGTTTTCGTTATTGGGGGCGTGCGTGAAGCTTTCAAAACTGTCGGTTTCGGGCAGGTAACGCGCAAACCCGCCTCGGTCCACAAAGCATATCCACAAATTTTGCTGCCGATCCCGTTTGATTTGCCAAACAAACGGGCTGGCAATGCTATTGGGGCGGGTTGGGTCCGGCCTGTAGTTTTTGAATTGCTGGGTTTTTCGATTGAATCTGTGGAGCCCGCCGGACCAGGTGCCCACCCAGAGGTCGCCACTGGGGTCTTCAGCGATGGAGCTGACAGCGGTGAAGCGCAGACTGTGTGGGTCTTTGGGGTTGGCTTTGTAATTTTTGGTGCGACCGGTTGCGGGGTCTAAGGCGCTGAGTCCGCCTTCGCTACCCACCCAAATGGTGCCCCCCGCGTCTTCAAACAGCGCCAAGATGCCATCACTGGGCAGGGAGCTTGCCTTGTCGGCGCCCTGCAGATGCAGTCGGAAGCGGGATTTGTTGATGTCGTAAAAGTTAATGCCATCGGGAAAGGTGCCGATCCAGAGGTTGCCGTTACGGTCTTCATAAATCTTGCGGACTTGGTTGGAGCGCAGGCTACTGGGGTCCGCGGGGTCGTAGCGCTGTGTATCGAAATCGTCAGTTACTGGGTTGTAACGGGCTAACCCGCCGTGGTCGGTGGAAACCCACAGATTTTGGTGGTTATCTTCAAATAGGTCGCGAATGTCATTGGAGCTCAATGAACGAGGATTGTCTTCGTCATGCTGGTAAATCTTAAACGTTTGCCGGTCGGCGCTCAGTCGGCTTAAGCCGCTGGTGGATGTTGCTACCCAGATGCGCCCCAAGTGGTCTTCTAAAATACGCTCCACGTCATCCGTGGGGATGGAGCCTTGTTGTTTGGGCGAGTGCACCCAGCGTTGAAAACCTTTGGTGAGCGGGTCAAACAAATTCAGACCACCACCGATGGTACCTACCCAAACTTGCTGGTGTGAGTCTATGAACAGCGAACGCACACTGTTGCTGCTTAGCGAATTACTGATGGATGGGTTGTAGTTGTAGCGCAGTATCCGATCCCGTTTGGCGCTCATGATATTTAGCCCGGCGCCGGTGCCAATGTATAGCTGATTGGCGTTGTCTACGGCAAGGCTTGAGACGGCGTTACTGCTGATACGCGGCTTACCAGGGGATTCCGCGTCCATATACCGATCGAAGTTTTCGGTGGCGCGGTTGTAGCGGTTGAGACCGTTGCTGGTGCCGCACCAGAGGGTTCCTGATTTATCCAGCACCAACGCTGACACGAAATTCGAGGAGAGTGAGTTGGGGTTTTGTGCGTCGTAATAAAAAAACTTGAAAACATGTGAGTCATAGCGAGCTAAGCCGAACTCGCCGGCAAACCACATAAAACCTTCCGGGTCCTGCAGTATGTCTTTGATGGCACCTATGCCCTGCTGGTCTGCGTCACCATCACTGGTGAGTAGATGCTGGAAGCGCATGCGGTCAGGGGCGCTGTTGGCTGCGGCTAAAGACGTGATTAGCCACACCGCTAGCGTTAGCAGGGAATAGCCGATGTTACCGATCACCCTACCGCGGCGCTTCGAGGGTGTTGGGCCGGCGGTGTACCGGCGGTATCGATGGGGATTGTGCAGGGTTGACAGTCGCAGGGTAATGCTCCAGCGGATGGTTCGGGTTTGTGTACGCTTACCTCTGCGTAGCTTTGGTGTGTGGTGGTCTTATTGTGCTAAATCTGCAGCCATGCTGCGGCAGGTTGCTGTGGTACTGTTGCTTGCGCGGTTAGCCGGAAATCATTACGGCGCGCGGGGAGCTTGTCGTGGCATAAATTGCGTTGTGTATTGGTGTTGGTGTTTGGGGTCGGCTCGAAGCAGCCAATTCTTTGACTGTCATAATTTGTATTTCCTAAGCAGTTGTTTTTAATCGGATATTTTTTTTGGCACCTGCTTTGCTATAACTCCTGCGACCGCCATTTATTTAGCATTTGGCACTTTGCCCGGAGTGCAATACCCATGCAGCGAGCCTTATTCAACAGTGACTATTCTGTGCCCACCAACCCGCCCGAGTCGGCGGATGTTGAGCAATTGGCGGCGGCTTTTGCTTTTTTTAATGAAACCTCGCAACAACTCACTCGCTCCTACCATCGTCTAGAGGGGCGCGTGACCCAGCTCACTCAGGAGCTGGATGTGGTGTCCGCGCTAAAAGAGGAGGAGCATCGCAAGAATGGATTACTGGTGGAGCGCATGCAGGCGCTGTTGGATTTTTTGCCCGGTGGCGTCATCGTACTCGACGCCAAAGGGGTGATTGTACAGAGTAATTCCGCTGCCCGAACCATGCTCGACAATGCCCTAGATGGCGGGCTATGGCGAGAAGTCATTACCGAGTGTTTCGCACCGCGCTACGACGATGGCCTTGAGGTGTCCACGCGCCAGGGTAAACGCATCAGTATTGCCACTGCCTCATTCGACACGAATGGGCAAATTATTCTGTTGACCGACCAAACAGAAACGCGACGCTTGCAGCAGCAGGTTAGCCGCTACGAAAAACTGTCGGCCATGGGCAAGATGGTTTCGGCCCTAGCGCATCAGATACGCACACCGCTGTCCGCGGCCATGCTTTACGCCAATCACCTCTGCGGCACCGCGTTAGACGATGACAAGCGCCATGAATTTTCCGCCAAGCTACTCGGCAGGCTTCACCATATGGAACGCCAGGTGCGCGACATGCTGTTGTTTGTACGCAATGAGTTGCCGCTTAACGACGTGATTAACTTGGCGGATTTAGAGCGTGGTGTACGCGCCGCCATGGAGGTGCCACTGGCCGCCGCGCAAAGCTACTGCATTTGGATTAACCCCAAGCCAGCGCTGCGAATTCGCTGCAACCGCGAAGTGCTGATCAGCGCCATTCTCAATCTGGTTAACAACGCGTTACAGGCTCGACAAGGCGGCAACTTGGCCATTCGTTTTGACGAACTTAGAAATCAGCAGGAGCCCTTGGTCAAAATTTCCGTGATCGACGACGGCCCCGGTATGTCGGAGCAGCAATTGGCGGCGGCCAATGAATTGTTCTATACCACCAAGCCGCAGGGCACTGGGCTGGGTTTGGCGGTAGTGAAGAACGTGGCCCGCGCCCACGGCGGTAGTTTTGCCTTAAAGTCCACCGTGGGGAAGGGCACTCAGGCCGTCATTTTTATTCCATTAGTTAGCCTCTAGGAGCGACTTATGTCTGCCGCAATTGAAACACATCAACCCAAAATTCTTGTAGTGGAGGATGATTCCGCGCTGCGAGAAGCCCTGGTTGACACCTTGATCATTGCTCACTTTGAGGTAATGCAAGCCAGCTCGGCGGAGCAGGCGCTGGATATCCTAGGCGCAACGTCGGATTTTTCGCTCATCGTGTCGGATGTCAACATGGGGCAAATGAGTGGCCACGACTTGTTGCGTAAAGTGCGTTCAGATCATCCCCATATCCCTGTGTTGCTGATCACCGCTTATGCCAGTATCAGCGAATCGGTGCAGGCCATGCGCGAAGGCGCGGTGGATTACCTCGTTAAACCCTTCGCGCCGGATGTGTTGACGAGCACCGTTAAGCGTTTTATTGGCGCTGGGCTTATCGACTTGGATGAACCCGTCGCCTACGCCGAGTCCAGCCGGCAACTGCTGCAGCTAGCCACTCGGGTGGCGCAGTCGGATTCCACCGCGTTGCTCATGGGCGAGTCTGGCACGGGTAAAGAGGTTTTGGCGCGTTACATCCACAATCGGTCACCTCGCGTGCACATGCCGTTTGTGGCCATTAACTGCGCCGCCATTCCAGAAAACATGCTCGAAGCCATGTTATTCGGTCATGAAAAAGGGGCTTATACCGGCGCGCATGTGTCGGCGCCGGGTAAATTCGAGCAGGCCAATGGCGGCACCTTGCTGCTGGATGAAATTTCAGAAATGGATTTGGGGCTGCAGGCCAAGTTGCTGCGGGTACTACAGGAGCGTGAAGTGGAGCGCCTTGGCGGCCGCAAAAGTATCAAGTTGGACGTGCGCGTGATTGCTACATCCAACCGCGACATGCGTAAAGAAGTGGCGGCGGGCAAGTTTCGAGAGGACTTATATTTTCGTCTTAGCGTATTGCCGTTGCAGTGGGCGCCGTTGCGCGACCGCGTGGAAGATATATTGCCGCTGGCGGAATCGCTGCTTAACAAGCATGCGATCAAACAGCATCGGCGGGGAATCCGCCTGAGTGAAGAGGCGAAGCTAAGCCTTCAACACTATAGCTGGCCGGGAAATGTGCGCGAATTGGACAATGTGATGCAGCGTGCGTTGATCCTCCAAGCCGGTGCCATTATTCGCGTGGAGGATTTGGGCCTGCAAATTTTTGACACCTTCAGTGCCAAACCTTCGCTGATGGGTAACGCTGAACGGGTTTACGCTCCAGCACCGCAGCCGCAAACCGCTGAGGATATTCCCGTGCGTTTTGCCAGTAGTCACGGCTTGCTGGTGGATGAAGATGATGCCTTGGGTTTAGGCGGCGACCTGCGTCAACGCGAATACGAAATCATCACCGAGACACTCAAAAAAGAAAAAGGCAGTAAAAAGAATACCGCCGACCGCCTTGGCATCAGCCCGCGTACCCTGCGCTATAAGCTGGCTCGGCTACGCGAGGAGGGTTATAGCTTTGATGTGGCGATTTAAATGCCGTTAACTTAAGGATTTTGGTGGTCGTAGGGGCGCGGCTTGCTGCGCCCTAACTGCTCCCAAAGTTATATAGAGCCTGCTGTTTGTTCCCGTCCAACACTGGGCGAAGCAAGCAGTTCCCCTACCTTTTCCCTTAATGAAATCACATTGGCGCGTAAGGTGGGGCACTGACTCTGGTGTTACAGCTAGGGTTGCTAGCTCAAGGTGTACATCGGAGCTATAGCCATGGCGCTTGCTAAAATCGTCCGACGCAGTACAGTCAGCATCCCATTGGCATAGCTGCGAACTGAACATGTATAAATCCTTACAACTGGTCAAAATTACCGACACGCTCGACACCTTAGAGGCTCGAATCGCCGAGCGCTTTGCAGATTGCGGGCTTTTTCAGGTGTGTCGGGAACTAAAAGGGTTGACGGCTTCAAGCGCGGAGCGTATCGCTTGGATTTTAAAGCCCAACTGGGCACTGCGCGCTGGTGTGCTGTTGGTCATTGCGGCTTGTATAGGGTCCGGGGTGTGGGGGATCCGCCATATTCACCTGCAAGATGCAACGCCGAGCCTTACTGAATTTGTCCAGTTTACAGAGGCTTTTACTAACGAGCTGGTGCTAGTCGGGGCGAGTGTATTCTTTTTAATGTCGCTGGAAACGCGCATCAAGCGTGCGCGAACGCTCAAGGCATTGCATGAATTGCGCTCCATTGCTCACGTCGTGGATATGCATCAACTCACGAAAGACCCCTTTGTGAGTTATGCCGCAGGTCAGGCTACTCCGTCCTCGCCCAAACGCGAGCTCAATGCTTTTGAGCTGCGTCGCTATTTGGATTACTGCGCTGAATTGCTGGCGCTCATCGGCAAAACCGCCGCGCTCTATTCGCAAAAAATGCCGGATGCGGCCATCGTTTCGGCGGCCAGCGAAGTGGAGTCTCTCTGTGCTTCGCTGAGCCATAAGGTCTGGCAAAAAATCATGATTATTCACGCCGATCAGGCCCGGGTAGTTGGGTAGGTAATGCGTGATATCACCGAGGTCCCTAGCCCCTGTGTGCGCAATTGCTGCTTGGATGCACAGGATATCTGCCTAGGCTGTCAGCGGACCCTCGAGGAAATCTGCGTCTGGAGCACGGCGTCCCGTGATCAGAAACTGTTGATTCTTGAGCGCTGCCGGCAGCGAGTCATTGCCAAATTTACACCGCCAGCTTCCTAGGATTATCACCCCGCTCGCCCAGCAGTTTGCATCTAAAGCGCCCTCAGGGGCGTCAATAACTAAGGGTTAAGCCTTTTGAAAACCGCCAGTGACAGAAATCAATCCTGCCGTTTGTCATTTGTTTGTCGCCATAAATTTGACCATCGGCATTCTGTTGACTATTACTAAGTGGCTGTATTCAAACAATAAGCTCAACCCCTCTCTGTCACTGGCTGTCCGGGCATGATTAAACTGGCGCGAATTCCTAAATATTGGTTTTCTGCCGTGGTGAATTGTCACGAATGCCGTAGCGAATGGCGCATCGAGTGGTTGTAGGTAAACATCTGTTGGAGGCCGAGTACCCCGGTGCCATTCAGGCTTTATCACGCGGGTCACATTAATTTTTTTAGGATTGAGGCACACACCATCATGCTGGCGGATAAGCACATTCTTGTTGTCGAGGATCAAGACAGCGTCAAGCACGACATTCGAGTGGTTTTACAATTTTTAAACGAAAGCGCTGAGGTGTTCACCTACCAGCAGTGGCGGCAACACAACGACCTGCACAGCCCGAAATATGAAAACTTGTCCGCCATCGTCTTGGGTTCGTGCAAGGACGGTTTGGATTTGCTGGCAGAAATTAAGCGCGTGCGCGACAAATTCCCCGCCACCCCAGTTATTTTACTTGGCACTAGCGTGGCCGATCTTACCGAGGATTGCGACGCAGTTTTGAGGCGACGGGTTATCGCTAGGCTGGAAATTCCGCTGGCTTACAACGCGCTGATTGACACCTTACACCGTGCCCAGCGTTATCGAGAAACCTACGCCGTTGCTATTAAAAATGGCGATAAACGTCCCGCACACTTATTTCGTTCCCTAGTGGGTACCAGTCGAGAAGTTCAGTTGGTGCGCAACATGATGAACCAAGTGGCCGATACGGATGTTACCGTGATGATTTCGGGTGAGTCGGGAACAGGCAAAGAAGTTGTGGCGCGCAATCTTCACTATCACTCACCGCGCAGAGACAAACCTTTTGTCCCTGTGAACTGTGGCGCTATACCGGCTGAATTATTAGAAAGCGAATTGTTTGGCCATGAGAAGGGCGCATTTACCGGCGCCATAAATTCCCGTGCAGGGCGTTTTGAATTAGCCGAGGGCGGTACGCTGTTCCTGGATGAAATCGGCGATATGCCGTTGCACATGCAAGTTAAAATTCTGCGTGTTCTGCAGGAGCGCACCTACGAGCGGGTGGGCGGCAATAAAACCTGTCAAACCGATGTGCGCGTGATTGCCGCCACGCATCGTGATTTAGAGACCATGATTGCGCAGGGCGAATTTCGTGAGGACTTATATTACCGGCTCAACGTTTTCCCCATTGAAGTGCCTTGCCTGAAGGCGCGTTCCGAAGACATCCCCTTACTGATTAATGAATTGGTGGCGCGTTTGGAAAATGAACAGCGCGGCTCCATACGGTTTAATTCGGCGGCAATCCTGTCGTTGTGCCGCCATGCATGGCCTGGCAATGTGCGTGAACTGGCTAATCTGGTTGAACGTATGGCGATTATGCATCCTTACGGTGTTGTGGGGGTTCAGGACCTGCCACCTAAATATCGGCATATCGAAATTGAAGATGATTTTGAAGCGGAACCTTTGGACTCTCACGCGCATTTGCCGACGGTGGTGAGTATGAACGACACCGCCTTACTGCCGGAGGAGGGCATTGATCTTAAAGAGTACATCACCGGCTTGGAGCAAAGCTTAATTCAGCAAGCGCTAGACGATTCCGGTGGAGTAGTGGCGCGCGCAGCGGAACGCTTAATGATCCGTCGCACCACCCTAGTGGAAAAAATGCGTAAATATGGCATGCAACGTTAGTTAGCACGCGCAGTGCTTCCGCGCGCTAGAGCGCGGGAGTACTGGTTGCAGCCCCGTCACCCTTCCTCCAAGTCTCTTCTTTCGCATAGCCCGCCCCCACTAGCGGCGTCAAAATCCTTTCAGCTTTCACGCGACAGAATTTTCCAAATCGCCTTGAGAGCTAAAATCATTGGCTATACTTGGGTCTGTTCGCAGCGTCGGCAGTGTGCATTGGTTGGAAAATGGAACCTGTAAAACGGCTTGTGCGTGTGGGGGCTGACATTTGGTGTCAACTCTGTAACTAGCAAACCCCCTTGAGGGACGTTTCTATGTTGTGAAATTGGGATGCCTGCGGGCGCCTAGTGTTAACGTTTACCTTTTCGTAGCGTTGGTTTTACTGTAATCCGGTAGTGTCTGGCGGAGTTATGGCGGGGCGCTAGGATGCTGCCGAGCGAGTGGAACACCATTAGGGAGAGCAATGCAGGAGCGGTTGCGTGGTAAGCCTGTGGTTGTTTGGGATTTCAACAGTTTGTGAATTGTTGCAGAACACTGAGGTTATTGTGAAAGACGAGCGACCCCTTAACGAACCGCAACATATCAATTTTCAGCAATCCCTGTTTGACGACGACTATAGCGAGTTGCTCAACGTGACTTCCTATAATGTTGGGCGATTGCTTGACCTTGATGGAAATGCAGAGGCTGAAATGCAGCTCGTCGAGCGCAATCGTGAACTGCAATTATTGCTGGATACGATGCGCGAAGTGGTGTTGTACTTCGATAGATTCGGCACGATAAAACAAGCCAATCTTTTCGCGCAGCGCTGGCTGGGTGCGCGCGAATTTTACGGTCAGTCATTTGAACAATTGTTGCCAAATTGGGACGACGCGGCTAGGCGTCAGCGTGATTTGATGCGGGTGATGCATACCGGTGTTAGCGTGTGGGGTGGACGCGAATCCGTTTTACTTGATCAGCGTTTATATTGGTTTAACGTTGATAAAATTCCGACTACGGACTTGAGCGGCCAAGTTAATGGGTTGATGTTAGTGTTGACTGACATCACTGATATCGTCGGGAAAGAAAAAGCCCTCCAAGAAAGTGAAGCGCGATATCGCGCGTATATTGCAAACTCCAGCGATGCCATTTGGCGCTACGATATTTATCCTCCAGTGGACACGCGCCTCTGTGCCGAGCAGCAAGCTCAGTTAATTGCCAGCCGAGCACGCCTTGCTGAGTGCAATCTAAAATTGGCTCAATTGTACGGTTACGCCAGCATTGCAGAAATATTGGGTCAACCGCTGCATCGCAACCAATCCCTTGCCACCCTAGGCGAAATAAGAGAATTTGTTGTATCGGGGTATCGTCTCGGGGATAAAGAATTTTCCCTGATAAAACCCGATCGCGAGCGCCTACATTTGCAAACCAATGCGCTAGGCATTGTGGAAAACGGCTACCTAACTCGCGCTTGGGGCACCACGCGTGACGTAACGGATAAACGCAATTATTTGGAGCGCATGGAGTTTTTGGCGAATCATGACGCCCTAACCCAATTGCCAAACCGAGCGCTCTTGGCGCGTCGGGTTGAGGAGGTCTTGGTCGGTAATAAGCTAGGCACACAAATGGCATTGTTGCTAATCGACCTTGATCGTTTTAAGGAAATTAATGACACCCTTGGGCATGCTAGGGGGGATCAAATGTTAAAACAGCTGGGCAATCGGCTGCAGCTGTTATTTGAAGGAAGTCAAGCTCTGGTGGCACGCTTGGGCGGCGATGAATTCGCCGTGTTTTTGCCGCTGGTGGATGGGCGCGAAGAAGCGCTCAGTGTCGCTTGGTCTGTATCCAGGGCTATATCTGTTGGTTTTGATTTGGACGGCTTCTGTATTGAAATCAGCGCCAGTATTGGCATTTCGTTATGTCCCGATCAAGCCAAGGATTTAAGTACCCTCATGCGTTTTGCCGACGTGGCAATGTATTACGCGAAAAGTCATTTTAGAGGCGTGGCATTTTATAATGCGGATTTTGATTCGCACTCCACAAAACGCCTAGAGTTGATGGGTGCATTAGGGCGCGCCATTCGAGAAGATCAATTAATTTTACACTTTCAGCCAAAAATTGATTTAGTCAGCCACCATGTTTATGGATTTGAGGCACTGGTGCGCTGGGGGCATCCAGAACTTGGTTTGATACTGCCTTCGGAATTTATTCCGCTGGCCGAAATGTCCACTGTTATTTATGCGGTGACCAGCTGGGTGTTAGAGCAAAGTATCAAACAATGTAAAAATTGGCGTAATGCGGGCTATGCCATGAGTGTCGCGGTAAATTTGTCCGCACGCAATTTAATGGATGAACGTATTGTGGCCGATTTGCGGCGGATGTTGATTCAGTACGATGTTCCGGGCAGTGCGTTAGAGCTGGAAATTACCGAAAGCATGATTATGCAAGACCCCAACCGTGCCTTGGGTATTTTGGAAAGAATCAATCAGCTCGGCATAACCCTGTCCATAGACGATTTCGGCACGGGATATTCCTCGCTGGCTTATCTCAAGCGTTTACCGGTGCAGGCATTAAAAATTGATTATTCGTTTATTCGCGCCATGCTGGATGATAAACAAGATCAAATTATCGTTAATTCGACGATACATTTGGCCCATAATTTGGGCTTGCAGGTTGTGGCCGAAGGTGTTGAAACTCAGGAAGTCTACGATGAGTTGGTTGCACTGGGTTGTAACAGTGCGCAGGGCTTTTTTATGGGGCATCCCATGCCTGCCGCAGCGAGTATGCAATGGCTGGAACAATCAATTTGGGGCTGTGGATTGCCTGCAGTGGCCCCGCGTAAATACAGGGCTTGATTGGCCGAGCTCTGACCTTGGGTTATCCTAAAAACTTCGGTTGAATCATAATCCTAGAAACCTCAGTTGGGCGCCAAAAAGCTGTGTAATCCATTGGTGTGATTAGCAAAAGTTAAAAATCACGGGCAACCTGGTTGGTTGTTCGTGATTTTAAACTTTTGCTAGGCGCGCCAAGGGGGTGCGCAGACTTTGGTGATCCAGCTGAGGTTTCTAGGATAACGGTTAGCGCAGGCCGCCGCCCGCTGCTTTTGATTTTCACTAATCACACCAACGGATGACACGGCCTTTTTGGCGTCAGGCAGAGGTTGCTAGGTGGTGGTGAAGCCCACGATTTTAGCCGCGCCCAATTTTCTCACGCTGGAGATTTTTTACATCGATCAAGCGCTGCTCAATGCGCGCGCGTCCTTGAAAGTCATCGCCCATTAATTTTAATGCATTGCGTAATTGTATTTCCGCCTTGTCGTAAATGCCGTGCAAAATAAAATATTCGGCGCGAGCTTTGTGAACTTCCAATATGTGCCCTGCTAAACCATGGATCTCGGCGAGTAAATACCAAGTGTAAGGGTTTTTGGGGTTGAGTTTGGCGTGGGCTATGAGTAGTTTTTCGCATTCGGCGTAGCGCCCAGATTCCATCAGTAATTCCGCTAGGCGAATGGTTAAAATGTGGTTTCCAGATTGTGTTTTAAGCGCATTTTGTAAAATAATAACGGCTTGTTCGAAATGCTGTTTTTTTGCTTCTATATCGGCTTTGGCCACGATAATGGCAGTCATGTTGGGGTAGTCTTTGTCGAGCTCCTGTACGACTAACTGCGCTTTTTCGGGTTCGTTGGCCTTGGTCAGTGCTATGGCTAAACCGTAGCGCGCACTTAGGGATGATAAGGTGTTGCCTTTTAATTCCTCGGTAAATCGTTTCACCGCAAATTGTGGGCTATCTTCATTTTCCAGTATCACCCGTGCGCGCAGTATTTGAAAGTCGACATCTTTGGATGGAGGGCGGCGCGGGTAGTGATCTGCGCGATTTTTTGAGTCTGAAATACGGCTTTCCGTGAGCGGATGCGTTAACAAAAATTCCGGCACTTTAGTGCGGTAGCGCGAGTTAGTTTGCATGACTTCGAACATTGCCGGCATGGCTTGCGCGTCATAACCGGCAGCCACCAAAGTCTCCATACCGATGCGGTCGGCTTCTTGTTCCATTTCCCGGCTGAAAGTCAGTCGTGCCTGCATCGAGCCGGCTTGTACGGCGGTAATGCCGGCCATGCCGGCATCGGCACCTGCCGCGGCACCCAAAATAATACTACCCAAAATCCCGGCCGCGCTAAGCATGGCGTTAGTCGCTTGATTTTGCTGTGTGCGTACGAAGTGGCGTTGGCTTAAGTGGGCGAGCTCGTGGGAGAGAATGGAGGCGAGTTCGGCTTCGTTATTGGCTATTAAAAATGTACCGGTATTAACCCCCACAATTCCGCCTGGGGCGGCAAATGCGTTCAGGTTGCGGTCTGCGATGACCAAAAGCTCTATGCGCTTATCTTTCAGAGGGCTGGCAATAACAATACGTTGCAGTAGTTTTTCGAGATAGACTTCGTAAAACGGGTCCTCTGAGAGGGGCAAATTACTGCGGTACATGCGCAATACTTTTTGTCCCAGCTCGTATTCTTGCGCCGGCGTCATGAATCCGCCTCCGGCATCACCAAGATCGGGCAGTTGTATGTCGCTCGCGGCTTGCGTGTAGGTTGATGTCAATACGCTTAAGCTTAATGCCAAAAACATGGGACGGAATAGGCCTTGTTGCGCTCGTGCCTTGAAGGCAGCAAGGGTCGAAAGTGTTACGGAGGAGGTGATTGCCGGCTGCGACACAATTGCGCCTTTCAGTTGGGTATAGGATTAGAATACACCGACGCTGCAGATCCGCCCTCTTAAGAGCGTCTACTTGCGCGGCATGACCTGTGGGCTTCGGACCATCAAGGCAGAAGAAAGTGCGTCAGTTTAATGTTTTTGCTGTGGCCTTAGTAGCCACGCACCAGCCGGAACCGAGTTCACGTGAACGTGGCGCTTGCCCGGTTGCCTTAACCTAGAACCCTCGTGAATCAACCATGGATTAAACCGTTTTTTGGCGCTCCACGGAGGGTTCCGGGTTTAACATGGTTGGCCTATGGAGCGCATGTTGTATTGACAGCACGTCCTTTCCGTTAGGCGGCTTACCCTTGTATCTCCCGAAAGGTAAAAATTTTGACAGAAAGTATCGATCCTAGCGCGCCAGATTTGGCAGGTTCCACCCCATCCAAGCCGCCTAGTCCTGCGCTGGTTGAGGCAGTGATAGTGGAAGTGGACGCTCGTGGCTTGGCCTGTCCACTGCCGTTACTGAAAACCAAGCTTGCCTTACATGGGCTGGAGGTGGGGCAATATCTGCGTGTGCTTGCGACGGACCGAGGGTCGGTGCGTGATTGCCAGGCCTTTGCACGCTTAAGTCCGCACAGTCTGGTGTCTGTTGAGGATATTGATGGCGTATTCGCCTATCTATGGAAAAAAGGTGGCAACACCTGAGTATTTTTGATGATGAATGGTACCGCTGCATTATTCAGCATCATTCGCCTTGTTTAATTTTTAGGGCACCTCGGGAAATCCACTTTTCGCGCCCTCGCTGCGTTATTTTCGTACTCAGTCGGTCATTTATACCGCATAAACTCCCTGCCTCCGCGCGAAACTGCCTTGCGATCATCGCGAAAATAAAATTCCCGAGTTGCCCTGAAAATTACGCCGAGTATTTTAGTCGTGGAAAAATACAGAGGGATAAATTGTCCGTGGGCGCGGCGCGCGCATTTGCCAAGCCTTCGACAAGCGCATGATTTAAATCGGTCGTCGAAAATACACTTGGCCAGCTCGCTACCGCCAAGTGTTTTCGCTAGAGTGTAAACGCTGGTTTTTTTTGTGAAAACAAGCATTGAGGTCAGTGGTTCGGGTGGGAATTGAGTGCCTTCGGGTTCGGTTGCCTGTGTCATGGTCGGTAGCCGTGTGAATTGTGTTTCTCCCTTGGGCGTAAAGCGCCTGTTGACCCGTGCAGATATTGTGCACGTGCAGCAATGACTTCTGGGTTGGCAGTGATCGGTTTCTGCGGCGCCATGGCTTGCGGATCGGGTGTTGGCTTGCTCAGAAGGCGCCTTTTGTGGGTATAAATTCTATGCTGCAAAGCCGCAAATTGGCGGTTTTTCAGTGCGTGCTAGTGCAAAACTGGTTGCCGATGAATTGGATTTTGTTGTCGGGCTGGGTCAACCTAGCCACGTTTGTGTTTTTGGCAATTATTAGAAATCCCTACCTACATACAATAAAACCTATTCGCACTCAAAAATTGTATTGTGCCATAGTGCGATAACCTCACTGTAGCTAGCGCCAATGCTGCACTGCAGCTCTGCGGTCGGCTAGATTATTCATTTTCAAGTGTGTAGAATCGTGACGTCTTGCTTGGTTGCTCCACCTCGGTGATGGTGCCGCTAGGGCCACGCCATGGTTCGATTAACATCTTAGTGAACTGGCATTGGGTGTTGGATTACGCCCACCTTCTTGCCTGTATTCGCTTGGGCTTGAACATTCGATTTGTTAGGAAACAACTGGATTTGGTTGCGTGGTCTTTCCCCCAATCTCCAACTGGTTGTCGCGCTTCATTTGTTTTGCAATCGCCTCTGTGGTTGTGAATTTAAGTGCTTTTTTCACCGCGGAATATAGAACGCCATTTGCAATATTTGCCTGTGTGGTTTTGTGTTTTCTGTTTTTCATTCAACGCTGTGTATATGCGCAGCAGAATTGGAGGCTTTAATGCTTGAGGAAATTGATGCTCTCGAAACCCGAGAGTGGCTCGATGCTCTGGAATCCGTTATTCGTTTTGGCGGTTCTGAGCGTGCAAGTTATCTGCTGGCGAAACTGGCACATGCTGCAACTCAATCCGGCGTAAGACTGCCGTCAGCGATCATCACCCCCTATTGCAATACCATTCCCGTAGCGGCCGAGCAAAAAATGCCAGGCGACGCTGGGTTAGAGCGGCGTATCCGCTGTTTAACGCGCTGGAATGCGCTGGCCATGGTTATGCGGGCCAATGATAATGACGAAGGTTTGGGCGGCCACATTGCCACCTTTTCTTCGGCTGCGACTTTGTATGATGTTGGATTTAATTATTTCTTTCGCGGCAACGACGGCGAACAACCCGGCGATTTAATTTATTTTCAGGGGCATAGCTCCCCCGGCATGTACTCACGCTCTTATTTAGAGGGGCGAATTTCTGAAGAGCAGCTAGACAATTTCCGTCGCGAAGTAGACGGCAATGGGCTGTCCTCTTATCCCCATCCTTGGCTAATGCCTGATTATTGGCAATTTCCTACCGTTTCTATGGGCTTGGGCCCAATATCGGCTATTTATCAAGCGCATGTGATGCGGTATATGTCCGCACGCGGCCTAGCGGCCCGTGGAGATCGTAAAGTTTGGGCATTTTTAGGCGATGGCGAATGTGACGAACCTGAAACACTGGGTGCCATTTCACTGGCTGGTCGAGAGCAGTTAGAAAATCTTATCTTTGTGATTAATTGTAATTTACAGCGCTTGGATGGACCCGTGCGCGGCAATGGTAAAATTGTGCAGGAGCTCGAAGGTGTATTCCGCGGCGCCGGCTGGAACGTAATTAAAGTGTTGTGGGGCAACAAATGGGATGTGTTGCTAGCCAAAGATAAAACGGGGCTTTTACAAAAGCGCATGGATGAAGTGGTAGATGGTG
>CAMCXE010000071.1 GCA_945882995.1 Thalassocella blandensis | reverse complement strand
GGAGGAATTATTGGGGTGGCGGCTACCCTGATGATGCATTTGAACGGTCGTGTTGCCGGTATTAGCGGTATCGTTAATGGTCTGTTTACATTTTCGGCTGGCGATTGGGTGTGGCGCCTCTGTTTTGTGGTTGGTCTTGTGGCGGGGGGGCTGCTGATGCAGGACCTTTGGCCGGCGAGTTTTGTGGA
The DNA here is from genome assembly GCA_945882995.1 of Thalassocella blandensis. Classification (GTDB taxonomy): domain Bacteria; phylum Pseudomonadota; class Gammaproteobacteria; order Pseudomonadales; family Cellvibrionaceae; genus CAMCXE01. Next base: position 16,398 of record CAMCXE010000071.1, on the reverse strand, counting down.
CACCACGGGTACGGCTTACCCGCTGATTATTGTGGCAGGGCTTTTGGTGGGTTTTGGCGCGGTTATGGGCGGCGGTTGCACCAGTGGTCATGGTGTGTGTGGTATTAGTCGTTTGTCTATCCGTTCTGTGGTGGCCACCATAACGTTTATTACGGCCGGTGTAATTACGGTGTTGGTTAAGCGGATTTTTTGGGGTTAATAGGGGGTATTTATGACGTGGAAAAATAGTTTTAGTGCATTGCTGGTTGGTGTGTTGTTTGCCATTGGCTTGAGTGTGGCAGGCATGACACAGCCACAAAAAATTTTGGGTTTTTTAGATGTATTTGGCGCCTGGGATCCCAGCCTTATGTTTGTGATGGTGGGGGCTATAGGTTTGCACGCGGCCTATATTTTTTTACTTAAACCTAAATTCAAACAGCCTGTTTTGGCGGTTGCGTATCAAATACCGGTAAAAAACCAACTTACCGCGTCATTGTTTTTGGGTTCGGCATTATTTGGTATCGGCTGGGCGCTGGGCGGGTATTGTCCTGGGCCGGCGATAGTTTCTTTGGCCAAATTATCCCTAAGCCCTGTGCTGTTTGTGGCCTCGATGTTAGCGGGCATGGCCATTTACCGGGCTATCCAACATAAGTTGCCTTTCGGGCGTTAAGTTTTGTGAGCACCCCTGTTTGGGTAGGGTAAAACAGGGCGCTTGTTGCATTGCTATCCATGTCCGTATCCATACCTGCGCCCATTTTTTCTTAAAAAACACCGCAGCTGAAGATTTCAGCTGTTCGTCACACCCCAGTGCCCCCATGCACAAATACCTCCTGATCTGCAAAATTCATTGGCACTAAAATAGTATCCCGCGCAATGTCGGAGGTTTCTGGGTAGTCCAGCGAATAATGCAAGCCGCGGCTTTCTTTGCGTTGCATGGCCGAGCGAATAATTAATTCCGCTACCACCACCAAATTGCGCAATTCGATTAAATCGTTACTCACTTTGTAATTGGCGTAATACTCTTGAATTTCTTTGCGCAGTAAGCGAATGCGGTTAGAGGCGCGCTCTAAACGTTTATGCGTGCGCACAATACCTACATAGTCCCACATAAAATGGCGCAGCTCGTTCCAGTTGTGGGAAATCACCACGTCTTCGTCTGAATTAGTAACGCGAGATTCGTCCCATTCCCGAGGTGGTAATGGCTCTGGAATGTCGGCTAATTCCGCACTGATTTTTTCGGCGGCGGATTGCGCGTAAACAATACACTCCAATAATGAATTGCTGGCTAAACGGTTGGCGCCGTGCAGGCCGGTGAAGGAGGTCTCGCCGATGGCATAAAGGTTTTTTAAATCGGTATGGCCGTGTTCATTTACCACCACGCCACCACAGGTGTAGTGCGCGGCTGGCACTACGGGAATAGGTTCAGCGGTAATGTCGTAACCGAATTTCAGGCAGTTCTGCCAGACGGTGGGGAAGTGGTGCTGAATAAATTCGGCGGGTTTATGGCTAATGTCGAGCAGCACATAGTCACTGCCTAGGCGCTTAATCTCATGGTCGATGGCTCGTGCGACTATGTCTCGCGGGGCTAATTCGGCCAAGGGGTGAAAATTGTGCATAAAGCGTTCGCCGCTGTGCAGCGTTAACACGGCGCCTTCGCCGCGCAGTGCCTCGGTGAGCAAAAAGGATTTGCCCAGTGGGTGATAGAGGCACGTAGGGTGGAATTGATTAAATTCCATGTTGGCGGTGCGGCAACCGGCTCGCCAAGCCATAGCACTACCATCGCCGCTAGCGCTGTCGGGATTACAGGTATACAAGTAAACCTTGCTGGCGCCACCCGTGGCTAGAATCACCACTTTTGCCGTAAAACACTCCACGGCATCGGCTTCGCGGTTATACACATAGGCGCCCACGCAGCGCATTTTTTTGCTGCAGGGGTCGGCTTGGCGTATCAAGTCAACGGCAATAAAGTTCTCCAGCAAATCGATGGCCGGATTGGCTTGCGCTTGTTCCACTAGGGTACTGTGTACCGCTTTGCCGGTGGCGTCGGCGCTGTGAATAATACGCCTGTGGCTGTGCCCGCCCTCGCGGGTGAGGTGAAACTGGTTGGGGCCGGAGTCGGCGCGGGTGAAATCAACTCCCAGGTCGATCAGCCATTGGATAGCGCGTTTGCTGCGCGATACGGTAAAGCGTACGGCGTCTTCGTGGCAGAGGCCGGCGCCCGCGGCTAGGGTGTCCGCCACATGGGATTCGATGCTGTCCTCGTCGTCCAGCACTGCCGCTATGCCACCCTGCGCATGCCAAGTGGACCCTTCGGTCATTTTACCTTTGCTAAGTACGGTAACGCTGGCTTGTTTGGCCAGTTGAAGTGCTAAGGTGAGGCCGGCGGCGCCGCTGCCAATCACCAAAACATCGGAGGATTTTCGAACCGTTTGAGTCACTAGGGGGTTACCTTTTTGTGGATGGCCAGCTGCATACGCGGGTTAGCGTACAGCGGATGTGGGTAGATTATCCTAGAAACCTCAGTTGGGCGCCAAAAAGCTGTGTAATCCATTGTTGTGATTAGCAAAAGTTAAAAATCACGGGCAACCTGGTTGGTTGTTCGTGATTTTTAACTTTTGCTAGGCGCTCCAAGGGGGTGCGCAGACTTTGGTGATCCAACTGAGGTTTCTAGGATTATCCGTGTGTGGCGCTGAACTTTGCAACTTGAGGCTGGTCTAGGGCTCACAAGCCATTGAATGGCTTAGTTATTTGCTGGTGTATTGGCAAGTAAACTGCCACTCGTGGTACAACAGATTCTTTTAAATTTTGTGCAGTGAAGCTTAACGGTCTGTTAAACCGAGAAGGCTCAGCTGAGCGCTAACACGCTGTGTAATCCATTGGAGCGTTCGGTGAAAGTTAAAAATTAGGGGCAGCCGAGTGGGATGGTCGTCATTTTTAACTTTTGCTAGGCTCGCCAAGGGGGTGTGCAGACCTTGGTGATTCAACGGAGGTTTCTAGGGTAAACTTGGCTGACACCTTTGCTTCACCCTTGCTGGGCAACTTTGGCCCGGCGTATTTTGGCGGGCGTCAGGGCCGGTCCCCATTGAAAATTGGAGAGCAGTAAATGATTGAGCAATCTGCTCCAGATGCAGATCAACTCTTGGTTGGCCGCGTGCAAGCGGGCGACAAAAAAGCTTTTGATTTATTAGTTTTAAAATACCAGCACCGCATTATGGCGGTGGTTAGCCGTTTTATTCGCGACCACGCTGAAGTACAAGACGTGGCACAAGAAGCTTTTATTAAAGCCTATCGGGCGCTGCCCAATTTTCGTGGCGAGAGTGCGTTTTATACTTGGCTGTACCGCATTGCGATTAATACTGCCAAAAATAATTTGGTATCCCGCGGGCGGCGCCCCCCTTCATCGGATATCGATATTGAAGATGCCGAATTTTTGTCAGACTCCGACAATATGCGCGACATCGAAACCCCCGAAAATCAGTTGATGCGGGATCAGCTAGAGTCCGTGGTGAATAAGGCCATTAACGACTTGCCCCCCGATTTACGCACCGCCATCACCTTGCGCGAGTTGGATGGGCTGAGCTATGAAGAGATCGCCGAGGTAATGGGCTGCCCAATTGGCACTGTGCGCTCGCGTATTTTCCGAGCGCGGGAGGCCATTGATAGGCAAATGGCGCCGCTGCTGTGAAAATTCCCACAGAGGCGGGAACAACTGATGGATCCTTGAGTCAGACCCCAGAGTCAAGGGCGCTGGTTAGATTGGAATAAAAATAGCCTTGTTTTAATTCGTTCAGCACGAGTCCGCTCGTGGTGTAGAGTCCTCCATCACATTACTGTTGGGTACCAATGTTATGACGCAAAACGCAAATGAGCAGCTTCGTGAATCGCTTTCTGCATTGGCCGACAATCAAGCGGGAGAGCTTGAATTGCGCCGCCTGATTAAGGCCCTAGAGTCGGATGAATGCTTGGCAGCCAATTGGCGGCGATATCACTTGGCTGGCGAGATTATGCGCGGCGCCAAACCCATGAATATTTCTCTCGACATCAGCGCCGCCGTAGCTGCGGCCGTAGCTGAGGAAAAGTTACACTCCGTTGGCGCTAAGTCGCGTTGGCAAAACGTGTTCGGCAAATCGGCTCTAGCAGCTTCTGTGGCCTTGGCGGTGTTGTTGGGGGCCAAGCAATTTACCGGCGCCCCCGCGTCGGCGCCTTTGGCCAGTGCGCCTGCTGTGCAGGACGGGAATATGCAGGTGGTTCCTGGTGCACAACCCTTACCCGTTGCCACAGCCGTGGCCAGCCTAGGTGAAGCCACCCCCACCCAAGAAGCTCCGGCCGGTTTTGCATTGCCCCTGCCAGATGCCCGCACCGTTAGCACTAATGGTGCCGCCATTCGCCATAGCAATGGCGCCACTAGCCTTCAGCCTATAGGCGTGCCCAACCAAAATTGGCGTAATGATGCCCAATTACAGCAAGAGCTTAATCAGTTACTCATTGATCACGCGGCCCGTGCCAGCGGCAACGGCAGCCTAGGTATTTTGCCATTTGCGCGGGTTTCTTCTATGAACGGCACGCAAACTCCCAAGGAGTAAGCCATGTTGTGGTGTTTTAAAGCCTCTCGAGGCTTGTCGGTCTTGCGCAGCGCTGGCCGGCAAGCCTTTTTTTTGACCGGTTTGACGCTAGCGGCGCCGGCAAGTCATGGGATGGACACGCTCTCAACGGTGGACGACCTACTCCGGCAGCTGTCTCAAGCCGTGCAAGAGCGCAATTATCGCGGGCGATTCACCTACGAATATGGCGGCGCATTGGACACCCTAGAGGTTGTACATGTGGTGCGCGACGGCTTGGAATATGAGCGGTTGCAGCACCTGAGCGGCCCAAGCCGGGAGGTGGTGCGCAAAGGGCGCCCAACCAGCTGTGTGAATACGGGTGGTTTTTTGTTGCGCGGTGGTGTGTTTGCGCCCTCCGCGGCTACCGATGCCGGAGTGAGGCTTAATCAGCATTACCATTTCTATATTCGCGGCGAAGAGCGCGTGGCGGGGCGCGTTGCATCGTTGGTGCAAATTGCGCCCAAGGATGACGACCGCTATGGTCTTACTTTGGCCATCGATAATATTTCGGGCCTGCCTTTAATGTGGCTCAGCACCTCTGCACAACAAAAGGTGCTGGAACGGCTGCAATTTGTGGAGCTGCAGCTGGAGCCACCCATTAACGAACAAGACCTAGCACCGATTACTCGGCAGTATCTCGCCTTAACTCCGCAGTCCAGCCCTTGCGCCAAGTCTGCCCAGGAGCCGGCGCGTTGGTCGCTGGGCTGGTTGCCATCCGGGTTTGTACTGGCACAAGTTGAGCATCCTCAGGACCAGCAGGAAATCTTGACCTATACCGATGGTATTGCGTCCTTCTCGGTATTTATTAAACCTGTTGCCAGCCTGGAAGGGGTGCGCCGTGGCTTGGCGATGCGCGGCGCTACGCTGGCGTTAATGTCTGGCTTTACGGCTGAAAATAAGGCCTATAGCTTAGTGTTGACGGGTGAAATACCCCCGCAGACTGCGCAGCAAATTTTGGCCACAATCGAGCCCGGCAAGGCGGGAAGTTAAGGGCACCTCCGGAAATTTAATTTGCGCGATGACAGCAAGGCATTTTCGCGCGGAGGGAAGGATTTTATGCAGCCCAGTATAAATGGCCGACTGAGCACGAAAATAACTCCGGGAGAGCGCGAAAAGTGAATTTTCGGAGGTGCCCTTAAAGCGGTTTTTCGGGGAGTCAGTTAGGCGCAGAGCCTCCAAACCAAGCTAGCTTCTTATGCAGGCTTGCCACAGGCCCAATAATTAACAGCGTGGGCGCGTGAATTTCGGTGTTTTTCACTAATTCCGGCAGGCTTGTTAAATCCCCTAAATGCACTTTTTGCTCGGGCAGGGTGCCTTTTTCAATCAGCGCGCAAGGCGTGTTTTGGGGTTTGCCGTGGCGAATTAATTCGGCGCAAATTGTCGGCAATCCAACCAGCCCCATATAGAACACCAGAGTTTGTTGATTGCTAATCAGTTCGGTCCAGGGCAAATTAAAGCTGCCATCTTTTAAATGGCCGGTAATAAAGCGCACGGATTGTGCGTAATCCCGATGGGTGAGGGGAATGCCTGCATAGGCCGCACAGCCAGATGCGGCGGTAATACCCGGTACAATTTGGAAGGGAATACCGTGTTCCGCTAGTAATTCAATTTCTTCACCACCGCGCCCAAAAATAAACGGGTCACCGCCTTTGAGGCGCAATACGCGCTTACCCTGTTGCGCTAATTCCAACAGCATCTGGTTAATTTGCGTTTGCTCCACGGCATGGTCGTGTCGGCGTTTGCCCACGTAAATGCGTTCGGCATCGCGGCGCACCAAATTCATAATCGGTGGGGACACCAAACGGTCGTAGAGCACGACTTCGGCCTGCTGCATTAAACGCAAGGCTTTAAAGGTTAATAAATCGGGATCGCCGGGGCCTGCGCCCACTAAGTAGACTTCGCCGCGGGTTTCTACGCTCGGGTTTTGGAGTAATTGTTCTAAATCGGCCTCAGCGCTCGCAATATTGCCAGACAATACTTTTTCGGCAATTGTGCCGCCCAGTACCGCTTCCCAAAAACGGCGGCGTTTATCGCCGTCATCAAAGGCGGCTTTAACTTTTTCGCGGAATTTGCTGGCTAATTGTGCCAGCTGGCCAAAACTGGCGGGGATGACGCTTTCGATTTTCGCGCGCAGCATGCGCGCCATCACAGGGGCTTCGCCACCGCTGCTAAAGGCGATCATCACTGGGCTACGGTCCACAATCGCTGGGGTAATCACGCTGCACAGCTCGGGGGAATCCACCACATTCACCGGCAAAAACCGCGCAAAACAATCCTGTGAAACCTGCTGGTTTATGTGGTGATTGTCCGTGGCGCACACCACTAACGCCATCTGGTCTAAATGCTGTGGGGCGTATTCGGCCAGTACAATGTGGCCATTTGCGCCTTGAATTAATGCCGCTAATTCAGGCAGAACCTCGGGCGCTAACACGCGCACCTGAGCGCCCGCCGCTATTAGCAACCGCGCTTTGCGCAAGGCAATTTGACCGCCGCCAATTAATAAACAGGGGCGGTTGCGCAGGTTGTGGAATAGCGGCAAATAATCCATGTTAACTGTAAATAACGTCAAGACCGCCAGCATAGGGCCGCAAAGCCTCGGGCACGGTGATGCTGCCGTCGGCATTTTGGTAATTTTCCATAATGGCTACCAGCGTGCGCCCCACCGCTAGGCCGGAACCGTTAAGGGTATGGAGTAGTTCGGGTTTGCCGGTTTCGGTGTTGCGAAAACGCGCCTTCATGCGGCGTGCTTGGAAATCGCGGAAGCTGCTGCAGGAGGAGATTTCTCGGTATTTATTTTGTGAGGGAATCCAGACTTCAATATCGTAGGTTTTTGCCGAGCCAAAACCCATGTCGCCGGTGCATAAAATTACCGTGCGGTAAGGCAGGCCGAGTTTTTGCAAAATCGCTTCGGCATGGCCGGTTAATTCTTCTAGTGCGGCGTCGGATTGTTCTGGGTGGACAAATTGCACCAGCTCGACTTTTTCAAATTGGTGCTGACGAATCATGCCGCGGGTGTCGCGCCCGTAGCTGCCCGCTTCAGAGCGAAAGCAGGGGGTGTGCGCGGTAAATTTAATGGGCAGGTTTTGCATGTCCACAATTTCGTCGCGCAACAAATTGGTGACTGGAACTTCAGCAGTAGGGATTAAATAAAATTCGCGATCGTCAGTGAGTTTGAATAAGTCTGCTTCGAATTTTGGCAGCTGGCCAGTACCAAACAAGGATTCCTTATTCACCATAAAGGGCACATACACTTCTTGATAGCCGTGTTCTTGAGTGTGGGTGTCCAACATGAATTGTATCAGTGCGCGGTGTAAACGCGCCAAACCGCCTGTTAATACACAAAAACGTGAGCCAGTAATTTTTACCGCCACGGCAAAATCCAATTCACCCGTGGCTTCGCCTAGGTCTACATGGTCTTTGATTGTAAAATCGAATTGGCGCGGTGTGCCCCATGTGCGCACTTCCACATTGTCGTCTTCGCTTTTGCCGGCGGGCACTTCCTCGGCGGGAATATTGGGTACGCTACTTACCAAATTATCCCATTCAAGTTGTACCGCCGCTAATTCGGTTTCGGCAGTGGCCAGCGCGGCTTTTAAATGTTCCACGCTGTCCAGTAGGGATTGTACATCTTCGCCTTTGGCTTTGGCTTGCCCAATTTTTTTGGAGGTACTGTTGCGTTCCTGCTGCAATTGCTCGCTGCGTTGCTGCACGGTTTTGCGCTTTTCTTCTAGCGCGATTATGCCATCTACGTCCAATTTAAAATTGCGTTTGGCCATGGCAGTGGTTAAGTCGGCCAAGTTACTGCGAAAATATTTAGGATCTAACATAAAGACTCGTTATTTATTTAATTAAAAAATAATGTTCGACCAAAAAATAGCCGACCCCAACCAGCAAAAAATTCAGCAGCACACTGCTTGCTGCATAACTTATGGCCGTGGTGTTAAAACCGCCGTGCCATAACACAACACTTTCTAACGCAAATGATGAAAAGGTGGTTAAACCGCCTAACAAGCCCACCATTAACCAAGGGCGCATTTCGCCGGGCCAAATTTGCCGAGCGACGATCAAACCGTAAAACACACCCATTAAAAAACAGCCGATCATATTGGCCACTAAAGTGGCCCATGGGAATTTGCCGGCTTGCGGCACTATCAGCAAACTTAGACCGTAGCGGGCTATGGAGCCAATGGCGCCGCCAAGTGCTACCGCTAACCAGTTCATGGGTTGCTCTCGTTCAGCGATGCGTGGCTGGTATTGGGAGTGGATTGTGCCTGTCGGTTCAGGTCCGCCAGTTTACGCAATTTTTGCGCAATTTGAATTTCTAAGCCGCGCTCCACCGGTTGATAATAGTCGCGCGGCGCCATAGCGTCAGGGAAATACACCTCGCCGGCGGCAAATGCCTCTGGCTCGTCATGGGCGTAGCGGTAGGCGTGGCCGTAACCAAGGGACTTCATAAGCCCCGTGGGGGCATTGCGCAAATGTACCGGCACCTCGTAGCTGGGTAGTTGTTGTACGTCGGCTTTAGCCGCCTTGTAGGCCATATACACCGCGTTGCTTTTGGGCGCGGCGGCCATAAACACCAAGGCTTGGGCCATGGCCAGTTCGCCTTCTGGGCTGCCTAGGCGCTCCTGTACATCCCACGCATTCAAGGCTAGCTGCAGGGCGCGCGGCTCGGCGTTGCCAATATCCTCGCTGGCCATACGCACCAAGCGGCGAGCGATGTACAGCGGGTCGCAGCCACCGTCTAGCATGCGGGTAAACCAGTAAAGGCTGGCGTTGGGGTCCGAACCGCGCATGGATTTATGCAGCGCGGAGATTTGCTCGTAAAAAATATCGCCGCCTTTATCGAAGCGGCGTAAGTCACTGGCCAGAATTTGCGCGATGGTGTCGGCGCTGATTTCCTCGCCGTCTTCCACTAAATCGCTGGCGATTTCTAACAAATTCAAACTGCGTCGTCCGTCGCCGTCGGCGGCTTGTTGCAGCATTTTTTCCGCGTCCGGCGCTAGGCGCAGCTGGCGCCCCCCCAAACCGCGCTCTGGGTCCTGTAAGGCGTGGCGCAGCAATTGCGCAATGTGCGCGGGCTCCAGATTTTTCAGCACATACACACGGCAGCGGGACAGCAGGGCGTTATTCACTTCAAACGAGGGGTTTTCGGTGGTGGCGCCCACAAAAATTACCGTGCCGTCTTCCACATAGGGCAAAAAGGCGTCCTGCTGAACTTTGTTGAAGCGGTGCACCTCGTCGATAAAGAGTACGGTTTTCCGCCCGCAGATTTTTTTGTCGCTCTGCGCCTTGCTCACCGCCTCGCGAATATCTTTTACCCCCGCTAATACCGCGGACAGGGGCCGGAAATTGGCCTGCACATGGTGGCTGAGTAGCCGCGCCAGCGACGTTTTGCCCACGCCCGGTGGCCCCCATAAAATCATGGAATGCAGCTGGCCGCGCAACACCGCGTCGCGCAGCGGTTTGTGCGGCCCCAGAATATGGTCTTGGCCTACATATTCCGCCAATTCGCGGGGCCGCATACGCGCCGCGAGTGGCTGGCCACTTTGGTCCGGCACATCAAATAGGTCTTCAGTCATTCTGAATTACGTCGGTGCCGGGTTTGGCTTCGAAGGTGAATATTTTGATGTCCAGCGGCAGGTTGCTTTTGGTGTTTTTCAGACTCAAGGCGGTTTGTTGGCCGAGTTTATCCACAAACGACATAGTGGCCAGCTTGCCATCCTCAAAACCAAACTGAATCTGGGAAAAGTTCTCGGCATCCTTGTTTTTGGGGGTGAGTGTGAAGTTATCCGTTTTGTTTTGGGTGTTCTCCTTCACCTCGAACTGTGGCGCAAGGCTGGCAAAGTCACCACTGAGCAGCCGCGCCGGGCTGTTATCGGTTTTGGTGTTTTGTGGGCGCACCCTTACCTGCTCTAAATCTGGGTCGTACACCCAAAGTTTCTGCGGGTTGCCCACCACCAGCTGTTCGTTGGGGGAGTGGGTTTGCCATAAAAAATAGCCGGGGCGTTTGATGGTGAACTGCCCTGTGGTGGTTTGTAGGGTTTTGCCTTTGTTGTCCGTTATCGTCTGCGCAAAATCTCCTTGCAGGCTGTCCATTTTTTGTAGCTGTTGGGTGAGGTTTTGACTGGCATCGGCTAGTGCTTGGGTGCTTAGGGCTAGAAGGAGCAAGCTGGTGAATAGGCGCATGGAGAATTCTCGTGGGATTGAAAGGGGTGGATTCTGTGGGTTTTGGCGGGTTCTGTCATCCGGTAAGTGGTTTGGGGATTAGCTGGTATGAGTGTGGATTTATGTTGGGAGGCACTCTAGGGCGCGCTCCGTCTTGAGCCGCGCTGCGGACTTGGCAGCTGAGCAAACCTGTAGCGGTCAGTCGATAGCTAGTGAGGGCTGCCAGCCCTTGCAGCTAATGTTTGAGTTAGACGCAAAATTGATTTCTCGAGTGAATTTTGGCCTTTATTTCGCCCTCCTGGGCGAGTCACTTTTCTTTGCTTGCCCAAAGAAAAGTAACCAAAAGAAACGGCACCCGACTTTTTGGTTTTTGCTACGCAAAAATACCCTCCCTCCGAGGCGATTTTGAGGGTCGCCGTGGCGTGACATCCTGTCCCGTCACAGCTCAAATGGACGTCCGGTCCATTTGCCCCTCAAAATCGCCTCTCCACTCGGCCAAAAAACGGGTTGGTCCCGCTTCGGCAGAGTTGTGGTTGTAACGTTGGTAAGCATTTTGGCTAGGCGAAAATCCCGAAATTAGGGCCACTTCCTAATGCCTAGGCGGCACCAAAACCTCTCGGTTTCCATTGCTGCTCATGCCGCTCACCACGCCGGACTGTTCCATCTGCTCGATTAACCTAGCCGCACGGTTGTAGCCGATGCGCAGTTTGCGTTGCACGGAGGAAATACTGGCTTTGCGCGTTTCCAAGACAAACTGCACGGCTTCGTCGTACAGGGCGTCTGACTCGCCGTCGCCGCCGGATTCTCCGTCTTCGCTGCTGTAGCCGGGTACGCTGATGCTGTCTGTGGCTTCGCTGAAAATTTCGTCTAAATAGTTTGGGGCGCCGCGTTTTTTCCAGTCGGCGACAACTTTGTGCACTTCGTGGTCATCCACAAAGGCGCCGTGGATACGCACCGGCAGGCTGGTGCCGGGGGGCAGGTAGAGCATGTCGCCGTGGCCGAGTAGTTGATCGGCGCCGCCTTGGTCGAGGATGGTGCGCGAGTCAATTTTGCTGGAGACCTGGAAGGCGATACGCGTGGGAACGTTGGCTTTGATCAGGCCGGTGATCACGTCCACTGATGGGCGCTGGGTGGCGAGAATCATGTGAATGCCGGCGGCGCGGGCTTTTTGCGCGATACGGGCGATAAGTTGTTCCACCTTTTTGCCGACGATCATCATCATGTCGGCGAATTCGTCGATCACCACCACGATGTAGGGTAAGGGGTCGAGGAATGGAGCCTCTTGGATGCCAATGCCGGCTTCGTCGGGGCGCCACACAGGGTCCGCAATGGGTTCGCCGGCTTTGTCGGCGTCGGTGACTTTTTTGTTGTAGCCAGCCAAGTTGCGCACCCCAAGGGCGGCCATAAGTTTGTAGCGGCGCTCCATTTCACCTACACACCAGCGCAGTCCGGTGGCGGCGTCTTTCATGTCGGTAATTACGGGGGCAAGTAGGTGAGGGATGCCTTCATACACCGAGAGCTCGAGCATTTTCGGGTCCACCAGCAGTAGGCGGACTTCTTCGGGTGAGGCTTTATAGAGGATGCTCAGCAACATCACGTTAACGCCCACAGATTTGCCGGAGCCGGTGGTGCCGGCTACCAGTAGGTGGGGCATTTTGGCGAGGTCGGCGATCATGGGTTGGCCGGAGATGTCGTGGCCCAGCGCCATGGTGAGTGGCGATTTGGATTTGTCATAGAGCGAAGAGGCTATAACTTCTGAAAGCCGCACCATTTCCCGCACTTCGTTGGGAATTTCGATCCCCACCACGGATTTGCCTTGAATCACTTCCACCACCCGCACGCTGATCACGCTTAAGGAGCGGGCTAAGTCTTTGGATAGGTTGGTGATGCGGCTGACTTTTACGCCGGGTGCGGGCTGGATTTCAAAGCGGGTGACCACTGGGCCGGGCAGCACCTCGACAACCTCCGCCACTATGCCGAAGTCTTTGAGTTTGGCTTCGAGTTGACGCGACATGTAGACCAAGGATTCGGCGGAGTAGCCCTTTTTGGCGCCGGTGGAGGGCGGGTCGAGCAGGGTGATGCTGGGTAATGTACCTTCCACGGGTTCGTCGAACAGGGCTTGTTGTTTTTCTTTTTCCAAGCGCGGACTGAAGCTGACGGGTTTGGGGGGCGTGGTAACTACCAGTGTGGGTTTAACTTCCGGGGCTTCGCGGGGCGCGATATCGGGTTTGATTTTCGGCGGCTGAGCTAAAGGCGAGGAACTGCTGGCGCTCACAGGCTCGCTGCTACTGGTGGGTTTGAGCTGTGCGAGTGGGGTGTCAAGCTTGGGTGCGACGGGCGTCGGTTCCACGGTATCGCGGTTGTGTGTGATTAGCAGGGCGCGGGGCTCTGGAGCTGGGTCGGGGGTGGATTCGGGAGCTGGCGCCGCCAGTGCAAGTGCGGCGGCGCGCTCCGCCCGCTGTTGCAATTGATGTTGCACCTGGCGTTGCAAGCGCGCCACCAGTTTGAGTGTGAGCCCGCCGATTTTGTCGAACACGGCGAACCATGAAATATCCATAAAAATGGTCAAGCCAAACAGCAGCACCGCCAGCAGCAGCACCACGCCGCCGATTTCCCCAAAGGCGCCGTCGGCCGCTTGGGCTATGGCGTCCCCCAAAAGGCCGCCGTCGGAAAAGGGCAGGGCGCTGCTGGCATTGCCACGCTGCTGCACCATCATGCCGGTGCTGGCTACCATAACCAGGCTCAGGCCAACAAATCGCAGGGCGAGTAAAATTGGGTCAAATATCATCTGTTGGCGGTTACGCAACAACAAAAACACCTGCCACGCCAGCATCAACGGGAAGAGAAAAGCCATTTTTCCAAATAGGGAGAAAAAAACATCCGCCAACCAAGCGCCGGCTGGGCCGCCGGCATTAGCCAGTACCTCGTTCAGCCCAGTACTGGACCAGCCTGGGTCTTTGCGGCTGTAGCTGCCCAGTGACATCAATAGGAACGCACAGGCAAAAATCACGGCGATTAGCAGGCCTTCGCGCAGCATTTTGGCAACAAGGCTGTGTTTGAATTCCAGTGGGGCTGAGCGAATAGGGTCGGAGTGTTTCAAGAGGTGTGCCTCTAGTGGGTTGTCTTAACTGGCAATTTAACTGAGCCAGACTTACGACCCCATGGGTGTGGGAGGTAGAGCGACGCAGGAGGCCAAAGCCGAGCAAGGGTGTTTTTCAACCGCCTGTTAATGATCGCTGCCGGTGGTTGTCTTGGCTAGGGGTGTTTGACCTGCGTCATTGTACAGTCTTAAAGCTTGAATTTTCAGAGGATTTTGTGCAAGCGCAGCATAAATTACCGACTAAAATGTGTTCTGGTTCCGTGGCTAACGCGTGCTATTTCACATAAACTGCGCGGCACTAATCAAGGTAAATCTATGGCGGTTACACGCCCGTCACTTCATCGGCCGCTCAGCTTAGGAATTTATTATGAGTAACACCCAGCATCACCGTTTGATTATTTTGGGGTCTGGCCCCGCCGGTTACACTGCCGCTATTTACGCCGCTCGGGCTAATCTCAAGCCTGTGGTTATCACTGGGATGCAGCAAGGTGGTCAGCTCACCACGACTACTGAAGTGGAAAACTGGCCGGGCGGCACTCATGACTTGCAAGGCCCTGATTTAATGGTGCAAATGCAAGAGCATGCCGAGCGGTTCAAAACCGAAATTATTTTTGACCATATCAACGAAGTCGATCTGCAAAACCGTCCGTTTCGCCTGAAAGGCTCCGAGGAATATACCTGCGACGCGCTGATTATTGCCACTGGCGCCTCTGCTCAATACTTGGGTCTACCCTCTGAAAGTGCATTTCAAGGCCGTGGCGTGAGTGCCTGCGCCACCTGTGATGGTTTTTTCTATCGCGATCAAACCGTGGTGGTGGTAGGCGGCGGCAATACCGCTGTGGAAGAGGCGCTGTACTTGGCGAATATCGCCAAAGAAGTGATCTTGGTGCATCGCCGCGACTTCCTGCGCTCTGAAAAAATTCTGCAAGACCGTCTGATGGCCAAAGCCAATGGCGGCAATGTGACTATTCTCTGGAATAGCCAGTTGGATGAAGTATTGGGTGATGAAAAAGGCGTAAATGCCGTGCGTTTGAAAAGTACCACCGATAGCAGCACCCGCGAGATTCCAGTGAACGGGGTGTTTATCGCCATTGGTCACAAGCCGAACACCGAAATTTTTGCCGGCCAGTTGGACATGCACAACGGCTATCTGAAAGTTAAAAGCGGCACTGAAGGTAATGCCACGCAAACGACCATTGAAGGCGTATTTGCAGCGGGCGATGTGGCTGACCATATTTACCGTCAAGCCATTACTTCCTCGGGTTCCGGCTGTATGGCGGCGCTGGATTCCGAGCGTTACTTGGATGCCCTCAAATAACACACGCGTGTCGCCAGTGTGGCTAAGGGCGGACCCAACGTGGTTTCCGCCCTCCATTCAAGCGCTAAGGGAGCCGAATGGCCTTTTGGCACTGGGTGGCGACTTATCTCCAGCGCGTTTGCTTGCGGCTTATAGACGCGGTATTTTCCCGTGGTACAGCGAAGGGCAGCCGATTTTATGGTGGAGCCCTGATCCCCGCGCCGTGTTTAGCCCCGCGGGCATTCACCAGTCGCGCAGCTTGAAAAAACATCTGCGCCAGTGCGGTTGGCAAGTCACCATCAACAACCAATTTAAGCGCGTGATCCAAGCCTGCTCTGAACCTCGCACCTACGCAGACGGCACTTGGCTCAGCGCCGACATGAAAGACGCTTATGAACAACTGCATTACTTGGGCTATGCGCATTCCATTGAGGTCTGGCAGGGCAGCGAGTTGATGGGAGGGCTCTATGGGCTGGCCTTGGGGCGTGTATTTTTTGGCGAATCCATGTTCAGTGTTTACGCTAATGGCTCGAAAGTTGCGTTACAGGCTTTAGCGTGGTTAGCCTCCGAGCTCGGTATTGAATTGATCGATTGTCAGGTCGGTAGCGCTCATGTTTACAGTATGGGGGCCGAGAACCTGCCGCGCATTCAGTTCGAAAGACGCTTGGCACAATTGGCCACACCCGTCTTAACTCAACAGATGCATCCCGCTTGGGCATCACTTCGTTTACGGCAAATACCCTGTGACCAACTTATCCAGCCTTAGACTTTTCGCCACTCACCCCCACGCTTGCAGTTATTTGCCGGGCGAGGAGGCGACTACCTTGTTTGTGGACCCCAAGGCCGAGATTACCCCCGACATTTACAGCCAGTTGTCGGACTTGGGTTTTCGGCGCAGTGGCGAGCACCTTTACCGCCCGCGCTGTGCGAGCTGCGATGCTTGTATTCCTGTGCGCATTCCGGTGCAGGACTTTGTGGCGGATCGCCGCCATAAACGGTGTTTGCAGCGCAATCGCGACTTGCGTCTAGCGGTGGCGCAGTCTATTGATACGGACCTGCATTTCGGGCTCTATGAGCAGTATATTTCCCTGCGGCACAGTGACGGCGATATGTACCCGCCTAGCCGTGAACAGTACAGCAGCTTTTTGTGTCGAGCTTGGGGGGTGACTGACTACTTGGAGTTTTGGGAGGGTGAGCAACTGATAGCCGTTGCGGTGAGCGATCGGTTGGACCAAGGCCTTTCGGCCATTTAT
>CAMCXE010000070.1 GCA_945882995.1 Thalassocella blandensis | reverse complement strand
TTGGTAGGTGGCACAGCTAGGAGCATCCACTAATCCATCACAGGGAGAGCGCTGGCAAGGTGAGCCGGTACTAGTGCGACTTCAATTTTTGTTGAGACCTTGCGGCATGCTGAATTGGTTTTTAAATTTATCGCTGACTCGTAAACAGTTATGGCTAATGCTGGTTGTTGGCTTGGTTCCCATGCTTGTTGTGGGGGGCCTGACCTACCGTACAGCCAGTGAGGAATTGGAAGATTCTGTTTTTAAACAGCTGGAGGCGGTGCGAGGAATTAAAAGCAACCAAATTCAGCAGCACTTCAAAGATTTACACGGCCAAATCACCAGTATGGCCCTTAACCCACAAACCCATCAGGCCTTGTTGGCGTTTACGCAGGGCTTTGATCGGTATTCGGTTGGCCCAAGCGAACTTACTGTTGAGCGACAAACCGCAGAATTGAGCACCTATTATCGGGAGATTTTTGGTGCGGAATATCAAAAACGTGCTAGCAAGGCTGTTGATACGGCAGCTATTTTGGCTAAGGTAAACCCAACGGGCGCGCAGCTGCAGTACGCGTACATAAAAAACAACCAGAATCCCTTAGGCGAAAAACACAAGCTTGATACGGCGCCGGGCGCTCAGGCCTTTCACCTAGCGCACGCGAATTATCATCCCATTTTTCGCCGTCAGCTGGAGACATTTGGTTATTACGATGTATTTTTAGTGGATGCCAAAACCGCAAACGTGGTGTATACGGTATTTAAGGAATTGGATTTTGCCAGCAATTTGCAGGGCGGCCCCTGGGCCAATTCGGCGTTGGCTCAAGTCTACAAAGCCAGTCAGGCTTTAAAAGCGGGAGAATCGACCTTGGTCGATTTTGCACCCTACACCCCTTCGTATGATGGTCCCGCCGCGTTTATCGCCACTCCTGTTTTTAATGGTGGTGAGCGGGTAGGTGCTTTGATTATTCAAATACCCATTGAGCCGATTAATGCCATCATGCAGGAGCGTTCCGGCATGGGTAAAACCGGTGAAACCTATTTGGTGGGCGGAGACTTTTTAATGCGCTCCGACTCCTATTTAGATCCCAAATTTCATACAGTCACCGCATCCTTCGCTAACCCGGATAAAGGCAAGGTGAAAACGCAGGGTTCGCAAGCGGCGCTGCAAGGCACCGCCGGCCACAGCGAAATTATTGACTACAACCAAAACCCTGTGCTTTCGGCCTATGCGCCACTGATCATTGGCAATTTACACTGGGCGATTTTAGCGGAAATCGATCACGCCGAAGCGTTCGAAGCCATTGTGCAATTGCGCTACGTATTGATTATGCTGACGTTGCTCATTGTTGCAGTAATTGTTGTGGTGGCCATTTATTCAAGCCGTTTGTTGAGTAAGCCAGTACTGGATATGGCGCAGTTGATTACTAACGTGCAGGCGCAGGGCAATTTTAATATTAGTTTGAGTAACAATTTTAACGATGAGATTGGCCGCACTACGCGTGCGTTTAATGCCATGATTAAAGATCTCGCCACGGCGTTCCGGCAAATTAATACGGTGCTGCAGGCCTTAAGTGAAGGGCGGGCAGCGCAATTGATTCACCAACAATACCCTGGAGATTTAGGGCTGTTGGTCTCGGGGGTTAACGCGGCGGCGGGCCAAATTGAAGCGGGAAGGCTGGAGCAGGCTCGGCAAGCTGCCGAAGTGGCGGCGGCTGGCGAACTCGCCCGGAAGTCGGCGATTGAAGCGCAGGAACAGGCCACTAAAGCCTTAATTGTGAGGCAAGCGCTGGATGTGTGCGGTACCTCGGTGATGATTGCTGATCACGATTTCAATATTATCTATTTGAACCATGCGCTGACAGTTTTATTGAGGGAGGGGGAAGGCGAACTGCGCAAACAATTGCCGAATTTTGATAGCAGCCAATTGTTAGGCAAAAATATTGATATTTTCCATCGTGCCCCCGCACATCAGCGCAATTTAATTAGCGGCTTGAATAGCTCCTTCAAAACACAATTGAAAATTTCCAGCCTTACCTTTGATTTTGCGGCTACGCCCATACGTGCGGCGGACGGCGGATTTTTGGGCGCCGTGGTGGAATGGCAGGATAGAACCGCCGAGGTGGCGATAGAGCGGGAAATCGATCAAGTTATCATTGCCGCAGGACGCGGTGATTTCTCGCATAAATTACAGACGGATAATAAAACCGGTTTTTTCCAGCGCATTGGGCTTGGACTCAATACTTTATTAAGCACCACCAATGTGGCCTTGCAGGATATTATTCGCGTTTTTGGCGCCATGGCGCAGGGCGATTTAACGCAGCGCATCGAGCGCGATTATCAAGGCGAATTTTCACTGCTTAAGCGCGACGCCAATGCGACACAGGAAAAGTTAAATGCAGTAATTGCCGAGATTGCCAGTGCTAGCGCGACTATCGCTAGCAGCGCGAGGGAAATGTCGGCGGGCACCACGGATTTGAGTGCGCGCACCGAAGAACAAGCCGCATCCTTGGAGGAAACCGCCGCGGCCATGGAGGAAATCATGCAGGTGGTTAGAAAAAGCCACGACAACGCGCAGGCAGCCAACCAGTTAACCGCCCAGACCTGTGCACTGGCTGGCGTCGGCGATGCCTCGGTAACGCAAACCGCCGTAGCCATGCAGGCTATTCAGGCTTCTAGCAGCCGCATTGCCAACATCATTGGAGCGATTGACGAAATTGCGTTTCAAACCAATTTATTAGCGTTAAATGCCGCGGTTGAGGCGGCAAGAGCGGGGGAGCAGGGGCGCGGTTTTGCGGTGGTAGCGGCGGAAGTGCGCAACCTAGCGCAGCGTTCAGCGTCAGCGGCGCGGGAAATTAAGGTGTTAATTAGTGATTCCGGGGACAAGGTGCAGGACGGCACGGGCTTGGTAGCGTCCTCGCGGCAAAATCTGCAGACGATTGTTAAGGAGGTGGCCCAGGTCAGCGAGATGATGAGCAGTATTTTGCTCAGTGCAAAAGAGCAAAATCAGGGCATTGCGCAGGTGAATATCGCTCTTGTCGAGCTGGATAAAATTACTCAGCAAAATGCGGCCCTAGTTGAAGAAGCGTCGGCGGTGAGCGAAACCATTGCTGAACAAGCGCGAGGATTGGATCAGATGCTGGGGTTTTTTCGCCGTCAATGAAGGGGTGTTTGCCTTGCGTAGCCGGCGGCGCGTCCTGTAGTTAGGCGGCCAGAACCCCATAGCGGCGGCTGACAATTTCCGTCCATCTCTATACCATTGCGCGCCTAGTCCTCTCGACGCGCTGTTATGACCTCTATTGACTTTATAACCCCCGGCCGCCGCACCGTTGTGATGGAGCGCGATGCTGTGGCTGAGCTGGAGGCGCGGATAGGCGAGGAGTTCGCGCAGGTTTGCCGGCTGATGTTTGCTAACCAAGGCCGAGTGATCGTTTTGGGTATTGGCAAGTCTGGGCATATTGGCCGCAAGATTGCCGCAACCTTAGCTAGCACCGGCACGCCGGCTTTTTTTGTCCACCCGGCTGAGGCGGGTCATGGTGATTTTGGCATGATCACCGCGGGTGACTTAGTGTTAGCCATTTCCAATTCGGGCAACTCACCCGAAATCGTCAGTTTACTGCCCATGTTAAGGCGATTGGGCCTGCCGATTATCGCCATGACGGGTAACCCGCAGTCCACCTTGGCGCAAGGCGCCGACCTCCATTTGGATGTGAGTGTGCGCGCTGAGGCTTGCCCTTTGGATCTCGCGCCCACTTCTAGCACCACGGCAGCCTTGGTGATGGGGGATGCACTGGCTGTGGCGCTACTTGAAGCGCGGGGGTTCACTGCCGAGGATTTTGCTTTTTCACACCCAGGCGGCAGCCTCGGTCGTCGCCTGGTGCTGCGGGTGGAGGATGTGATGCGCGGCGGCTTGGACGTACCCAATGTGCTGCCGCAAACGCCGCTGTTTGAGGCTTTAGGGGAGATGAGCGCTAAGGGTTTGGGGATGACCACCGTCACTGACGAGCAGGGCACCCTTCTAGGCATTTTTACCGACGGTGATTTGCGCCGCGCGCTTAACCATGGCGCGGACCTGCACCGCAGCGCGATCGCTGAGCTGATGACGCATAACCCACGCAGCGTGCAGGCCGACACCATGGCCATACACGCTTTGCATCTTATGGAGCAGGCGCCGCCCATTACAGCTCTGGTGGTGATCAATTCCAGCGCCCAGCCTATAGGCGTATTGCATATGCACCAACTGATTAAAGCGGGGTTGGTATAGCCATGGCGGGCAACTTGTTGGAGCAACCGGCCCTGTTCGACGCCTGCCGTGGCATTCGCTTATTGGCCTTGGATGTGGACGGCGTGTTGACTGACGGCAGGCTCTATTTCGGCGCGGAGGGTGAAGCACTCAAAGCCTTCAACACGCTAGATGGGCACGGCATAAAAATGTTGCAGAAATCGGGTGTGGCGGTGGCGATTATCACCGGTCGACGTAGTGATTTTCTGGCCAGGCGCGCTCAGGATTTGGGGATTCGCTTGCTCATTCAGGGGCGCGAAGACAAGTTCGACGCGCTACAAGAATTGCTTACCGAGTACCCGTGCGCTCTCGAGGCTATAGCTTTTATGGGGGACGATTACCCAGACTTAAGCGTTATGGCGCGCGTAGGCCTAGCCTTTGCTCCGCCCAATGCCTGTTCGCCGGTGTTGGCGCGCGCCCATTGGTGCAGCCTTCGGCGCGGCGGTGAAGGCGCTGTGCGTGAAGCCTGTGATTTGATCATGCAAGCCCAAGGTACTTTTGAGAGTGCGCTAGCGGGTTATCTGCCATGATGAACCGCAACGCTTGGGGGCTATTAATCATAGTGCTGCTAGTGGGGGTGGCGCTGTATATTGGTGAGCAACCGGGCCAGCTGCTGCTGCCCAAGCCCAAATCTCAAGTCACCAGCGCCGCCTCCTATGCCCTCTTGGCCAATAGCCATTCCATACAATTCAACGAGGCCGGTCAGCCAAGCTATAGCTACAAGGCTGAGACCATGGAATATTTCCGGGTGGATTTAAGTCGCGTAAGCCCGGATGACTATTCGCTGATTAGTCATCCGCAGCTGGTATTTTACGGTGAAGGCTTGCCTTGGCGGATTGAGGCGAAGTCGGGCAAGGTGACCGAGCAGGGTGACACATTGGACCTTTGGGATGCGGTGCGTATTTGGCAGGAGCGAGATGATGGCAAGCGCACCTTGCTCACCACCGACTCTCTCACCATAAAACCCAAAACCCATCTGATCGACACCGATGCCCCCGTGACAATCCTCGGCCCCACAGGCACACTGACGGCAACCGGTTTGAGCGTAGATCTGCATACCCAGCGCTTGAAACTGCACTCAAAGGTAAAAGGCCAGCATGATCCTCTCTATTAAATTTATCCGTCCATGCGGCACTTGGCTGGGCGCCTCCGCCCTGCTGATGGTTTTAGCGCCATGGCCGGCGCAGGCGCTGCAGACCGATCGCAGCGAACCCATTGCCATCGAGTCCGACGAGGCAGAGCGCGACGACAGTAAAGGCACTACCACCTATGCGGGGCGCGTGGTGATGCAGCAGGGTTCCATGAAGATTACTGCCGATAAGGTGGTGATCTACAGCGACAAAGACAAGGTTACGCAGATTGTGGCTACGGGTAAGCCCGCACGTTACGAACAACAACCCAGCGCGGGCGCCGCCGTGGTGGTGGCGCAAGCCAATACCCTTGAGTACCAGTTGCAGGATGAATCCTTGCATTTGATTGAAAATGCCTTTCTTGAACAGGAAGGCACTAATCTGTCCGGTAATCGCATTGACTACGACGTGCGTAAGTCCCTCGTCAAAGCCGGCGGCGAGAGTAAAACCCATGAGCGCGTGCGAATGATCATCAACCCCAAGGTGCTCAACCGCGACGACAAACCGGCCGGGGATAAGCCCACGCCATGAGCCAAACCCCAAAACTCGAAGCGCTCCACCTAGCGAAAAGCTACAACAAACGGCAAGTGATTGTGGACGTGTCTTTGGCGGTGGAAGCCAGTCAAGTGGTTGGCCTGCTTGGGCCCAATGGCGCAGGCAAAACCACGTGTTTTTATATGATTGCCGGGCTAGTGCGTGCCGATCGGGGCCAAGTGCTGATTAATGGTTTGGATGTTAGTACACAACCCATGCACGGCCGCGCCCGGGCTGGGCTGGGCTATCTACCTCAAGAAGCTTCGGTGTTTCGCAAACTGACGGTGGCGGACAATATCCTCGCTATTTTGCAGGCCCGCAAAGGCCTTAAGCGAGCAGAGCAGCTGGCCAAATTAGAGCTCTTACTTGAGGAATTTCATATTGCGCATTTGCGCGATAACTTGGGCATGACCTTGTCGGGCGGTGAGCGCCGTCGCGTAGAAATCGCCCGAGCACTGGCCACGGACCCCCAATTTATTTTGCTGGACGAACCATTTGCGGGTGTGGACCCGATTTCGGTGGGCGATATCAAACACATTATTACCCATCTGCGCGACCGCGGTATCGGCATTCTGATCACCGACCACAATGTGCGCGAAACCTTAGATATTTGCGAAAAAGCCTACATTGTGGGCGAGGGCAAAATTATTGCCGAAGGCACACCTCAGGCTGTCCTAGAGAATCACAAGGTGAAGGAAGTCTACTTGGGTCAGGATTTTCACTTTTAGGGCGCTGGCCGGTGTGCAGTAGAATCTGCATTTTAGGTCTGCAGCGGGGCAAGGGCCTCGCTGCCGTTTTCTCATACTTTATTACTAATTTTGTGAATTCCCCCACAGCGTTTTTTTTTACGCCACATATAATGAGGTGGCTTGCAACTCCTAATTTTGCCCTTGATTCCGCGCATGAAGTGCCGCGTGGCATGAGGATTGACTGGTTTCCCCTGGATAATTCCAACAATATTCTTCACAGAGCTGAGGGACGTATGAACAAAACTAATGCACCGGCGCGCACTATCTTATTGGCGCCCTTTTATCGCAAGTTTCCGAGTCGATCCATCACTACTCTCAGCGCGGTTGTAATGCTTGCGGGCGCCCTAACGGCCTGCGGCGGGGCCACGCTGGACAGCCCGTCTGCTTCTAGCTCGAGTAGTTCGTCTCCCGGCGCAAGTAGCTCCTCAGCCAAGCCTTCCAGTTCAAGTAGCAGTTCTGCCAGCTTGAGTAGCAGTGTTTCCAGCTTAAGTAGAAGTTCCTCCACCTCAAGTAGAATGTCCTCCAGCTCAACTAGCTCCTCAGTGAAGACTTCTAGTTCCTCCTCAGCCGCCGCCAGCAGCAGCTCCGCAGACTCGAGTTCGTCCACTTTGACCCAATTCAGTCAGTTCACTCCAAACGTTGTTGATGGGAAGAGGGAGTATGAAACGGGTAAAGGCGACTGTGTAAGCTGTCACGGCCTAACCGGTAACGGCACGAAAAAGCTGATTGTGAGTAAATATCCCACTAGCGAAAGTCTTTTCCGCAAGGTTTATGACACCATGCCCTTCGGTGACACGGGCTCTTTGGAGGGACAAGTCGCGGCCGATATAACCGCTTACCTTGACACTTGGCGGGCACAATCCACAGCCTGCGGCATCGATACTCCGGTGCTCTACGGCGAGCGTTCTCTCAAGCTGTTAACCTCATTTGAATATCGCAACTCAGTTCAGGATTTATTCCCTAGCGCTGTTATCCCCTCGCAATATCTTGAAACCGCTGGCGATGTGGCAATCGGTGGTTTCCCCAGTCACTACAATGCGGTAGTTAATGGCGCGGTGGCGGACATTTTTTATGCCAATGCGGAAAAAATCGCCGATTGGGCGATTGCCCAGTCCTTGCCTTTTGCCTGCACCGACAAAGCTCTGTGCGCCGACAAATTCATTAACGAATTTGCCTACAAGGCCTTCCGTCGGCCATTAGCGGATAACGCCGCGGGCGTTCTTGAAATCACCGCTTTCCGCAACTTGTTTGCGCAAGCACTTACTGCACAGCAGGGACTGCGATGGGCCATAGTGGCCAGCTTGGTGTCGCCGAACTTTTTGTACCGTTCCGAGCTGGGCATTCCCGCCGCTGACGCGCGTGCCAAGGGCTGGGGAGCGCCGCCTGCCGGCACAGGTGACTACGAACCTGCCCCTGGCGGCGTAACGGTGAAAGGCGCTGACTTCACCACCAAGAGCACGGGTGTAAGTTTGGCCGACGGGACGCACAACATTTACACATCCGGCAATATTACGCAGAGATTTACCCTAAGCGATCCGGCCTTTATCACCCTGAATGTGCGGGCCAATGACTTCAAGGGCGCTTGGCCGGAAATGACCGTATCCTTGGGGACCCAAGTGTTGGCCAAAGTGCTGGTTACGCAGTACGAACCTAAAATGTTTCAATTTTTGGTTACCGGCAGAACTGGCCCACAAACCTTGACCATTGCCTATTCCAATGTGGATCAAGGGGAAATGCCCTATGGCCGAGTGGGGTTTGACAAAGACCTGTTGGTGATCGACGCCACCGTGTCGGCGGCCACCAAAAAAGTCAGCACCGCCGCCAAAAGCGCAGTGGACCTTGCTACTACGGACTCCTTTGTCCTCGACCCCTATGAATACGCCTCAGCCCTGAGCTATATGTACACCGGCAGCCTGCCTGACAGCCTATTGTTGGCGGCCGCTAATAGCGGTGACATCAATTCTCCAGCTGTGGCTGCTGCGCAAATCGACCGCATGCAGGCTAGCCCGCGTGGCCAGCAACACATGCGGCGCTTCGTAGCCTTGTGGATGCAAACTGGCAAATTATATGACCAGAACTTCATTCGCAGTGATGCCCGCTTCAGCGATAAAGTCCGTGACTCCATGGCCAAAGAAGTTGAAGAGATGTTCTCCTATGTTTTCAACAACAATGTGCCTTTCTCGGAGTTTTACACCGCGGATTACACCTTCCTTGATGCGACCTTGGCCTCGTTTTACGGCATTGCGCGCAACGATGCGGGGGCCGGTGCGGCAGCCTTTGTGAAAACACCGACCACAGTGCGTGGCGGTGCGCTCACTAGTGGCGCCTTCCTAACCACTTTTGCTCACCCAGATACTACCTCGCCTATTTTGCGGGCAGTTTATGCGCGGGAAATTATGCTGTGTCACCACATTGCGCCGCCGCCCGCTCTGAACGGCGCTCGTGAATTGTTGGCAACCCAGGTGGAAGCACTTAAGGCATCTGGCACCTTGACTACACGGGGTTACTACGAAAGCCTCACTAACGATCCCCTCTGCGCCAGTTGCCATGAAGGCATGATCAACCCCTTGGGTGGCGGGCTAGAAGATTTCAGTGAAATCGGCTTGCCACAAACTCAGCAGAAAGATATAGGTCTGAAAGCTAACCTCATACCTGTCGATGCGGCGGGTACTTTGGTCGGCACACAAAGTTTGAACGATGGTCTGAGAATACCCTTTAGCGGTGCTAAAGCCCTTTCAAAAACCTTCGGCCGCCTAGATTCCACTCAGGCGTGTTTGGCGGAAAAGGCATTCCGTTTCGGCACGGGGCATGCGCTATCGCCCAACGCGCTGGACCTCAAAAAATCTGAAGCGCCTATCCCTGCGGGTGAGGTCAGTAGTCTTAGTTGTGCAACCGAAAAACTCAGCCAGTCGCTGCGCACCCAAAATCAGAGCCCCAAAGCCCTGTTTAAAACCTTGGGTACACTCGATTTGATTCGTATCCGTCGCTAAGGCTGACGCTCAACCCATACCGAATGAGGATTGCCAAACATGCACAGCAAAACTAATGATCCACTTCGCCGCGCGAACCGCGAGCGTCGCCGTTTTCTCGACATGCTAACTAAAATGGGCGTGTCTTCCGCGATGTTCCGAGCCTCGCCATTTTTGGCGGGAACCTTGGCCAGTCGCTATGCGGAGGCGGCGGGCTTACCCAACAAGCGGGTGGTGTTTATGTACCTGCCTAACGGCGCCCCACAAGGCATGTGGCTGCCAACGTCTGCGACTGCAATGAATCGCTGCACGGAGGCCTATTTGCCGGTAGCCAGCGTGTGTGAATTTGCACAGTCAGATATGGGCAATGGTGGCCACGGCAACACTTGGCGCTCAATGGGGACTTACCAAGATCAATCTAAAAACACCCTTGACGGCAATTTTGCCAAGCAGTTTTTAACCGCGCCCTACAAAATTATTCGCGCCGGTGTGCAGTCTGCCGGGGGTGAAATGTTTACCCGTGAGGCAGGGGCGCCCGCAACGAATATTGATGGCCCGGCCAAACTTTACGCCGCCTTGTTTAACGGCGCTGCGCCACCGACCAATGCAGACGACTCCTATACGCGCGTTTTCGAGATGAGCCAAAATGCCTTAACGTCACTGCGTAGCAAGCTTTCAGTGGAAGAATACCAACGTATTCAGGCGCATCAGGAGTCATTGACGTCTATTGAAGCCCGTATCAAAGCGGCCTCTGCTCCGGGTGATGTCAGTGCCGAGTGTAAATCGCCGAGTATTTTTGCCTATCAGCCCCAAGCTAACGGCAAGCCGCATATTGTGGATGAAGGCAAGGCGGTTAGTGACATTATCATCGCGGCGTTAAAATGCGGCCTCACCAACGTGGCGACAATTCAGTTGAGCACTGATCAGGCCAGCTGGATGCCTGGCTCGCGTATTCCTAATGCGCGCGACGACATGAATCATCATAATTTTTCGCACAGCGGCAACGACGTGAATACTGGCAATGTGGTGGGGCTGTTAAGTCAGGTTCCCGCCTACTTCATTGAGCAGTTGATGAAAACCAAAGGCCCAGATGGCTCCATGTTGATTGACACCACGGTATTTGTGCAGGTCACGGACATGGGCGATGGCAACCATAATTTGGGCGGAGCGCCATTTTTGTGTGCCTCGCGTTTGCCAGGCTTTAGTGCCAGGCAAATTAAAAGTACTCACAAAACATTTATGCAATCCGTTGTTGACCGAGTGGCGATGCCTGGCGTGGTTTTGGAGGCTTGATTTTTTCGCCACACCAGTTGTGTTTTGTCTTGCTGGTTAGGGTCTTTATTGACCTAGATTTGTCGATGAACAGGGGCAGAGTTGGGTGTGGCGAGTTAGGCAAGCCTCGAGGTAACAGAGAGCCCTTCGCCTAGCGCACCCACTGGCGCCCTTGCTTCGTAGGCATAGGGTTTGAGACCGCGGCTGTCAAACGGCAAGCCTCGCGAGCATTGTTTTTCCGCCCCGCCCCGCCCCGTCTGTCGCTGCGGTTGGGTTTGTGATTTCGTTTTTACTCGTAGGCGTTATCTGCCGGATGCATGTCCGCGCAACCCCGTTAATCTAGAAACCTCAGTTGGTCACCAAGGTCTGCGCAACCCCTTAGCGCGCCTAGCAAAAGTTAAAAATCACGAACAACCAACCCGATTGCCCGTGATTTTTAACTTTCACTAATCACACCAATGGATTACACAGCTTTTTGCCGCTCAACTGAGGTTTCTAGGTTTAACCAGTCACACCAATGGATTAGACTGCTGTTTGGCGCTCAATTGCGGTTTCTCCATTGCAGTGTCGACCTAATTTACAACTCTTGCCCGCTGACCCTCCCCAAAAAACCATAAACCATCTAAAACACGTCAGAAATTATTATCGGCGCAAATTTTGCTAACTTGGCAGGTATACTCCAAATCACTATTAACAGAGGTATCGTTATGAAGCTTTTATCAAGACTGCTCAGGGTCGCCGCGCTTAGCACCCTTCCCGTAGCGGCTAATGCCACTCCCCTTAGCGACTACAACTTGATTTTGTTCGGCAACCTGAACCCGTCCGGGGATGTGCGTGTCGATGGCAAAACTTTTATCGGCGGCAATCTCAACGCCAACGGTGTTTTTGGAGCCAGCCTAGGCGATGCGGCGTTCAATGCAACCAACAATGTGGCTGTGGCGGGCAATATCAATACGGGCAACCTCCATATTCAGAATGGTTACTTGGGTTATGGCGGCAGTTTGGCGAGTGTTAATAATGTTTGGTGTAATGAATCCGGTTTGGCGCAGCACAATTGTGTCAGGCACCTCGACCAGGCGGCGCTTCTTTCAGAGGCAGCCGGGCTTCATTCCACGCTAACCGCCGAGTCCGCCTATTTTCAGGGTTTGGCTCCTTCTGCGGGTGCCAGCGTCACCGGCGACAATAATAATAAAACGCTGAGGTACACCGGTGGGGCCACAGATTTGGCGGTGTTTAACCTCACGGGTGCGGAGCTATTTAGCACCGGCGGCTGGGGCGTCAATATGGGGGCAGCAGCGCACTTTGTGATCAATGTGTCCGGCGAGCATCTCGGCGGTCAAGGCACCAATTTGAATATTGATTATGCGTTTGCCGACAACATTCTTTGGAATTTTTACGAAGCTGAAACCATCAACTTCCAGCGCAACTGGGTGGGGTCTGTGTTGGCATTGGATGCGGTAATTAGTACAACTAATAACTTCAATGGGGCAGTGGCGGCTAGCGCCTATGATGGTCGTGGAGAATTCCATCGCTATCAGTGGAGCTACACGCCGCCTGCCAACTCAGTGCCGGAGACGACGACTGGGTTGTTAATGCTGTCAGGGTTGAGCCTTTTGGGCCTTGCGGGTATGCGAACTAAGCGGTCTAGTAGGCTCGTTTAGCCTAGTTTCACCCCTCGACGCTTAAGCGGAGAGGGAGCTCATGCAGATTTGTCCTGTATCACGAGATTGATAGTGCCTTTAAGTCGTTTCGTACTTTGGTGGTGAGGCTATACTGCTCATTTATTGTTCGGGATATTGGCAATGACGATTGCTGGGCGGGTAGGGGTTGCGACTTCGGGTTGGAGCGGTGCTTCAGCTGCGGGAGCGCGTGCGCCAACTCGCCAAGGTCTCACCCTCGAAGCGACGGCAAGCCCCCAGGCCCCGCATGAATTCAGCGCGAAATTTGTGGTGGATGAGCCGGAGCTTGTGCGGCGCAGCCCGTCGCTTGCTACAGACCCTGTTAGCAGGGCTTACTTGGGCGTGAAGAGTTTTGGGTCGGCCGGACACAAAATAGACATTTACATCTAACCTAGGCGCCCATGGAGAACCTGCAGCGCGAGGCCCTAAGGTCTGTAAGCCCTAAAATGGCCCGCAGGTGAAGGCTTTCAGCATCCTCAAACGAGTCTACTTTCACCAACTGCCGGCACCCGCGCTCTAGGGTGGTTCACTGGCGTCGATACACTGCCATTCCCTTATCTTACCTTTTGTTTTTTCCTAATCACTTATGGGCCGCCAGGTTTTGAAGCGCGGCGCATTTTCCAAGCCGTCCCGCTCACCTGCGATTTCTAGGTTCAAGCGCTAGCCAGCTTCGCTGGTGTGAAAATTGTGGTTTCTTGCGCAGTTCCTTATCGCAAAATTGAATGGTTGATCGTTTTGTGTTCTCATGGGCGGTTTTATAGCCAGCGTTAATATGGTGCGCTGCTGTGAGGCGTCCTGCTGAACCTAGAACTTCAGCAGCTGGATCAGCAAAGTCTGCGCTGCCTCTTGGCGCGCCTAGTGAGAGTAGAAATGACGCACAGCCATCTCGGTTGCCCGTCATTTCTACTTTCTCTGACTACACCAGCAAATGCACACACTTTGTGACATCCAACTGAAGTGTCTTGGTTGTATGGTGTGGCGCCGGTGATCGGCTCGAGTGTTGGCTTTTTATTTGGTCGCGTTTTTATTAGCTACTCAGGACAGCCTGAGATTCGGAGTTTTAGTGATGTTGTCATCGTCTCGTTTTTCGACGGTAATTCTGGTGATCAGTTTGCTGTTGAGTGCTTGTGGCGGCGGCAAGTCAACGCAGGTCGACACGGCGCAAAGCCAGCTGACCCAAGAACAGGTTGCGGCTCGTGAAGCGCAAGCGAGACAACAGGCTGGGGTTGATGTGGGCGTTAGCAACCCTCAGAAGCCACAGGGGAGTGAGGCGTTATCCGTAGACGCTGGGCGCGATATTTTCAGTGACACCAATTTGTTGGTGGATCTGCATGGCAAGGCGGTGGCGTCGCCTGGCTCGACGGTCGCGCGCGCGCAGTGGACCCAGACGGAAGGGCCTGCCGCAGTGATTCTGGATGTCGATAGAGCAGACACCCAATTGCTGGTGCCGAATGTAACCGAGGAGACGCGCTTAACGCTGCGTCTGTCGGCCGCTACTCAGGATAATGTGGTTGCTTTCGATACGGTGTCGATCATTGTGCGACCTTTGCAAAGCGTATTGCGCGTGGCAAATGTGTCGCAAATCGAAAATGGCAGCAGCACAATTTTCAAAATCACCCTCAATCAACCCGCGACTAAAACCACCCAAGTGACGTTCAACACGAGTGACGGCACCGCTCGGGCCGGGCAGGATTATGTCCCGCAAACCGGCAAGCTAACGTTCAACCCTGGTGAAGTCGAAAAAACCCTCGCTGTGCAGCTGCTGGACGACGGCACGCGTGAACGCGGTGAATACTTCGTCATGAACCTCGACAGTATTGACCCAGATAACAAGGACCTTTCATTTAATACACGCGGCATCGCTGTCATCAAAGACAACGAAGCCGGGCCCACAGTGCCAACCACCAATCCCCAGAAACCAACCCCCACTGCGGATCCACAAGAAAGTTTGCCAAGTCATAATGGCTTGGTACGTATGAATGTGACCTGGAGTGATGCCTCCACAACTTTATCGTTAACCGCTCAAGACCCCTGCGGCAATTGGCCGGGAGCGGTGCTTCGCGAGGCCAGCTGTTTGGGCGCCACGGGCATTTGGGAGCTTTTGCCGCCCGGCCAGCGGGAACAGAATATCTACTGGGCTAACGATGCCCCCATGGGTGAGTACCGGGTGCGCCTGACACACACCGGCGGGTCAGGCTCGGCGTATACCGCTCACATTTATTGGGGCTCACAGTCTTTCGTGACCACCGGTACGCTCGGCAGCGGAGACTCGGTGGAACTTTACGCATTTACCATCGAGCACAGCCTGATTACGCCGGCCCTGACTATTAATACCCTTGCGGGTGACGACCGAATAAATCTCCTCGAAGAAAAGTCCCCGCTGGTGATTTCAGGCTCTAGCAGCCATATTGGGGTTGGCCGACGCGTAACCGTCTCCCTTAACGGTTTTACCTACGATACAACGGTCCGCGCCGACAATACCTGGAGCGTCACTGTCCCGGCCCAGAGTGTTAAGGCGCCTAAGGCCCTGGAAACAATAACCGCCGATGCATCGAACAGTGTTGGCGATGCGGCGCCACAAGCGACTCGCATTGTCAGCCACAGCCTAAGTGCCCCCAGCCTAAGTATCAGCACTGTAGCCGGTGATGATGTAATCGATGCCACTGAGGATACTGCGCCGGTTAAATTATCGGGAACCAGCACCTTGGTAGAAGACGGCGGCGTCGTTTCGCTGAATTTAAACGGCCAAACTTATATGGCAACCGTTGTAGCGAATACGTGGCAAACGTCCATCTCAGCGGAGCATGCGCATGCCTTGCCGGCCACAGCGGTTGTTACCGCTACGGTCACCAATGCAGCCGGCGATGGGGCTGTGCCGACCGTTCGTGCGGTTGCCCACACGCTGATTGCGCCTAGCTCAAGCTCATCTTCAAGCAGCTCTAGCTCGTCTTCAAGCAGCTCTAGTTCGTCTTCAAGCCGCTCAAGCTCGTCTTCAAGCAGCTCAAGCTCGTCTTCAAGCAGCTCTAGCTCGTCTTCGAGCAGCTCAAGTTCGTCTTCAAGTAGTTCTAGCTCGTCTTCAAGCAGCTCTAGTTCGTCTTTAAGCAGTTCTAGTTCGTCTTCGAGCAGGTCTAGTTCGTCTTCGAGCAGCTCTAGCTCGTCTTCGAGCCGCTCTAGTTCGTCTTCAAGCAGCTCTAGTTCGTCTTCAAGCCGCTCAAGCTCGTCTTCAAGCAGCTCTAGTTCGTCTTCAGGCAGTTCTAGCTCGTCTTCAAGCCGCTCTAGTTCGTCTTTAAGCAGCTCTAGCTCGTCTTCGAGCCGCTCTAGTTCGTCTTCGAGCAGTTCTAGCTTGTCTTCAAGCAGCTCTAGCTCATCTTCAAGCCGCTCTAGTTCGTCTTCAAGCAGTTCTAGCTCGTCTTCAAGTAGCTCTAGCTCATCTTCAAGCCGCTCTAGTTCGTCCTCAAGCTCAAGCTCGTCTTCAAGCTCTAGTTCATCGAGCAGTTCCAGCTCCTCTTCAAGTTCAAGCTCCTCAAGCAGCGGCTTCCCCGTCAATTTCTTGGGTGGGCCGGATGTTGTAGCTTCAACAGCTCTGCAGAGTCTGGACACTTGGACAGTTGACAAGTTGGTGGATCGCGTTACAGCAGACCTATACCCCTGGGACGGCTTTGTAACGGCCAGTGCGACAGGTACCATCAAGTTGGATTTCAAAGGCAAGCCTTACACACTCACAGGATTTATACTTTGGAACGACGTGAATGTTGGCGGGCAGGGCGTGGCTAAATTTAAATTGGAATTTCTCAATGCCGATGCTCAACCATTCTCCACTTCGCAAGAGTTCTCAACCAGGGTCCGCACACTGGATGGGCAAACATTTGCTTTCCCATCCATTGACAATGTGTTTGGTGTAAACCTGGTTGTAACCGAGTCATTTACTGGCACAAGCATCGAAATTCGTGAGTTGGGATTCCTCACGGGTAAGCCAATGAGTTCTAGCTCGTCCTCAAGCAGCTCAAGCTCGTCTGCCCCTTTCCC
>CAMCXE010000069.1 GCA_945882995.1 Thalassocella blandensis | reverse complement strand
GCCATCGAGCTGATGGGCGCCGCCGAGGCTTCCGCTATACAAGCCAAAGGCGCTGCGTTACGTGAAAGCCCAGGTTTAGTGAATTTAATTCAAGCCGAAAAATGGGATGGCAAGTTACCGCAGACTATGGTGCCTAATTCGGCTGTGCCATTTTTGAATGTGAAATAATATCAGCGCCGAGAGTTGTGGATTTTAAGTGGCTTAAGTGTTTTAACTAACATGCAGGGGGTGCCCAACAGGTTACCCCCTGTAATTAAAAAGGCAATTAATGCTCAGGTTGATAAGGCGGGCCACAACTCCAGCTTCCAGCACGGGTTTTGTTGTTGTGAGGCTTTGCACAACTCCAATACTTAAATTGCTCATCTACAAAGCCGCATATATGGGCATCGTTCCACTGCGACCAACTAGTAAAATTAAAGTCAGTGAAATTGATGGGTGCTTGGTTAGGAAGCAGACGAGTAAACTCTTTGTATTTGATGGGGGATTTAACTCGAAACGGGGCATACCATGTTTTTGAATCATCCCAAGACTCTTCAGTAGCGCCCAGCTTTCGCCAATCTATAACCTGCATAGTGGCGAAATTAACACTCTTGCCGATTTCGGAGAATAATTCTCCCTGCTCATCATTTAGCTCCTGATCGGTATCCAATACGTCATAACCCACTAATTGCAAAACCCCTAATTTAAATTTGAATTTCCATACCTCGGATCGATTGGCGGTGTTAGACGATGCATTGGTATGAATTAGGTGCAAGGCGTCGTTTCTGATTTTATAGCGCACATCATCCTGTGGGCCATAGCGTTCAAATCGTTGTGATTTTGCCACCACTCTAAACTCTGATGGAGTTTCGAGTAAGATAGCAATACGAAGAAAGCTTATCCAATCGCCCGCTTCACTAGAGGCGGTTTGGCATTGAATATCCGCTGGAGTGACATAGCTGATAACTGTATATTTTTGGCCTGATTGCGGGTCAGAGAGGTAAGAAGTGCTTTCAACAGTGCCTATCTCCGGCAATGCTTGCGCTATTTTTTCTGCCAGCGTCTTTTCCGGTGTGATTGGTGGTGTTGGTTGCGTAGGTGGTGCCGGAATTTTAGCGAGGCTTTTAATTTCCGTTGCCGGTGCAGTATTTTTGGAGGCGCATGAAAGCGTAAGAAATGCCGCTAAGCACAGGGGTATTACACGTAGAAAATGTGGCGTGAGCATTTTGAGCAATCTCCTTTACAAAGTCTCTGTGGGTTACGGCAGCAAGTAAGGCGCATCCATAAACTTGGCACCACACTCGATATCTTTAGTGCATGCCCACATCTCGCCAGTATCACCGCAAGCCGCGCAAGCATCAACAATTATAGGCATCTACAACCTTGCTATTAAGGCCAGGACATAGCGCTTGGCCTACGCCCTCCTCTGGTTGGATTGCAATCGTCTGCATGGACCTTCCAAGAGGCGGTTACCTTACAGCACGTTGGGTGCTCGGCATAAACCTCTATGCAACCTAGGTTGCTACGTTCCACGCTATAACTTCAGAAATGTCATTAAAGTAAGGAAGCAGGTCCGGGCGCCGCTTGCTGCGCTCGGTGCAGGGCAGGAATAAACAACCGCTTCTATAAAGAGCTGGGTGCAGTCTAGGCGCAGCAAGCGGCGCCCCTACTACCACCATTATTCTTACCTTAAGAATTTTAGTGCCCTCAGGGCGCAAAGGCGCACCAACGCAGTCCCGCTCCAAGCAATACACCCCGCTGCGATGCAGTTTGGCAATAAATGTGTCACAAAGCTGGAATAAAACCGTAATAAATAGCCGGTAGTCTCCCCGAATTATTTGTAGGAGCTGCTCCATGAAACACTTTTTACCAATTCTATTGTTGGGCATTTTACCCGGCCTTGCTCACGCGTGGTGGGACGAAGCTTGGAGCTATCGTGTGCCGCTCATTTTGGATGCGTCTACGCAAACTGGAGCGGCCATTGCCGAAGATCAATCGAATGTTCCTGTGTTAATACGCCTCCATGCAGGCAATTTTCAGGATTTCTTTTCATTGCAAGAAAATCTGGGTGACTTGCGATTTATAGCGGGGGATGACAAAACACCTCTTGACTTCCATGTGGAGCAATTTGACCTAGCCAATCAAATTTTGTTGGTTTGGGTAATGGTTCCTTCGCTAAAGGCTGAAACCAATACCGACAAGTTTTACCTATATTTCGGCAACGCAAAGGCCACATCCGCGGAGAAACCGGAAGGAATATATGGCTTAGGGGCAGCGTTTGTTGTGCATTTTAATGACCAAGCGGGGCAGTTGATTGATGCCGGCGCCAACAAAGCCGAAGTATCTCTACAAGGCGGTGAAGTTACACCCGCTGGCATAATTGGCAAGGCCGGGGAATTTAAGTCTGGTACGCGACTGACCATAAAAAACACCACTGCAGCCGCTGCGGATTCCGTGAAAGGCGCCACCCTGAGCTTTTGGATAAAAACCGCTAACACCACGGCGCCGAGTAAGTTGCTATCACTGGCGACAGCTACGGGTGAAATGAGCATGACTCTGAATGGCAAGGGTTTGTCGTTGGAGCGAGGGGCGCAAAAAATTGCCGCGGATGGGGCAATTAATGCTGATCAATGGCAGCACATTGCCGTGGTATTTAAAGAAGCCGCGGCCTATGTGTATGTCGATGGTGTGGCTAAGGGGCAGGGCACAATAGGCGCATTAGAGCTGCAAAACGGTATTACTTTTGGCGGGGAATTTGCCGGCCAACTTGATGAAATAGAACTCGCCAACGAAGCCAAAAGCGCGGCCTGGCTTCAGGTGGTTAGTCAAAATCAGGGCATGAAAGACAATTTAATTAAGCCACAACCCAGCGAGCAATTGGGTGCCGGCGGCGAGTCTGGAATGTATGAGGCGATTATTGGTAATTTAGATGCCATGAGTTGGTGTGTATTGGCAGCCATGGGTTTAATGGCGTTGGCTACATGGGTAATTATGATCGGCAAGACCTTTTATATGAGCGCATTGACACGTGATAATAAAGCCTTTCTAAAAGAATACCAAAAACTTGGTATACGCAACCCCGCTATGCTGGATCATGATGAACCGGGTAACGAAGATGAATATCAAGACGTTGCACCCATATTACAAGCCATTTTTGGTAAGCATGATCACTTTCAAAGCTCTCCCATTTACCACTTGTTTCATCGTGGTATGAAGGAAGTGAAATCACGCGTGGGCGTTGCTGCTGGGTCACAAGCGACCAAAAATCTTGATCACAAGGCGGTAAATGCAATTCGCGCAGCGCTGGATGCCCAAATGACGCGAGAGGTTCAAAAAATGCAGGGGCGGATGACATTTTTGACCTTGGCGGTTAGTGGAGGCCCATTTTTAGGTTTGTTGGGCACCGTGGCCGGGGTAATGATTACCTTCGGCGCCATTGCGGCTTCGGGTGATGTGAACGTTGCTGCCATTGCGCCAGGTGTTGCTGCTGCACTGGTCACCACTGTGGGTGGTTTAGTCGTAGCAATACCGGCGATGTTTGGCTACAACATTTTGTCTGGGCAAATTCGTGAATCCATAGCGGACATGCGTGTATTTGCGGATGAATATCTAACCAAGTTGGCTGAATACTACGGCGATTAAGGGGTATTTATGAAAGTTCAAGACGAGCTTGCGGCCTACGACGAAATTAATGTTACGCCCATGCTGGATTTATCCTACGTGTTGTTGGTGATTTTTATCATTTTGACCACGGCAACGGTGCAGGGCATAAAAGTGGATTTGCCAAAAGCCAGTGCAGCACCGAGCTTGGCAAAACCTTCCACAAAGGCAGTTAGCATAGCGGCAGATGGCACGGTTTATTTAGATACGTTTCCAGTGAGTATGACTGAGCTGGAAAGCCTGTTGCGCCAGTACAAGGCGGCTAACCCGCAATTGCCCGTCATTATTAAAGCGGATTCGCAAATTCAATATCAGCGTGTAGTGGACGTATTGGATTTAATGGGCAGGCTAGAAATAACCCAGCTGGGATTAGTCACCAAAAAGCTTGTGAAGTAATTATCAGCATGAATGCTTTCCTAAAACGAAATAGATGGGTTACCACCGCGCTTGTCGTTGTGCTGTGTTTTGGTCTGGTGTATGGCGTTTGGATGTTGCGCGACAAATTTTCAAAAAAAAATGCTACCAACAAAAAAGTTGTGCAGCAAATTACCTTGCTAACACCGCCGCCACCGCCGCCACCTCCACCAGAACCGCCAAAACCGGAGGAGAAAGTCGAGGAAGAAGAAATCCCCGACCCTACGCCGCCAGAGACACCACCCGACCAAGCCGCTAACGACCAGCCTCCCGCCGGTGCCGACCTAGGCGTTGATGCGGATGGCGGAGCCGGAGGTGACGGTTTTGGATTGGTGGGGAGAAAGGGTGGCCGAGATTTTATGGCCACGGGCGGCAGTGGTGCCTACACCGGCCCCATTAAGGAAAAAATAAACGCAATCCTCAGTGATGATGAGGACCTAAAATACATGAAATATGCCGCCAAATTAAAAATTTGGATAGCCGCCGATGGTCGGTTAGAGCGTTTTGAAGTGGTGCAAATTGAAGGCGATAAAACGGTAAAGCTACTGATCGAAAAGGCGATGATGGCCATTAAAAAATTTGACCAAGGACCACCCGAAGATATAACGCTCCCCATTGTTTGGCAAATTACATCCAGTATTTAATAGCACTGAATTAGTGCTGCACACAGGAACTTCTAAGCTATGTTAAAAATTTCTACCATTGGTCGCGCACTGTGTATTTCTGCGCTTTGGCTTAGCCAGAATTATGCCTGTGCCGCCGATGCGCAGTCGAATGCGGAATTAATACGAGTACTTGTTGAGAAGGGCGTAATTAGTGCCGAGGAGGGCAAAAAACTCCTCGCCGGGCAAAATAATGCGCCCGCACAGAATACCTTGCGAGTACCCTATGTGCCTCAAAGTGTTAAAGATGAGCTGGGTAAACAGGTTCGCGAAGGCGTGAAAGAAGATGTGACCGCCGCCGTAATGGCGCAAGCCAAAAAAGAGGGCTGGGGTTTGCCCGGCGCCCAACCCGATTGGATAAGCCGCTTAATGTGGGGTGGCGATTTTCGGTTGCGCGCTGAAGATATTTTGTTTCCCGAGGACAACGCCGATAATATTCCCGATTATCAAATTGCCAATGAAAAAGGCGGGGTTGCGCAGGCTGGAGCTAAACTTTGGCTAAATTCCACCGAAGACCGCGAACGTTTGCGCGCGCGCCTGCGATTATCACTAAATGCCGTGGTGGCAGAAGGCGTAACCGTAAAAACTCGATTAGCCACCGGCAATCAGCTGGACCCAGTAAGCACTAACCAAACCTTTGGTAGCTACGGCGAAAAATCAACATTTAGCCTCGACCAGGGTTACATTAACTGGCAATTAATGGACGGCAATGTGGACCTCAATGGTGGTCGCATGGGGAGTCCATTCATCACTACCGATTTAGTGTGGGATGCAGATTTGGCCTTTGATGGCATATCCGCAAAATGGAATTACCTTGGTGAAGCCAAAGATAAAACCGCGAAGGGGTTTAAGGCGCATATTTTAGCCGGTGTTTTTCCAATTCAGGAGTTCGACTGGACTGGCGAAGATAAATGGTTATATGCCGCTGAGGCGGGGGCCTCCTTTCTGCAGGAAAATGGCTCAAGCTTAAAAATGGGCGTAACGTTGTATACCTATGACAACATGGTAGGCGCCAAAAATGCGCTCAATAGTGACCTGACGGATTTTACCGCCCCAAAAAATCTACAGCGGGGTAACAGCCTATTTAATATCCGCAACAGTGCAAACCCAACGGGCGCTGTGGAGCTCTATGCGCTGGCAAGTAATTATCAGGAGTTGGGAGTCACGGCCAGCTATGACATAGCAACCGCCACCCCGGAACATGTGGTAATTACGGCGGATTATGTGACCAACATTGGTTATGACGCCGCTGCGGTGCAGGCACGCATGGGCGTCAAAGACTATGCAAAAGAAACAAGTGGCTACAAGCTAGAAGTGTTATACGGCGCACTTAAAGTCCAGCAGGTTGGCGATTGGAATGCCTCGTTTGCCTATCGGCATTTGGAGCGTGATGCTGTGTTAGACGCATTTGCCGATTCGGATTTTTTACAAGGCGGCACAGATAATAAAGGCTTTATTTTGTCCGGTGAATATGGCTTACGCAAAAATCTGAGCGTGAAACTGAATGTTTTGAGTGCCTCAAGTATCGACAAGGTTCCGGCGGATAAAGATGGACACACAGGCTATCAAAGTGATGTGGTGCAATTAGATCTTAACGCACGTTTTTAGGTGGGGGTGAACAATGAAAAGCCGAATTATTTCCAGTGGGTTTGCAATGTCTGTAGCGGCTGCTCTCCTTTGTGCGTCGCCCATTGCTAGCGCGGCGCCGGGCGATGATAAAAACGCATTAGCGAAGTCTCAGTATATGTTGCGCCAGGCATCAGCTGAAAAATCTGAGTTAGAAAAGAAAAATAAGGAATTAGAAGCGCAGCTTACCGCCATAAAAGCCGATGTGGCGAGAAGCCAGAAGCTGGTGGAGTTGAAACAGGAGCAATTTGCACAGGCTGAGGCGCGCAGTAAACAGCAAATTGAAACCTTGCAATCCCAGAAGCAAGACACACTGCGCGAAGTTGCTGATGCAAAGCGTAGCGGGACACTAGTAGCCTCGCAAAAAGGCAATGTAGAAGGGCGCCTAGAGGCCCAAAAACAGAATTTGGCCTCCTGTATTGCAAACAACAACAAACTGGCGGAAATAGGACGTGAATTGCTTGGCCAATATGCCAATAAAGGTTTTGCTGCTGTTTTGCGTCAAAAAGAGCCCTTTACGGGGAAAAAGCAGGTAGAGATTGAAAAGCTAGCGCAGGATTACCAATACCGTATTGACGATGCGGTGGTGAGCGACGTTCGCGAGTAGGGCGCGTAGGTATGGCTCCTGCGCAAAATGGCCGGGACGAGAGTTCCGGCCTTTTTTTTCGCAGCAATTTCGAGCAGATCGCTGATGGCGCAAAGGCTGCTTGGCGCTATTGCAGCTTAAATGTCGGCTGCATTACAGAATGAATACAAAATTAGGCCAAATTGTACGAACAAATTCCGTCATTTTTGAATTCCTGTCATAGAAACTTCACAGGAAGTTAGTAATTTAGGCGATAGAACCCACTTCGTATCTACTTGGTCGTCAGCCTTATGAAAACTTTGAGTCGTATTTCCCTGTCATTTTTAATAATGTCCAGCTTGGCTGCTTGTGGTAGTGGAGGGGGCGGCTCAAGTAAATCTACGCCGCCGCCCGTTGTTCCGCCCGTAGTCGAAAAGCCCAAGCCCACAACTTATCCCATCAAAGTTACTGTTTCCGGCTTGAAAGGCGCCATTACACTGGGCAATGGCGCCGATGTTCTCACAATTTCTGCCAATGGCAATGCGGCGTTTAGCAAGTCCATTGAAGAGTTAAGTGCCTATGACGTGAACATTACGCGTCAACCTACCGATCAAATCTGCAGCCTTAAAAATGGCAAAAAAATTATGGTGGCGAACGCGCCAGTGGTAGAGGTCGCCTGTTCGGATGGGTTGGCCACCAGTTTACTGATTTCCAAGCCAAAAGATTACTCGCTGAAAGATCTTCGGGTAGTGAGCAATTACCAAAGTTTGGGTGGGGCCAGTGATGCGGCCTTGCTGCTGAGTAGCACACTCAAAGTGTATCCCAATAGTTTTGTAGCGCTGAAAAGCTTGATCGGAGACCAAATACTCTATTTGGCCTATGTCACCGGTACTGCTGGACCATTATCCGTAAATTCAGACTCTACTGCGCTTGCGTTGCTGATGCTTGAACCCGCGGTTGTGGACGCTCTAAATAGTCACGGCAAAACTGCAAGCGACTTATTTGCTGCGCTCTACGACACGAATAAAAAGCCGCTCCCAGAAATTCAAAAGTTGTCGGACGAAATATTGAAGAAAGCTAATGGTGGCAATGCTTTATTTGATAGTTCAGGTACAGACTTCAACCCGCAGCTGGATCAGGCACTGGCTCTAGCGCTCGTGAAAATCTCAGCAATGAACATTTTGACCGTGGTGGATGCCACGCAGCTGTCAGCGGGCGGTACAGATATCGGCCTTAAAGAACGAGCCGATAAAACGGGTGTGGACGTCACTGTGAAAAATCGACTGCCCCGCACAGTGAGTGTCGGCTGGAATGATGATCTTAAAAATGCCACGCTACTTGCGCAGAACGAAACCCTTGTGCTTGGTCGCGCCATGGATTTAACACAAAAATATAATCTGGCTGTGGGTGTTTCCGGTCCGGGTGTAAAAGATACTGCACCCACAAACATTTCCGCCTTCACCTCTGCCATTGTGCGCAGTGTGGAAGTGGACTATTTTGCGCCAGGGTTGTTGAGCTTGTTGGGTGCAGGTGCGGCTAACGGTCAGACAGTCATGAACTGCTTGTCCGCAAAAACCCAAGCGAATTTAGACGCCGCTATTATTGAGGGTTTTGCCCCCATTCAAGACCTGTTGCAAACTAAAAATTACTTCAAGGCCTACGGATTGGCGGCCAATTTATTGCGCAGCAAATTCATAACCAACAACAACCTCGATGAAATACTGGCCTGCAATAACTTGGGCTTGTCTGGCTTGACCACCGATGAAAAAGCCAATGCCAAAATTCAGTTGGGCGCACTGATAAGTGGCTGGAGTAAATTGCGCTCTAACACCAACTTGAGCGTTGATCTATTTGCCAATAGCCAGCAGTCCTATTTTGTGAATGCGCTACAAGCCACTAGTGCCTATAGCATTTGGCAAAAGTCGAATGCCTTTGAATTAAATGTGAACGTTCCTGCACAAGTCACGGATGAAACTGAATATGAATTTTCAGCAAGCTGTGCAGACGGGGTGGTGTGTAGCGAGTTTGCGTGGGATTTTGGTGCGGGTCCAATTTTGCGTGGACCTTCGGTAAAATACACCTTTTCCAAAATAGGGGATCAAGTCATAAAAGTGACGGCTACTGGGTCAAGCGGGTTTAAAGTCACAAAAGACATTCAATTGACCGTGAGTCGTAGTGGCTCTCAGGTGAACCTGCAGAGTAAAACTACGAATACGCCATTAGGTAGCACCGCCGTTGATATGGGTAGTGTGTCGGTTGGAACTGCGTTGAGCTATACGTTTACCATCACCAATTCCGGGCGCAAAGACCTGCAAGTGACTGAGATTTCGTCGTCTGATCCGGGCTTCGAAATTATTGCTCAACCCTTACCCGCTAGTCCCGATAGCATAAAGGCGGCTAGTTCTAAAGATTACACCGTGAAATTTAAGCCGGGCGCCATGAAGCAGTATTCGGCGGTAATTACCGTGAAAACCAATGATCAATATTTACCTTCTACCACTTTTGCAATGAAAGGTGAAGGGATATTGGCGGTTGGTGAGGGGCGTTACGAAACTACTGATAAAGCAACAGGCACTACCACCACGCGTGACTGGTTGCATGACGTCACCACGCCGGTTGTTAGTGATAAAAACAACTACCCTCAAGTACGTCTATTCGCGAGTCAGCAGCAGCTGAATATGTGGCCACAGTTAATTATTAAAGTGCCGAATTATAGTGGCTTAGGCCGTTACAGCTTGGATAACGACACGGTAAATGGTGAGCGGCTAAACTGCCATGGCTTATTGAAGCAATCAGAGAGCTTTGCGGATACCTATTGTACTGACTCTGATAAGAAAGCTTCTGGGAGTGTCGTTGTCGATGCTGTGGCCAGTGATTCAGAATCCTTGCGCTTGGATTACGATTTTGAGGCCGTAAATTGTATTAGCGGTACGCTACCCAATTGCGTAAAAAATACCATCCGTGTACGCGGTTCTGTAACCGTAACCAAGAGCTCTCTGAAAATAGCGCCCTAGTATTTCGGAAAAACGCATAGTTGTTGTGAGCTTAGACGGACCTATTACACTGGATTGCAGTAGTGAAGGTAAATTGTGTGGTGCAGGGACGCACCACTATTAACCCGGCATCGAAAGATGTCGGGTTAATAGCAAACGCAGGACGCGTTTTTGGCGGCTTTGCCGCTCAACCAAAATACATCAGGACGATGTATTTTGGTGCCGGATTAATAAGTGGGGTTGCCGCAGCAGTCGCTGAAAAATATCAAACACTGGTATCCCCAATCATTTGCGCGCAGGCGCAATTTGTGTGTCAGTCAGGCCTCCGTTGTTGACAGCAAACCCTTGCCTGCAAGGTTATTCAAACTCTCCAGACCATCCTCGCTATTTCTCCATTTTCCCGCTTTGTCGTGTCCTGTATCGCCTCCCAATACCCTTCGTAAACCCCTAGCCATTGGTTTAATACCCGCTCGCACGCCATTTACTTAATTGGCTACCGCGGCCCTTCACGCGTTTTTAATGCCTGTTTTCATAATGCGCTGTTAATTAACGTCGTGTGATAGTCGGTGTCTAGACGGTTTTCCTGTTTGCCCGTCTAATATAAGTAACTTATTATCTGTCTGCTTGTGGGCTTATTCGTCACATAATGTGTATACAACAGTCAAAAAAGATTCGTCAAATTGTAATCATAAAGTACAAAAAAGGCTGTAGTATTGCTGTCGGAACAAGTACACAACGTACTCACTAATGAGGCACAATATGCAGACTAAAAGAAAAAACATTTCTGTTCGTATGACCGCCTGGGAGTTAAAGCGCGTTAAAGAAATCGCCGAGCGCCTAGGCGTCAAAGAGTCGGACATGATTCGTTACTCCATCAGCAACACCCTTGGAAAACTCATGCCATTTCATGACAAGGCTTTCAGGGGCGCCAATTTAATGCCCGCCATTCTCGACAGCGCAGAAGACTTGATGCGCTACTTCCACATGGATAGCGATCACCTAAATAGGATTGTGAATGATGGTGTGGAAGCCCCTCAGCGCCGAGTGTCTGAAGAGGATTTGGATATGATCGTGCTCTGGCACATGAACGAACAATATCTAGTGCGGCGGCTTTCCGAGATCTTCGAGTCGCCCGTAGAGCCTATGCGTGCCGGTGAGCGGCTGAAGGCTTATCTCTATGAAAAATATGTGCAAGAGCACGCCTAAGGTAACCACTATTAATAAGGTGAATGACAATGAAAATGATAAATACGTATTTTAAATTGCCGCTGGCATTATTATTGTGCGCTACCGCTGGCGCACAGGCTGCCGTGGTGAATATTGCAGGGCAGCCCACTAACTCGATTGAAAGGTCGGTAACGGGGGTCTATTCCAGCAGTCTGAAAATTTCATTTTCAGAAGCCGGGAAATATGAGCTAAATTTCAGCGACTTACCCGGAAAATCCGAATTCTCTCTGTTTGGTGCGGCTATTTCTGACAAAGACGGAAAATCCATTGGAAGTTTGGTGGTTGATGACGGTGTATTGCAAAAGGCCGCCCAATTTAGCCTAGGCCAAGGGGAATATGACCTGAGTTTATTCGCCATTACTTATGGCGACGTAAATTTTGGAACATTTAAACTCGATGTTAATTCTGTGCCATTACCTCCTG
Source organism: Thalassocella blandensis (assembly GCA_945882995.1). Classification (GTDB taxonomy): domain Bacteria; phylum Pseudomonadota; class Gammaproteobacteria; order Pseudomonadales; family Cellvibrionaceae; genus CAMCXE01. Next base: position 5,449 of record CAMCXE010000069.1, on the reverse strand, counting down.
CAATAATTGGCTTGACGTCTGCCTTAATGTGGATGGGTGCCTTAATGCGTAGACGCCGTACTGCGAAGTAGGGGTATTATGTTGCAGCTGGCGCGAGAGGTGGATGTTAAATGCGCATTTGCGTTTGAAAATAGCCTGCAAGTGGTCCGGTATTTGTTGGTGGTGTACTTAGGTGTTGTGCTTTCGGGTTGTGGTGCGGCAGGCTTGGAAGATGGGGCGGCGCCTCCGCCGGATTTAATTGTTAAGCCTAATCCCCCGGGTGGAGGTACGTCTTCGGGGGGGCACAATAGTCTCGACTCTTGGCTAATTCAGGCATCTGAATTAACGCGATCATTACATTCTCAAACGGGTGAAGACCTAAAATATCAGCGGTCTGGTGAGCAGGTCTATCGCGATGAGCTGGGTGTTTGGCGCCGCAATCGAATAGTTAACCAGCCAAGTTTTACAGGTCTGGGTGTGCTGGTAGAGCCAAGTCGCACAAATTTCACGCGGGGTGATAGTGCTGCGGCCATGTTGGGGCCCGGTGGTTACGAGGCTACGGGCGGTTTGCTGATAGAAAAATTTCCCGATGCCGAAGGCATCGCCCGGGCAGGTTTGCAAAAAGTTTTAATTGCTGGGCTGGTCTACCGTGTTGTTAATTCCACGGGTAACACCGAATATCTCAATATTCCAGGTAATACGGGGCGTCTTCAGGCGCACGCATTCTCGCTATTTGCCCAAAGCCGCCATGGCGCTGTACAGGCCAGATTAATCGACACCGCGGAATTTGCGCAAAATATGGCAGCGGCACTGCCTAAAGGAGAAATTCCCGTTCCTGAAGTTAACGAACAAAACCCCTATCCCCGTTTGATCAGCGAAAATATAACGCCCTGCACAGGGCGGGAGCTGTTACAACTGGTTTTGGCACCAGGCGCTGAAGTACGTTTCATATTGCCCCAACTTGAGGTGGGGCCGAATGCCTTGAATGCCAATGTGACTTCGCCAATTATTACGCGCGGTGCAGTGGCTACTCGGGGCGCTACGCGGCTAACTTTGTCCGCGTCGCAAGTACCGGATAATGATTACCTTGTAGCCTTAGAGGTTACGCCCACGAGCATGTATCAACAAGGTGGCGCAGCACATCTGGTGGATATCTACGCGGATCCAAGTAACCGAATTCGACTACTGGATAAGGCCGTGGTCAATAAAATATCCGCGCGCACCGACGCTGTATCACGCTATGCGTTTGGTAAATATTCCGCGCAGCTAAATACTACCTCAGCGCTGGCTATGAAGGTGTCATCCACCGAAGGCGTGAAATCTTACGCGGATAACGCCTTGCCAAATACCACAATTGCGGCGAATGAGGGGACGAATCTTAGCGCTGGTATCATTGGCATTGGCAGCGCCGCTTTGGGTGGCGAAGAGTTTTCGGGCTGGGTTAAAAACTTTAGAATTTATGCAGGCCAATTCACCGACCAGCAGTGCTTGGATATTACGCAGATTCATACCGATATAAAAAAATTGCCGATTAAATTGGGAGCCCCTTTACAGGATAATGCGCACCCCAATGTATTTTGGGCGCTGGCCGGAAACGACCTAGTGTTCAATAAAATCGTGCGGTCTGACGACTACGGGGAAACGTATACCGATGTGGTAAAACTTCAGCACCTCACACGAGAAATGCCGCTTCAGCGTGATGGCCATGGAAATTTCTATTACTCCACTACAACTACTTTGCAGCGAATTTCCGCGGATTTTGCCAGTGAGCGCAAAATCATTGAGTGGAATGCGGCACTAAAGCTAAGCCCCTTGGTACGCAATTGGAGTTGGCTGGTTTGGGCGTGGGGAGTTTCTCGGGAGGGTTGGCTATTTACCGCTGGTTATACGCTGCCAGATTTGGGCGCCCAAATATTTTATGTGTCAAAAGATCAGGGTTTGTCCTGGGTGCCTAATAGAGCGCTTGACGAGCTAAGGCCGCTTAACCGCCACATTCACGCTATTGCCGTGAATCCACAGGACAATAAATTGTATGTGTCTGTGGGGGACAGTCCGGCGCAGCGCGCTAATTTTGTGTCAAACCAGCCGGTTGGATTGTGGGATGGGAAGACATTTATTGAACTGAGCCAGAGTAATGATGCAAAAGGTGCAACGGGGCTGACGTTTACGGGCGAGGGCGTTTATTGGGGGTCGGATACGGTGGGGAATGTCAATTACGTTACGCGAACTGCGCTGGATACAGGTGAAGAATCCAGAGCAATTAAATTGCCCGCCAATTTTGATGTTACGCCGGTGTATGGATTGCGTGCAATGGGAGACAATCAAATGGTCTCCGTTTCCTACAATGAAAAAAATACCGCGCAAGGTTCTGGCGCTGTCATGCTTTGGCAAAAAAACCCCGGCCTACTATCGCCCTGGCAGTTGCGAAGGTTGGTGGCTGAAGAGGACGCCAATAGCACCGGGTTTAACTATTTTGCATTAGGTCACAACGGCTACTCTGCTATTCCAGCCCACTCAGAATATGTTTTTGTTTCCACGCTCAAGTGGGGCTCACCTTTTTTTGGGCCAACTTATCGCATTAGAGTGCCCGCGCCTAACTTCTAGCTCCATTACAATCTAGAATGTTGAAGCCGCTGATTAAACCCAGAAACCTCAGTTGGGCGTTAAAAATCTGTGTAATTAATGGGTGTTATTTGCGAAAGTCAAACATGACGGGCAACCCACTGGGTTGTTCGTCATGTTTGACTTTTGCTAGCCGCTGCCCCGGGGTTGCGCAGATTTCGGTGATCCAACTGAGGCTTCACGGTTAAATGTAGCCGGTGGCAAGCCATCGACGTTACATGGCGTTGGCACCTTGCGTAGCGCTACCCTTCACTTCTGTTCTAACTTTTCTTAGCCTTTAGAATTTTCGGCTGAAATTCGTTGTTTTTAATTCCGGAAGCGACTGAAGGTGGTATTGTACCTGCTGTTTTGGGTATTGATTTACAGCGTGGTGAGGGTTTTTTATGTGCACGGCCAATTCAATTCATTCAAATATTGGCTTAAATAAATTTCGGCCAGATATTGAATTGCTGCGTGGTTTGGCGGTTCTTGCTGTTCTGTTGTTTCACCTAAAAATGCCCTATTTTGAAGGCGGGTTTTCTGGGGTCGATGTATTCTTTGTGTTAAGTGGGTTTCTCATAGCGGCTACTCTTGGGGTCCCCGACAGAAAAAATATTATTGCATTTTTTGAGCGTCGAGCGCGCCGCATTTTGCCGGCCTCGTTGCTAGTCTTGATTCTGATGGCATTAGTAGGTCCGTTTGTATTTTTGCCATTCGAGCTGGGCGCGCTTTGTAAAAGTATTACCTACGCTCTGGGTTTGGCACCCAATGTGGAAGCATGGCAGAGTGATGACTATTTCTCGGATTTAGCATTTAGACCTCTATTGCACTATTGGTCTCTGGGTCTGGAGGTGCAGTACTATTTGCTTTACCCACTGCTTGTACGGTATGTGCCGCGCCGAGGAATTTGGATTATCCTGTTTGTATCATTTACACTTTCTGTTGTTGTCACTCAGTTTTCACCAAAAACGGCCTTTTTTCTTCTGCCTACGCGAATATGGGAGTTTTTATGTGGGCACTTTTTGTTTCAGCTGCTCGCCTCTCGCGCCAATTCTAGAGCAATCAAACCGGTTTTTGCCAATGGGTTGGCCTTGTTAGCCTTAGCTATTTTAATTGGGTTTTCAATGAGTTCAATACCGAGTCACCAGTATCCTGGTGCCTGGGCTTTGATACCGGTGCTGGGCGCTAGTATATTCATTATTTTTGGCCTACAGCCACAGGGGCCTGTCGGGCTTATCGCTATGCAGCCCTTACGAGCTTTGGGCAGAATTTCATTTTCAGTATATTTGTTTCATTTTCCCGTATTTTTTCTATTTTCCTACCGGCCGTTTTTTGACTGGAAAGTATTGGGCGTTCAGGAGGGTATTGCTGCGGTAGCCGTTACGGTGGTGTTAGCGGGTTTTAGTTATTACTGGATTGAGGCGCCATTCCGGAAAAGCACTCGATGTTCCACTCGAACGTTTTGGAGAATGGTGGCGGGGTGCTGGATCCTGCTGTTTAGTCTGTTGTTGGGGTACTACCACCTCGGATTTTTCAAATCTAATTTTTCCGCTTATGAAAATCGGCTTTTTGAATCCCTAAGCGATCGTGATGCGCTGCGTTGTGAAGGAGTGCAGGCCAATCGCTTTATGGGGGAAGAAGCCTGTTATTTGACGCCGTTTCCCGCACATGGCAAGAAGCGATTTATGCTCGTGGGTGATAGCCATATGGATGGCATCAAGAGTGTGTTTGTAGATGCCGCATCGAGTGGGTCGGTGGATGTGATGATTTTTAAGCGGAAATGTCTATTGGGATTTGATCAGTGCACTGCTGAATATCTGTTGAAATGGCTTGAACATTTCCAAATCACTGATGTTGTACTGCATGGAAATGACACTATGAATTATAATTTGCCGGCTAGGCAGGCTTTTGCCGATGAGGCTACCCAACTGGGTATGCGTGTACATGTAATTGAGACTACCCCTATATTCACGGACCCTGTTCCGCGAGCACTTTATAAAGCGCTAGGTTACAGCGAACGAAATTTTATTCCGCCGACGGTTGCAGATGAAACATCGCCGCTATTTAGGGATATTCAGGCTTTCAAATTTTCCAATGAATCAAACCCTCGAATGCATATTTACAATCCGAAAGAGTTTTTATGTAAACCCGATTGTATGGCTGAGGGAGAGCAGGGCGTATATTATTTTGATGCTCATCATTTGACTCTGACTGGAGCGAGACTTTTGCGGCCTATGGTTGAGCGTATGTATGGCGCACATTAATGGTTTGTGCGTGTATTGAGCAATATCTTAGATCGTTCATTAATGTTATGAATTTCACCGTAGCAAATCCTGGGTGATTTGTATCCGTATTGTTCGGCCTTAGGCCGGCTCGCCGCAGAGTGTTTGTGTCGCTGGGCTAATTACCAAAAACGTCGGTTGAGCGCCGGAGGGTGATAGACGGTGGCGATCCACTTTTGGCTGCTAGGGGGTGCCAGTGTGTCATGGCAGGCCCCATTTTTTCATCTTGACGTTGGCCTGGCGAGCTAAATTTTGGCGCAAATCGGGTGGCCAGCGCGTCGTGGTAAGTATCAACTTGGAAACAAAATGCTGCGTCCTAACGTATTTTGTTTGCGCGGCAAAGTCGCTAAAAACCCATCCTATGCGCCTAGTGTTCCTTTCTAGAAAGTATGGCAGTTCCTAAAGGCTCAGATGTTTGCGTGTGGTAGGCGGCAGTTTTGCATTGGCTTCTTGATTAATTGTGAGTGAATTTTTAAGCGTGTTATGGTTGTGAATTACCCCAACCTAGATTAGCTTTTTTAGGGGTGGATACACTGAGTTTTTGCATCGCAAACAACTTAATTCCCCCGGAGAGAATCATGACTATG
>CAMCXE010000068.1 GCA_945882995.1 Thalassocella blandensis | reverse complement strand
GCTTGATGGGATTGGTCGTCAAGCTCGATAACGGCGACTATGGCAAAATCCGACTTATCGCAAATCACAAAATCGAAGTGTTTACCTGAGATTTTATTAAATGCCCGCCACCAATGGGATTTCCTCGTGCTGGGCGCAACACTGAGCACATCCGCGACGCGCACCTTGCCAAAAAGCGCATATTCATTACCAATAGCCGAACTCAAGACCCCAAAAAACGAGCGTTCAGCCGGAGTAAACAGGTGGGAATTTTTAAAATAGGCAGCAGAATCGCCATCCCCCCTCCGGGCGATCAGGGCACTAAATATGATCATCGCGATGATCAGCACGGCAAATAAAATAAACATTCCAGTCATTGGGGCATCCTTAGTGATCGGTTAAATTGTGTTAATTAGCTGTTACGCCTCGCCTCACAGCTTCGGCGTCAAGATGGTAGCGGCATCATCACGAAAGCGCTAGCGCGCCACATTAGTTTGACGGACAAGGGTCCGGGGGCTACATTATTACTCGGTATTACCTTTTATCAATAGGCTCACTATGGCAACGTCCCTCAAAATCGAAGACTCGCTCAAAGGCCGTGTTCAGCAGCTCGCTAACCAGCGGCGCCGCTCGGCACACTGGATTATGCTCGAAGCCATCCAACAATATGTCGAGCGTGAGGAAGCACGCGAGAGCTTCAAGCAGGAGGCCTTGGCCTCGTGGGCGACCTATCAGGAAACTGGACAGCACCTGACCGGCCAAGAAGTCCGCACATGGTTAAACACATGGGGAACGGAAGACGAAAAACCGGTGCCTGAATGCCACAAGTAATTGTCACCGAAGGCGCGGCTATAGGTTTGGAGCGATGCCGACAGTTCCTAGCAGCCAAAACCCAGGATGCAGCCAAGCGGGCGGGCCAAGCCATCGAGCGGCAATTCCTGCTGCTGGAAACAGCTCCCGACATGGGGCGACCACTCCCCGAAACGCCAGAGCTACGAGAGCTGGTGATCCCCTTCGGGGATTCCGGCTATGTGGCCCTGTACCGCCACGAAGCGGCTCATGATTCCGTTTACGTCTTGGCGTTCCGGCACCAGAAAGAGCTAGGCTACGGTTGAGCCAAAATTGATTCCGCCACCCAGCCGCAAGAGCCGGTTAATACGCGCAACCGGCTTGCCACAGAAAGCACCACCAATCTGAGCGTCATATTACGGTATACCCTAACCTGACATACAAACCCCAACCATAAAGCGTCAGAATAGAGCCATTTTCTCTATTTGTTGACACTTGTCAGCCAGCCTCTTAGACTTATACCTGACAAAACAGCCCTTGGGTGAGCATTTTGAGCGGTCAACGGATCGGGTACATCCGAGTTAGCAGCTTCGACCAAAATCCAGACCGCCAACTTGAGTCGGTCCGGCTGGATCGCACATTTATAGATAAGGCGTCCGGCAAGGACACCAATCGACCCGAGCTGGAAAAGCTGCTGGCCTACATTCGAGAGGGGGACGCCATGGGTGTTCACAGTCTGGATAGGTTGGCGCGCAACTTGGATGACCTGCGCCGCATCGCCAATAGTCTCACCTCACGCGGTGTCCGGGTGGAGTTCGTAAAAGAAAACCTGGTATTCACCGGCGAAGACTCGCCCATGGCGAATCTGCTTCTATCAGTCATGGGGGCCTTTGCGGAATTTGAGCGAGCCATAATTAGGGAGCGTCAGCGGGAGGGCATTACCTTAGCTAAAGCCAAGGGCGCTTACCGTGGCCGCAAGCGGGCACTCTCCGAGGTGCAGGTTGCAGACCTCAAATCCCGTCTCGCCGCTGGGGAGTCCAAAACGAAGTTGGCGCAGGAGATGGGCATAAGCCGAGAGACGTTGTACCAATATTTGCGAAATGGTGCGATCTAAGCTCCGGCAAAACACCTCTTCATTCTGCGCCTTCAATAATTCAGTAGGTATTCCAATGAAATTCCCCACACATTTCCATCTGTATTGACGGACTTAGATTTCAGTTGGGTTCATGGTTGAGCCTTTGGGAATGTGTGTTGGTGTGTGTACAAATGTTAACGCTAAGTAATAAGAGGCACGGTATGGTTACCACGCTGGGTAGCGTGGTTAAATCCAGATGCCTCACTCGAGGGCCCAGTCTGCACGATTCCTTGGGGAGCCTTGCGAAAGGCAAGAAAGACGAACAGCTAACTAAGCTGTCCGTCAGGTTTACCTTTCACTAATCACGGCAATGGCTTAAATAGTTTTTTGGCGTCTAATGGAGGTCAGGTAACGCCTTAGCTATTTTCTGCGGTGATTTAGAGCCTTGTTTCACCGATTCCTTGGTGAGCAAGGGGATTTCAGCAATTCGATGGCGCGGCACACGGACATGCACTTGATCAAAGCCCGAAGACTATTGGGCGAGGCCAAAGGTCTTACTTCTCCTCGTCAAGCCTCATAATCGGCTGACCTTCCCGCAGCCAATCGCCGGGCGCCACTTTAATTGACTTAACATAATTGAGTTTGAGTTCAGCATTGAATTGCGCATGAATGACCCCTTCAGTGTTGTTATGTTTGTAGCGCAGCACAGGATCGCCATAATTCACCCGACCTTTACTCTTGACTAAAATTTCCAGCACCTCCACTTGTCCTAGCGCGGCAATATTATTGGCCTTGACGAAACACAGCTTCGGAAGGTTGGCAATTAAGGCAAGCACAGCGGGCGTAGTATGAGGGGCATCCGCCATAGCGGAAAAAACCTTGTGTACCTCGTACTTGTTCTCGGCTAATCGTTTTTCCATGAGTTGGTTGTCTTCTAGCATACCCAGCAGGAGCTCCTCGTCAGCATTGGGGTGCGCACAAGCCCGTTCGTATATAATCATCGCGCCCTCAAAGTAGCTACGTGCTGCGCCCGGATACTCATGAAACAAGTCGTCGTATGACGAAAGCTTTTTGAAGTGTTCAATATAATACCGGATGATCGGTTCTGGGCAGTCGCTCTCGCCCAGCAAATTCCTAAGTTGGCCTTGCCCAAAACCAGAATGTTTGGTCTCAATCAGCCTGAATAATAAACTTGCGACACTGCCATCCGAGGCGGTGGATTTCAGCCTAGATCCGCCTCGCGCCTCCAGTTTTTTCCGAATACTGAGAGCCGATTCCGCCGTGGCCAACTTATTGCGCACTTTGTGGCTCAGGCCGCCTTCGTCCAGTAACCGCAGGATCAGATCCTCCGGGGCGTTGGGGTGCACGCAGGCCAGGGCTAACAAATCTTCACTGTAGGCTTGGCTGGTGGCGGCCACATTGATGCGTTTGGTTAACAGCCGCTCGGGGCAGCGTGGGTTTTGGTATACCGCGGTTTGTACGCTGCGTTCTGCATCTTCCGCCAGCTTTTCCAGTAGGTCGTCTGGGCATTCTAGGTCGCTGGCCACTTGTTCACGCTTGATTTTGTTGGGGTCGTCGCTGAATTTGAGCATGTCGGCAATACTCAAGCCGTCGTGTTTGGAGGCGGGTTTCAGTTTTAGTGATTCAAATTTTGTTTCATAGTCGCGCACCTTGGCGCCCATGGTGGCGCGTAGGGGCACGGTGTTTTTGATGGCGGTGCGCAGCTGCTGTTGGGTAAGGGTGGGTTCGCCGGCTAAAAACGCGCACTCTAAGGCTTCGTTAATGGCATTTTGGATGTCGGCACCGGTGAAGTCCCGACAGTCCGCGGCCAGCTGGACAAGGTCTAGGGCCTCTGGGTTTTGTGGCGCGCGGCTAAGGTGGATGCCCAATATGGCTTGGCGCTCGCTGGAGCTGGGGAAGCCCACGTAAAAAATGTCGTCGAAGCGGCCTTTGCGCAATAACTCGGGCGGTAGGGCCGTAATGTCGTTGGCGGTGGCAATCACGTAAACGGTGCCGGTTTTTTCCTGCATCCAGGTTAAAAAATACCCCAGCAGGCGGGCGGTGACTTCGGAGGCGTTGTTGCCACCCATGCCCACAAAGGCTTTTTCCAGCTCGTCTATCCATAATATGCAGGGGCTTACGGTTTCGGCTAGGTGCAGGGCGCGGCGCATGTTGTGTTCACTTTCCCCTACATACTTACCCAGCAAGGAGCCAATATCCAAGCGCAGTAGTGGCAAGCCAAACAGGCTGGCGGCCACCTTGGCGGTAAGGGATTTGCCGCAACCGGGCATGCCGGCAATTAAGATTCCCTTGGGTGGGATTATGCCGAATGCTTTGGCGCGCTCTAGGTTTTGAATAATCCTAGCGCGGCTGCGCAGTGTGTCTTTTAGGTTTTCCAGCCCGCCTACGCCGGCAATGTCAGCCTCCACCTTCACCATTTTCAACACGCCACCTTTGGCGATGATTTGCTCTTTTTCCCGCAGAATTAGGCGCAAGGCCTGTTCGTCGATTGTGGTATGGGCTTGCGTGGCCAATGCCAAGACTTGGCAAATTTCCAGCTCGCTTAAGCCACTGCAAGTGCTGATGAGGCGCGGGCGCAAAGCTTCGTCAAGGGCGATGCCTTGGCGGGTTATTAGGGCATCTATTTCCGGGCCTGAGGGTAGGGGCAGGGGCAAAATGCTAATCTGGGCTTCAATTTCGCTGGGCAATTGTAGGCTTTCCGACACCAGCACTACCGCGGCTTTACCTTGGTGGTGCCGCTGTATGCGGTTTAACAATTGCTGCAGGCGGGCCACGGCTAGGCTGTTATTGTCCAGCGCCAGCTTGGCGTTTTTAAGCAAAATTAATTTGCCGTTGAGGTCTTCGTCCAGCAGCTTAACAAGGCCTTGCTCCAGATTGGGGTGCGATTTGCTAAGGTCAGGGTTAGCTAGGGGCTGTTTAGTGGCAAAACCTGTCCAGCCATAGGCTAGGTTCCACTCCATAATGTGCAGCCCTTGGTCGGTTTGCAGCGACTGCAAATAGGTATCCACCCGCGATTCTTCGCCGGATTGAATATAAAAACCGGGGCAGCCCGCCTTAAGGTGTGTGCTGAGTTTTTGGGTAAAGTTGTGGGTTGCTGTGTCCATAAAATTTTCCTGTTGGTTATGAGTATTGGAATGTGGTTTGGAAGGGCGTTTGGGTAAGCGCTAGCTGGTGAGATAGTCCCACGCGGATGCGAGTTTTTCGCCAACGTATTCTGTAGCGGTACTGAGTGCCTCGCGGCTGGCGATTGCAAGGTCTTTAACGGTGCGGAATGCGGTTCTACACACGGCTTTGCCACCTTCGTAGATGGCCTCACCAATGGTGCTGCCGGCAATGCCGCCGGCCACGGCACCCACAAAACTCCCTACGGCGGCGCCGATAGGCCCCAATACCACACCAATACTGGCCCCAAGCGCCGCGCCTTGCATCGAGGCGGCAAGGGTGGTGATGGTTAGGGTGGTAGTGCGGCCCATGGCGTCTAGGGCTTCTTCGCGGGAGAGCTTGCCTTGAGCTAGCTTAAACAGCACTTTGGCGTTTTCTAAACCCACGAAGGCAATATTGGCGATAAGCCCCGCGGGGGTGTTTTTGGCCAACCCTGCCAACCAGCCATTTTTTACCGCAATGATCAAGCCGCCGGACACGGCCACCTGTACGCCAATGTTGCCGGCACCGGACAGGGTGCTAACAAAAAACTCTTCTAGGTCCTCGCTAACGGTGGGGTTGGCTTCGCCCCTTAGGCTATTCCATAGGCGGCGACCCAGAATGCGGGCACCTTGCAGGCCGGCGGTAATGCCAGCGGCTATCAGCGCTTGGCGGCCGATTTGTTTGGTAATTTCTAGGCGGTTGGTGTCTTTCCATTCATATTGTTTGGCTTCGCTTTGCTGTTGGGCACGCTCTTGCAGGGCCTTGGCTTCTTCTTTGGATAAGGGCTTGGAGGTAACCCCATCAAATTCAATGGCCTCAGCACTAGTGCTGTCGCTGTGCCCCTCGGGCACCAGTTTGCGCTGCCCGCGGTAGTTGCCGCGCTCGAACAGTTCGGTGGTGGCGTCGGCGTCAGCGCCGTATTTGGATTGGTAACGGCGCACCAACTTGCCATCGGCGTCGTAAATTCCAATATCCATGGAATTTTTGCCGTAGGTTTGCCCGGGCGCCGGTTCCAACACCTTGGCAGTATAGGGTTTACCTTGGGCAGCGGCTTCTAGGTTGAAGGTGTTAGCGTGATGATGCTCGGCAATAAAACCATCAAGATTTCGCGCTTGGCTTATGGCACCATCCAGGCGGGTAATGGCTTTAATGTTTAGCTCGTTGGCCTGAATTAAGGCGGTGTCGATGGTGCCGGCAAAGGCACCGACTTGCACCACACCAGCGGCGCCGGCACTATTTTCTATTTCCGTAGCCAGCCAGCTGTTTTGACTTTGGCCTGCCTGCAAGTGTGCGTGTAGCGCGGCTTTTTTGGCATTGGCTATGGTTAGGGTTTTGATCAGGTCGGTGGCCGTTGTTTCAATTTCCGCTTGGTTTTGCCAGATGTCGGGGTATTTGCCGAATTCCTTTTGCAGCCACACGGTTACGGGCAGGTCGTGCTTGTGTTGCTCGTAGGACTCCAAAACGCTACGCATTACCGTAAGGGTATTGGTGGCGTTGGTGTCTACAGTGCCGACATCTTCGACTTCGGGCGCAAACAGGGTTACTTTTACGGACTCTGCCTGTTGTTCTTGGTATTCATCACTGGTGATAGCGTCGATATCAATGCCGGTGTTGGTGTTGCTGCTGTGCTTACTTACAATTATGGTTGACATGGTGGCTCCTGAATTCGCTAGGGTAGAAAAGGGCTGGCGCTGAAGCATCACGAGCTTGGCTTTTGCTCTGGCCGGTAACAGGCCGTGTGTTGAATCAGTGTTAGTGATAATATGTCACCATTGGCGACATGTAAACAGTGGTTGATTTTTCGATGTGTCGCTTTTTCAAGCAGACTATCTATTTTTGTGAACTCGGGAGGACACCATGACTTGGCCCATACGGTGGGATTTACTGACGCGTTATCGTTTGATCGAAATTATTGCGCAGTGGGAGGGGCGCTTGATAAGCAACCATTTGATGGACAGTTTCGGCATAGGGCGGCAGCAGGCGAGCAAGGATATCAATTCCTATTTAACCGATATTGCCCCAGGCAATTTGGTTTACGACAAAAAAAGTCGTGGCTATACGCCTAGCCCTCAATTTTCGCCCAAGGTTTCGGCCGGTTCGGCGGATGAATATCTGCATGCGTTAGCGCGCATTAAACACATACAGCATACGTTCGAAACGCTTGACCTGGGCTTTGCCAACACTGAGATGTTGCAGCTGCCCCTGCGCCAAATCAGCCCGTTGATTATTCGTCCGGTTGTGCAGGCCGCCCGGGAAAATAGGTGGCTGGAAATCGCTTATGCGTCGATCAGCAGCGAACGCGTAGTGAAGCGCTTTATTGTGCCTCACACCCTTGTATGCACACCGCTGCGCTGGCACTTGCGGGCTTATTGTAAAGAGAGGGAAAAATTTCTCGATTTTGTGCTGACGCGGTTCCGCGATGTGCCAACCATAGGTGAAAAAAGCCAAAAGACGGCGGAGGATGACACCCTCTGGCAAACCGAAGTGTGTATCAGATTAGAACCGAATAGCCGCTTGACGGAAATGCAGCGCGACATCGTGCAACACGATTTCGCCATGGTTGATGGGCGACTGGAGTTAAAAACCCGAGCAGCATTGGCTAGCTACCTATTGCACGCATTAAATATCAACACACAGGGAGTGCTGGACAACCCGCTTCTGCAGCAGGTTGTGGTGGCGAATCGTGAGGAAATTCAGGAGTATTTGTTTTAGTGAATTTTTCATGGAGGCGGTTGTGATGGTGTCTGCGATGATCTGGAAGGACAAAATGCTATTTTAACGGAGGTTTTTGGCCTTCAAGCCCGCCTCATGATTTGGGCATAGTCACGGCAGGTAAAATTCGCCGAGGTCTGGCTAAACAATTTTTTAAAGTTAATGTATTGAGTTGGAGGAGCATGACTTGCAAAGAATTAGCACCACCAAATTAGCGTTTTTTAACCTAGTAGTGCGAGGCTTTGATTTTTATCGGTGGAATCATGGCCTACGAGTATAGCTGTGGGCGGTCTTATGCTAATTTAGGTTTTTAGCCGGGTGTTTGACGCTCTAATCTCTAGCATTAGGTATTTCTGTTAGCAACGGAACTAGATCTGTAGCACCTGGGTATGCTGACAAGGTTTTATAAACCACGGCCATATCTTGCTCGCGGAAGGTTTTGCCATACATTGCATAAAGTGACTTAATAATGTGCGTTAGATCCGAGCCGGAAATGGAAGTTTCCTCCTCAAGGCCAAACCGCCTTAGCATTAGCGCCAACGGCAAGCCTTCGGCGCCGCCAGCGGCATCAATGTCTGCAGGCGCCCCAAAGTCCGGCTGATAATAGTTGATGGAGCGAAGATCCACTAATTTTAGCCCGGCGTGAATAAATAGATTGATTCTCCGTATGGTTTCTTCATTTTTGTTGAAATAGGGATGATCCATTTCGCCCACTAAAATAATTGGCAAATCCACTGGTTTGTTAAATAGCTGCTTGGCTGTATTGGCTGCGGCAATGGTTAAGCGATTCATGTGCTGGCCCACAATGCCTTTTCCTAAAAACGGAGGTTCAATAAGAATGTGGGAGAGATGAACAATAGCCGGCAGATTGGCCAATTTATTAATTACCACGCTATAGTCACACGTGCAGGCAAGTGCACCCTGTTCATCAAGCAACACCACCATTTCATAATACAGCTGATAGTCATCGTTTAATGTCTCACGCCCCCAGGCCAAGCGATTCTCCAGTACGTCAACGGCTTCCATTTCATTTCGTTGTCCAAAATAGCTATTCAAGGCTGTATAGCCGCGCATAAATTCTGGGTCTAAGGCATCTTCGATTATGTGGGATTGCAACTTCATGGGCTGGTTACCTTATCGCATTGGTTTTTTTCATTTGGGTCGTATTTAGCACTGCCTAGAGTCAACCAACAAGTGCAATTTCCCAACGGCCAAAATAGCCGCATTGGCACCCAAGCCACGAGTCAACCTCACTCGATTTCACGGAGTATTCGCGCCTAATAGCAAGCACCGAGTTGAGGTGACGCCAGCCAAGCGGGGTAAAAAGTCCGACAAATCGGAAGCCAACGATACCGACTGGTGCGACAAAAGCCCCGCAGAGCGCCATCGAGCAATAACCGGTTTTTGCTCCTGCAAAACCGGCATACATGCCATCTGTGGCAATAACTTGGATGCAACGTCTCAAGCGTGTACTCAAAATCGAATTGACTATAAGTCAGCAGACAACACACCGAAATGGCCGCTCTCGCCCCACTTAAGTCTATCAATTGTGAACGCCAATGCGGTCCTTTGCTAGAGACTGCAAGTGGAATGTAGACTCGCTTGAATTCGAAGACCAGCCAATCGACTCCACAGCAGCTGACATCGCATACGATCACCCAATAAAACTTGGGGGGACTCAGTCTCCAAACTCAAGCAATTTTCAGGAAGAACAATGAAGAAAATCGCGCGCAAAGTAGTTTGTCACGCTACTCAGGCACTATGGCTTACCTTGGCAATGGCGTGCTCACCTGCACCCGAGTCGACTCCCGAAAAAGCAGCCCCTGCTGCCGCAGAACCCTCGGGGCACTATGCCTTTATTGACTGGCCGGATCCACTCAATCCACGCTTTGCACCACTTGGCGACGGCTTCTATTTGCTATCCACAAAGTCCGGCAAGAAGGTGTGGGCGGCAGGAAAGAATTTGCTCTATCCAGCCCGGCAGTGGCCCGCCGACACAGAGGTTTCCACACACTGGAGCGCGCTGGATGGCGGTCGGGTCCTTGTTGGCCTTGGACGTGGTGCGACCTTCAATTCGTTGGTCTGGTGGAGCCGCGTAGCGGGAAATTTTTCCGAACCGCTGGTTTTACCCGCCTCTACGGGGGTGCAAGCCTTGGTGCCTGTCGGCGAACACAATGTGTTGGCGTGCATGACCGTTGGGCATGCTCATGGAGAGAAAGATGGTGATCGCGACGCTGTGCCAACGCGTGCCGTAGTGATCGAACAGGCGAATGGTAAATTGCATCTACTCTCCAACATCACACCAGCCTTGCGCGCGACCTTGTTGGACGCGGGTGTGAGGGGGGACCTCGAGGGCGGCTTACGCCTTGACGATGCACCCACTCAGAATTCTTTTCCACTGGTATTTAACACGGCCCGCTGCAAATGGGAAATGCGCAACGCCCCAGACGAGCTGAAAAAGGCGAAAGACTTGACGATTCAACACTACCGATTGCCAGATGGCGCAGTCCTGGTAGCCCATGCTGATTGGTTCGACGAAGAGCGACAGGCAAGAGTACAACTCATTGCACCGTACCTGTGGAACGCCAAGTTGGGCGCTTGGGAACCGACCTCAACGACCGCGCAAGATGGCGGCTCGCCCGATACTTTCAACAGTTTTGGCGTTGACGACCTGGTTGTCACAACCGCTGCCGTCGGTGCAGAGTACGTCGAATTCCTGGACACGAATACGCTTCGATGGACACGGTCGGCTCAGCGTCTCCCGCGCGACACATACAGCCCAAAGCCAGCGCCGTTTGACAAGAACAAAGTACTGGTATTTTTGCGCGAGCGTGGTGAGGTCTTGCTGATTGAGCCAATGAAAATCCCTACACTCGGCGAATTTACGTATGCCCATTCCTATCTCGGGGAAGTGCACCTGTCGGACGCAAGCTTACTCTTGTTGGGAGGCGGCTCGGAGTGGCATCCGACCAATCGCCCTGAACTATTGCGCGTTTCACAGCAGCCTGTGCTCAAGCTGATAGCGCCATTGCCCAGCCTGTGGAACTATTTACATGGGGTTGAGCTGCGCGATAAAACGATATTGGCATTCGGTGGCTTGCCGCCCGGATGCGAGCCGAATTCCAAATCTTCTGCATGCCAGAAACTCTCTGCACAGCCTGTCTACCGCTATATGCCGCAGTCCGACCGATGGGAAGTCGTCCCAGACCTATCGGTGCGGTCTAATGGCGAGTCCTCTGAATATGCAGACCACATCGACCACCGATGGAAACGTGGCAGTGCGATGGCGCGCAGCAACGGTGATTTTGTTTTTTTGGACGGTCCAACCCTTTATGAGATTGAAGCGCAAAGCATGACTCCGCTGGCCAGCACGCTGATGCGCTGGAACCCGATCAGCGGCACCACGCAACTTGGCAAACTGCGACAAGCCAGAACTTTTGCCACGGTACTGGAGTTGAACGACCAACGCTTGGTGGTGGTGGGGGGTGAGACCGGCAAAAAATTGGTGTCGACTGCTGACCAGTGTCTGGACTGCGACGACGACTCAGTCTCCACTGGTGCCATGGAGCCGGCCAATACAACCGAGATTTTTGATGACGCCTCTGCAAAATGGCGTCCTGGACCCACAGCCAATTTTGGAGGTGGGCGCGCTATGAAGTTGGCGAACGGGAAGATCTTCAAATTGTCATTAGTGCAGCGCTACAACTGGGAGGACGGCTACAGTGCTGAGATTGCCGACTCGCTGTTTTCCAGCTGGAAGGCCTTACCGTCGTTTCCCCAAAAGCAATTCAAGGTAAAGCATGTGGCCGTGGCCGGTAACCGAGTGCTGCTCTTCTCTGAAAAATCCAGCGACAACACCGTGCTGTGGGACGACACGCGCCAGGCCTGGCGCATCTGGGAGCCTTGGTTCAAGACCGAGCCTTTGTCAGTGGTGCCTCTGGACGCCACGCGTGCGCTCGTTCGTTCCGCCCAGACCTATGAAATTGTAAACTTTCCCAATTGAGACATGGCCCAACCGATGACATATTGGGGTTCTAAGCGCAAACCGGCGGAATTTGTCCAGAGTTGTTTGAAAGCCTGTATTGGCGCTATTTTCGACGGGAAACAGGTGTTTGTCGGATTCTGAGCGGAAAGGTAAGTTCTGGGCCTAATTACAGTCAAAAGATTGTACGGAAAAGGCTATCAGCTTGATGATTTGTGCGGGACCATAACCAAGCGGGTTTTCCGACACCTGATTTTAACCTAGAAACCTCAGTTGGATCACCAAAGTCTGCGCAACCCCTTGGCGCGCCTAGCAAAAGTTAAAAATCACGAACAACCAACCAGGTTGCCCCTGATTTTTAACTTTCACTAATCACACCAATGGATAACACAGCTTTTTGGCGCCCAACTGAGGTTTCTAGGTTTAATAGGTGGATAAATTCCGCCGGTCTGCGCTTAGAACCCCTATACCCAAATCAAGGAGCAGTCCACACAATTGGCGCATCAAGGTGCCAGCCCATGCCCATCAACCGCGCGTCACGAGCAACGGGCAGGTCCAACGCCTTTGGCACCGCTCTCGCCGCTTTGCCGTCGGTCTTTAGCACCAGTTGCCACTTACCTTGTCCAGCTACCGGCTCATCCCATAGCCAGACACTGACCGAAACTTTGGCCGCGGTTTCATCGGCATAAACGCTGTCGATGCCGCCCTGACGAAAGAACAGCATCTCTTTTTTCTCGTCGCGCGGGTCGGTTGCCAGCAGCAGCGCGCAGTCGCCCTTGCACAGAGTAGCACCGCTTGGCGGTGGCATGGCCTGCCACAAGCGGCTGCCTTGTACGCTGCGCACCAAGCGCTGCGCGGTGTACTCCGCATCCGAGACCAACATGACCACACGGCCGTCGCGCGCGATGGCAACGGCCACTCCCTGAACCCCGGCTTGCTTGGATGCGCTCTGCGATAGCCTGTTTTTTGTCGGGTCGGCTTGTGCGCCAAAAGACAACGACTCGTAGTCGGTGGCGGGGGCCAACGGACCAAAACCTATGTAGCGGTCCGGGCAGTTTGCAATTGGGTCGGCCGCGCATTGCGCGTCAATTTCAGAAATGCGCTCGCCCGGTCTTTGCCCACCCACCAACACTAACTGGTTGGCAGAAACCAGCCGACCGGTCGCGCCGCTGCGCTCCAACGCCGGTTGCGCCACCGTCTCGGCTTTTCGGGTCTTGAGGTTGAGCCGTTGCAATGCGCCCACTGTATTCAGGAAGTAGGCATCGCCCGCAACCGCTGCCAGTAGTTTACTGCCGCTCACACTATCTAGCGTCGCCACATCGGTCCACACATTGCGCTTCATATTGAAAACCGCCAGCGCAGCGCTACTGGGTGGCACGTGACTGGAAAGATTTTCGCTTGGGCTAAAGCGGCGATCACTGGTGGCTGCCGTACCTTTGACGAGCACCCTCTCGTCGTCCAGCCACACCGCCGAGGCAGCGCCGCTGACGAAGGGCATGTTGGGCAGTTGTTGCACCCGGCCGGTACGCAGGTCAATGAGCTCGGCGTAAGCGCTATAGCGCAGTTGCCCAAAGCCGGTGGAGCCAAAACGCCGGCCCGCTGCTGCGAATACCAGGTTGCCCCGGCGTGCTACTGCTGCGCCGGCATAGGAAAGGGCGCGTGACTGGCTGCCCGCGCTGTCGTCAATAGCCACCCGGTCAAACCCGGGTGTAGCGTAGCAGCAGCCATCGCGATTGTGCACGCCCCCGGCCACAACCACTTCTTTACCGGAAATGGCCTGCACTACACCGCCGATGCGCGGCTGCTCAAAATTGCCAAACACCAACCAGTCGGCTGCAAAACCGCTTGCTGAGTTCTTGTCGGGTCGCAGCAGCATCACGTGCGCCTCTAGGTGACCACCGATCACCAGCGCGCCATCAGGAGTGACGGCCATCGCCGGCCGGTCCGCGCCGTAAGCGTCACTGCATGGCGTGAATGGCAGAGGCGCCAAACTGGCCCAGCTATTTTTCACAGGATCGTAGATGTCGACACTGCGCGTCTGTGCTGGGTCGCCGTAGCAACGCAACTGCCCAGCACCGGTCACTACCACGCGGCCGTCAGTCAGGGTGACCAACGCCGAGCCCACACGAGGGTGCGGCATGCCGGCAACTGGTTGTACCACCCAGTTGCCGGCCTCGTTCTTGGGTGTAAAGATGCTGGCCAATTGCGGCGTTCCGTTGCCACCCAGCATCAACAGGCGTCCATCAGATAGTTTGGCGACGTTGTGCCCAAAGGCGGGCTGGCGATACGTTTGACCGCTCTGGTCGGGTCGTCCGTCGTACGACAAAAGACCGCGTACGACTCGCTCGATTTGCCCGCTGACCGGGTTCAGGCGTAACTGGTCTACGCCGCCGCCGGTGCCACCCAGCGAAATGCCAAACACCGCCACTGATCCATCGTCCAGCGCGGTGGCAATTGGCTCGTCATAGCCGGTCTCAAAGGCCGCCAACGAAACACGCTGGCCGTTCGGCCGAATCAGCATCGTGCGCTTGCCCACCAGCCACAGCCCGGCTGCAGTAGAGACTGCGGTGTAGCGTTCTTTGTCCCCCAACTTCAACTCGGGTAGTGGCGTGGCGCTGCTGTCGCCGCCCAGCCATTTGACGCGCCACAACACAGCCTGGCTGCCGTCACGCTGAAAGAACAGCATCTCCTCGCTGCCCAAGCTCAGCGGCCGCGCAAAGGTGCGCCAAGAGGGGTCAAGCGGCAGGCTGCTAATGCCTGCGCCTGTTGCCCCAGCAGACGCGATCCAGCACACCGACATGCCGCTGCACAGCAGAATTGGCAGCAGCCATGCAAAGAAAGTTTTTCGCAAGCGCGTGGTAAATGGAATGTTCTGCATTTTTAGCACTCGCCTTGCGCTGGGTTGGAATACAAAAAGCTGCCCGCTTCTCCCACCAACTCCCCTGCTTTGGCTTGTGACGAGAGGAACAGCACTAGGTGGCCACCACCATCACGGCTCAAAACAAAATCCAGCTTCCCATCGCCGTCCAGGTCGCCGGCCCACCACAAATAGTCAGTCGCAGGACGCAAGGTGCTGGTCGAGCAGCCCGTCCACATGCCGGAAATGCGTTGGTGCCGTGAGCCTATGCGCAACTCCAGAAAGTCGAACGGATAGCCCACATCTTCCATGGGAATGTTTTGCACTTCCCGCGTTCCCGCTGGCAGGGTGCGCGGCACGAAGTCGGCGAACTGCCCAGCCTCCATAGGAATGCGCACTTCCAGCGTGCCGGGTGTGGGCGGCTTGGGGTAGTCCTTCAGATTGGCGTGCAGGTAGGTGGTCACTGGTCCTGCCGCAATCTTCATAGCGACCAGACTGCGCAAAGGTTTGAACAAAAACAACAGACGCGCCTTGCCATTCGTGTTGTCGCCGTCAAAACTGAGCGCGTCTGGCAGTGGTGACCAATACAGTAGCTGGCTCGCTACGGGCTCGCCGTCGTAGACTGGGTGTGTGCCCTTGCTCACCGACAAGTTGGTTGGTGTCAAGCGGCAGGTGGGGGCTTTTGCGTCCGCCGCTGCGTCACATGATAGGGCCCACCAGCCGCTGCCTGCGTGGTAGCCTGCGCCGGGCAGGTTCCAGCCGTATTTTTGCGCTGCGGCCTTGTTGGGCTCGCTAGGCTTGCCAGCATTGGACTCAAATGGTGCCAGCGTGCCAGGAAATAGAACGATGTCGCCTTGCGTCTCGCCCTCAGCCTGGCTGGACTGCGCCGCCGACAGCAGCAAACCAAACGCAATGCACATCGCAGCTCTGCCTGAGCCCCGCGACATGAAGCAATTGAACAAGTATTTTTTTGTCATAGGTATCATCGGTTGTGCCATGCCTCAATTGGGAAAGTTGACAATTCCATAGGTCTGGGCTGAGCTCGCGGGGTAGACCAATTTAAGCAGCCTAAAGAAATTTGGCCAAAACAATTCGAATTAAATTTTGCGGCTGACATCATAGACGCCTTTAGCTTTATCCTGATCACCTTGATGCACGGTATTGACGCGCAGGTAACCCGGCAGCCCATTGCATTTAGGCTTTCGGCGCTCAGCTATCGAAGATGCAGCAGGCTGTGTATTGGTAAATACTCGCCGCTTATCTGTATAAATTTTGCATTTGCGAAAATTGTAAATATGACTCACTGAAATTCGCGTTAGTCGCGCGTAGGCGGATCCGTTTTTTTGCTCGTGAGCACGCTCGCAGTATTTTTTAATGACGGCTCCGCAAGGTGTTTCGTTAACCAGCACTTGTTGCTTTTAACCCTCCCCATTAGCCCTTTTCTATAACGTCCCTTGGCGCATGGGAGCTTTGTGGAATGATATAGAATTAGGCGAAGGGGGGGCAAAGCTTAGATTTGGGCGGGGTAGGGGTTAGCTGCGGCTCGATTCAACTTTTCAGCGCCCAAATAGGCCGCAAAATTTTGGCGGTTGTTGTGATTGAGCGGTCCTGGTGGCGGCGCCCTGTACCACCTATTAATTACATTAAAGAATGGACAGTCGTCAGCCAGCAAGTAGAAATTGGCGGGTTTCTTGGATTTTGGCTTGCATAATAAGGGGATCTAATCGACCTTCACGATCCAGTTTTGAATCATGATAGCCGAGCGACTACGAAAATTTTTGATGCGCTAGCTGAGCCGTTTGAATTGCGTGTCAGACAACTGGCTGGACTACCGGCCGTTTTGTGAAATCAACTGAAAAACTTGTCCCCTGCGGTACCTGAAGAGTTTTAGCGCAAGCTAAAGCACTTTTTTTGTGCCCGCAATTTGGCCACCCAAATTGGCGTAGCAGCATCGGTGAAGTGCACAGCGTATGGAAGGTGCGGTTGTTAATACGAACCTTGTGGAGTATGTGAGCGCTACGGTGAGCTTGGCGGTAACTAGTCGCCTAAAACGATTGAAGATTATTGCCGCAAAGCCATATCTCTCGAAAATGAGATTCAGAAAAGTGGGTACATTGGTCCCGCAAAAATTAGAGCTATCGTTATCTTACAGCCGAAATCATAGTCGGGGCTACGGTGCCCGATACCGATACCTACGATTGGCGCAATGCCAGCCCTGCGTTGTGGGCAAATTCAGGCCGCTACGTTCATTCTCCAGGTTTTAGCGTACGATTCTATCCGTTTTCTGAAGTAACCCTAGGGCGCGTGGTCTTATTCTGTGCGATACTTGTATCTCACCAAGAAGAGAGGATGCCATCATGGCTGTGTCCCTGCGATTACCTGACGATATTGCAAATCGGTTACAAAATTTGGCGCAACTCACCGGCCGCAGTAAAACCTTCTACATCCTCGAAGCGATCAGTGAG
>CAMCXE010000067.1 GCA_945882995.1 Thalassocella blandensis | reverse complement strand
GATGTGACCATTATGCAAACACTTTTTACCCCCCCCCCGCAAAAATTTAACCAGCTTTAAACGTTTAATCAGCTCTAGATTTACATTCACCACCGCTGTTTTTATGTTCTTGCTTACCGCCTGTGGTGATGGAGGCAATAGCAATAACCAGAATTCCTCAAGCAGCCACGCTGCAGTTTCGAGTAGTAGCCTTGCAGCAAGTAGCCAAGTTGCAACCTCCAGCAGTAGCCTTGCAGCAAGCAGTAGCAGTAGCGTAACAAGCAGCAATAACCAGAATTCCTCAAGCAGCCACGTTGCAACCTCCAGCAGTAGCCTTGCAGCAAGCAGTAGCAGCAGCGTAACAAGCAATAGCAATAACCAGAATTCCTCAAGTAGCCAATTTGCAACCTCCAGCAGCAGCCTTGCAGCAAGCAGTAGCAGTAGCGTAACAAGCAGCAATAACCAGAATTCCTCAAGCAGCCAAGTTGCAATTTCGAGTAGTAGCCTTGCAGCAAGTAGCCAAGTTGCAACCTCCAGCAGCAGCCTTATAGCGAGCAGTAGTAGCAGTAGCGCAACAAGCCATAGCCAATCTTCACTGTCTAGCAGCGCAACAAGTACCAGTCTTGCGCCAAGCAGTAGCTCAGCCTCCAGCCTAGCACCGTATTTAATGGGTGGCGCAATTCAAGGTAAGCCTCTGAACCTTACAAATACTGTAAGCACCTTGGCCGGCAAGCCAGATCCAGCCTCAGGAGCCGATGGCACCACGACCGAAGTCCGATTTGGTGGCGCCAGAGCAATCGCTCGCCATGGCACCAATCTTTATGTAACAGACAATGAAACCATACGTAAAATCGACATGACCACAAACGAAGTTACTACATTTGCCGGTAAATATGGCGACCCAGGCTACGTGGATGGCACTGGCAATTCAGCGCGATTCAGAGGCCTTACAGGTATTGCAACAGACGGAACAAACCTTTACGTAACGGATACCTGGAATCACACCATTCGTAAAATCGCCATAGCCACAGGCATAGTTACTACATTAGCAGGCAAAGCAGGAGAATTTGGTAACACTGACGCTAAGGTTCCCATTGGAATTGCCACAGACAGCTATAGTGTTTATGTAACGACCGGTCACGCGATCAAAAAAATTGATATGGCGACCAACACCGTAACCACGTTCGCTGGGAATTCTGATGCTTGGGGCACTAATGATGGGACCGGTACCGCAGCGCGTTTTGATTCTCCCAGAGGTTTAACCACAGATGGTACAAACCTCTATGTGGCAAACACTAACAACGACTCTATTCGCAAAATTGTTATAGCAACAGCTGCCGTCACTACTGTCGCAGGCAAGGGCGGCAATAACCCTGGCACCACTGACGGCATAGGTGCGGAAGCACGGTTTAGGAAACCCTGGGCCATAACAACAGACGGAATCAACCTCTATGTTTCAGATACTGAGAACGGTCTCATACGAAAAATCGTTATAGCGACGGGTGCTGTCACTACACAAGCGCGTATTGGCTACCCGGAGGGCATTACCATCGACGGAAACAACCTCTACGTAATTTCCAGCTCCTCCATCCGTAAAATTGTAATAGATACGGCAGCCGTCACTACCTTTGCAGGCTGGGATGGTTTTGAACATAGCAGTATAGATGGTGTCGGCACGGAAGCGCGCTTTCTCCAGGCTTATGGCACCACGACGGATGGTAAAAACCTCTATGTGACAGATATACCAAGCCATACAATTCGCAAAATTGACACAGCAACCGGTGCGGTCACTACTATCGCTGGCACATCAGGAAGCTCAGGTGGCGCTGATGGCACTGGCACAGCAGCGAGTTTTAACCGCCCTTTGGCAATCACTACAGATGGCGTAAACCTCTATGTGGCAGACACTTCCAATCACACCATCCGCAAAATTGTCATAACAACAGCCGCAGTCACCACTCTCGCCGGTAAAAATGGAGAAACTGGAAGCGCCGATGGCATGGGTTCAATGGCAAGCTTTAATTCCCCTTCAGGCATCACCACAGACGGCACCAATCTTTATGTAACAGACGCTGGTAACTACACAATCCGCAAAATTGTTATAGCAACGGGTGCCGTCACCACAATCTCAGGTAAGGCAGGCGTTATGGGCTTTACGGATGGTACAGGAGCAGAAGCGCGCTTTTACTCACCAATCGGCATTACCACAGACGGATCCAATCTGTATGTTACCGACGATATTGGTTGCGTCGTCCGTAAAATTGTGATCTCGACGAGTACAACAACCACGCTCGCAGGCAAAGTAGGAAACTATGGATATGATGACGGTACTGGTGGGGCCGCACTTTTTGCCTCTCCTGTGGGCATCACAACAGACGGCACCAGCCTCTATGTAGAAGGTGGCGGGGCGCTCCGTAAAATTCTTCCAGCAACGGGCGAAGTCACCACATTGATTTACGGCAATATGGGTGGCGGCATCACCACAGATGGCACCTATCTCTACTTAACTGATAGCTATTATAAAACCATTCAAAAAATACACTGAGTTAACACGGCTCGTTAGGGATAAAAGAACAAATACTCCCTACCCCTACCTCCTTGATGGAGGTAGGGGGTTTGCTCTCAAAGGGGTTACATAGCCCCCAAAAAAACCGGATACTATCCGCCCCCAAACGGTAGCGTCTTTTTATGTCCGGCATGATCCCGCAAAGTTTTATTGACGACTTGCTCGACCGTATCGATATTGTCGATACGGTGGATAGCCGCGTCAAATTGCGTAAAACCGGCAAGAATTACGTAAGCGTCCGTAAATCTGCGTATAGCCAAATTCCCAAAATCTGATTTTAATATCTCCACCGAAACCTAGTGGAGACACCCCATGACCAAATCTTTATCCCGCGCCTCTCAAGCCGCATGGCAAAAGCATATAGACGCCCAAGCAACTTCTGGGCCTTCGCAGTCAGATTATTGCCGCGCACACCAACTGGGGATTAAATATTTTAGCTTCTGGAAAAGTAAGCTGCGTAAAACAACTAAGCCCGCTGTTAGCGTTAATGATAATTCTATTACATCAGGGAAAATGACGTCGATACAAATGCATGATCTCGAAACTGATTTAAGAGGGGGCTTGTTTTGTCTGAAGCAGGCGAATCAGTAACTATTCCGCCAGAATACCCAAACCCAATGAAAGCACTTCTAAGCGCCTCAGGCGCAATATTGGCACCAGCTATTATATCTATACTGCTGCAATATTTAATAACAGGAATTGCAAGCCCAATAGAACTAACAAAAACAATGGAAAGGCAAATAAACTCAAAAAAGAGGCGTTCAAGCACATCACGGCGCAAGCGCCTCCACTAGACAATTTGCGAGCCTAACTTTGCGGGTTTGCTACGAGAACTTACCCCGCAACATCCGCCTAGCGAACTGCCGCTCAACTAAACGAAATTAAGCCACTTAACCTAGCCTATAACTTCTCGACAGTTACGCTGTCCAGCTAGTAATCGCGGGCGTTACCCGCGTTAGCAAGTCCAGCCCCCCATGCCCCAATCAACCAACCGCAATGTGAGTGGATTCTATACACGCCGCCCTTGCGACATCGTACTGCTGAACTATGCTCAGTAGAGAGCCCGAACGACTGGGCAAGCCTTTTGGTGCTGTGGGATAAACGTGCGTGAAACCAACCAGTCATAAGCAAACAACGGATGGAACTACCTCATGCCAAGGGTGGCTCGTGCCGACGCTACGGGGGCCCTGCCCATGAGCACCCTAAAATTTGATGGTAGACCCCTGCTATTTATTGGCTTCGACGACACGGAGAATGCCCTATATCAACAACTGCTCACAGGTTATGGGCGCGACTTTCCCAGCATTTTAACGGCCCCAGATATAACCCAAGCCCTTGAGATAATCCGCGATACAGCACCTTGCTGCTGCATACTAGACGACACAGCCGCAGGGCCGGTTGGACTCTCCCCGCTGGCTAGGCTGCGGCAGGAATTCGCCGCCGAGAATTTGCCGGTAGTGGTGCTTATGGCAAAGGAAAACGAAGAACAGTCCTACAGCCTGTTGCAACAAGGCGCTCAGGATTACCTGATCAAAAGCGAAGCCACCGCGCCGCGCTTGTATGGTGCATTGCGCAATGCCATTCATACCAGTCACCTCCAAAATCAGCTTACCCACTTCGCCCACTACGATGTGCTTACAGGCCTGCTTAACCGCAATCTGCTCTACAACCGCTTGGCGCATACCATCGGCCGCTGCAACCGGTACAACCTAGAATGCGCGCTTGTGGTCATCGATATTGATAGCTTCAAACCGTTTAACGAAATATACGGTTACGAAGTGGGCGACCAAATTCTGCAGCATGTGGCCACCTGTATTCGCAATAACTGTCGCCACACCGATAGCCCAGCGCGCATGGGCAGCGACGAATTTATGGTGCTGCTAGAACAAGTGAATGAGCAAGTTAGCCAGCAAATCACCGAAAAAATTATTACTGCTATTCAAGCGCCCTTTGAAGTCAGCGGCTTACAAATATCCTTAACCGCCAGCGCCGGCATTGCCAATTACCCGCTGGCGGCGAGTGTAGAAGAGATGCTTAAACACGCGGATGAGGCGCTGTTTTTAGCCAAGCGTGACCAGCAGGTTAATTTTGTCAATTTTTCCAAGCAGCATAAAATCACTTGGACGCGCCAGCAGCTCCTAGAGCGCGAGCTGGCCAAAGCCATACAACAAGGCGATCTGGCATTGGTGTATCAGCCTATTGTCACCGCCAGCGACTACACGCTAAAACGATTCGAAGCACTAAGCCGCTGGCCGCGCAATGATTTCGCCGTTAGCGCCCCCGAGCTGATCGCTATGATTGACCGGCTCAACCTTATTGAGCCTTTCCACGACTGGCTGTTTCAAACCGCGTTTGGGCAAATCCAGGCGTGGAATAAAGAACTCATAGTTGCCGATGTCTGCTTAAACATTCCAGCCAACTACTGCTACAGCCACTCCATTGCCAGAACCATCGAACAGGCTTTAGTGCGTTTCAACATTCCGCCTGACAAGGTGGAGCTGGAGATTACTGAATCCACCTTGATGCTCTACCCAGAACGCAGTGTGGAGCTGCTGCAAGGCCTCCACAACAAGGGGTTAAAAATTGCCGTGGATGATTTTGGCACTGGCTATAGCTCCATGGCCTATCTCACGCAATTGCCGCTGGACACCCTAAAAATCGACAAGCAGTTTTTTTTGGACAACGCCAAAAATGAGCGCAATCGCAAGGTAATTGAAGCGGTTACCGCACTCGGCCACAGTTTGGGGTTGGAAATTATTGCCGAAGGGGTAGAGACGCAGGCGGAACTGGAGCTAGCCAAACAAGTGGGCTGCGACCTGCTGCAAGGTTTCTATTTTGGCCGGCCGCAGATGGCCGGCGGTGATTGGAATTCCTATTTCAAACACTTTTCCAATATCATCCTGCCAAGTAAATAACCACCGAGGATATACGCGCTAGCGTTACGTAGGTGCAAGGCCCTTGGGCAATGGCGGCACACATTCCGCGGGACGGCACTGGCTCCCGCTAATTCCCCTTGCTCGGTTGCGATACAACCCCATTCACCCCCTATAATGCACCGCCCCATTGCCCGCCCGCGAGTTTTCCTAGCATGACCAGCAATAACGACAACTACGTCAAGTGGTTCCGCCATTCGTCGCCCTACATCAATGCTCACCGCGGAAAAACCTTTGTGATAATGCTGCCCGGAGACGCCATTGAGCAGGACAACCTCTCGAATATTGTCTCGGATATAGCCCTGCTCAACAGCTTGGGCGTGCGTATTGTGGTGGTACATGGGGCGCGCCATCAAATTCAAGAACAGCTGCGCGCCAAGCGTGTTGCCTCCCAATTCCATCAAGGCTTGCGTATTACCTCCCGCAACGATATGGACGAGGTACTGGCCGCCGTGGGCAGCACACGCTTCTATCTAGAGGCTAGCTTTTCCAACGGCCTACCCAACTCCCCCATGTATGGGGCAAAAATTCGGGTACGCGGCGGCAACTTCATTACTGCCATGCCTTTGGGCGTACTAGACGGCGTAGATTTTCAACACACTGGCAAAGTGCGCAGCGTGGATAAAAATGGCATAAGCGCCGCGCTCGACGCCGGCGCGATTACACTCATTTCTCCCCTCGGCTACTCAGCCACGGGCGAAATATTTAACCTCAGTTTTGCCGATGTGGCCATTCAAGTGGCCATAGACCTACAGGCGGACAAACTCATCACCTACAACGACGACGGCCCCATCACCAACGCATCGGGCCAGCAATACCGTGAACTCACCTTACTGAAGTGTGAGAAATTTTTAGTCGAACACCCCATCGAAAGCCGCAGCAATACCTACTTTTCGCTGCGCGCCTGCCACCGCGCCTGCGACGGCGGTGTGGCCCGCGCCCATGTTATCTCCTCGAACGAAGATGGTTCGCTGCTGAAGGAGCTTTTCACTCGGGATGGCGCCGGTACCATGGTTTACCGCGATAACTACGAAACCATTCGCCACGCCCATGCGGATGATATTGTGGGCATGCTCAACCTCATGGAGCCCTTAGAAGCCGAAGGCATTCTGGTGAAACGCTCCCGCGAACTCCTCGAACGCGAAATACACTGTTTTACCGTGATGGAAAAAGACGGCGTAATCATTGGCTGCGCGGCGCTCTACCCCTACAGTGAAAACAGCGCCGGCGAACTGGCCTGTGTGGCCATCCACCCAGACTATCGTCGCGATGGCCGAGCGCCCAAATTGCTCACCCACATCGAGCGCCAAGCGCAAAAAATGGCCTTGCGCCACCTCTATGTGCTAACCACACAAACCGCCCATTGGTTTATCGAGCAGGGCTTTGCCGCCTGTCGGGTGGAGGACCTCCCCATGGAACGACGCCAGCTCTACAACTTTCAACGGCGCTCCAAGGTGTTCGTAAAAGAGTTGGAGAAAGGCTAAGCGGCGGTTGTTAACCATCACAGACCCCGAGTAACCCAGCTCAATCGCCACCTTAACTTGGCCTCTAGGGCCAAGTTAAGGTGTAAACTTAGAAACCTCAGTTGGAGCACCAAAGTCTGCGCAACCCCTTGACGCGCCTAGCAAAAGTTAAATTTGGCAAACAACCAACCAGGTTGCCCGCCAAATTTAACTTTCACTAATCACACCAATGGATTACACCGCTTTTTGGCGCCCAACTGAGGTTTCTAGGGCAAAAGAAATTGGCGTAGTCAGTAGCCAGCAAAGCGCGCGACGCGCTACTGCCACCAAATATGCGGGACGCTGACGGCCTCCCCGCACCCTACCACCTGCACCTTCTCGAAATGGCCAGTGCTCGCACCTAGAGTATGCAGTGCGCACAACCCGCTTTACCAAGGCCAAAAACGTCTATATATTTAACTTGCTACACAAAAAAAATACCTATACACATTGCAACGCCAGAGCACACCCAGTTGCAGCGGCCCCAGAATCAGCACCGAAGCTTCGGCATAAAAAACCACCAGCCAATTACCCACCCTTTCCCAATAAAATTCACACTTTAACAAGGATGACGCAGCGCAGTCTCGGCACCCACTTAGGGCCATTACCGCCGAACATGACCAACGAAGAGAGCCCGCAACAGGACATGGCGGCTCACTTGAATACCAGTGGCACGACAAGTCTTGAGTTAACAACCGCATTAAGGAAACCGCGGTTCGATCCAGCAGCGGACTAAAAAACACCCGCGCCAGTACGTTGGCAAGGCGGAATCTCAAAGGCCTGCTGGATTCAGTCTCGGTTCTCTTGCAACCAACACCCAGGAGAATAACCATGCCCAATACTCAGCAAGCAAGACCCCAATCTAATCGTATCTGTAATTTGGTGCCCTCCCTTAACACCGAACGCGACTGGGACTTTGCGCAAGCCCTAGCCGCTAATGCCATAGACGCACCGCCCGCCGCCCTCCACGCTAGCGTAGATTTGCGCGCGGGCTGGTGGAATGTAGGTAATCAAGAGTCTACCGGCTCCTGCGTTGGCTGGGCGTCCACTGATGGCATAACGCGTTATCACATGGTGAAGGCCGGCAAAATACCCCAGCCGGGCCTGCTCTCCCCGCGCTGCACCTGGATGGCCTCCAAAGAGACCGACGAACTGATTAACCGGCCAGAAACCTTTATCGAGGGGGCTGGCACCACGCTCAAAGCCGCCATGGATATACTCCGCAAATATGGCGCCGTGCCCGAAACGCTGTTGCCTTTTCATATTCCCAATACGATGTTCCTGGGCAGCGCGAATACGTTTTTCGCTACGGCGGCTAATCGGCGCCTAGCGTCTTATTTTAATCTCGGCAAAAACCTGCCAAATTGGCGCAATTGGCTTGCCGCCCACGGGCCAATCATGGTGGGCTTAAATGTTGATGCCACTTGGGACAATGCCAGCGCTACCGCCGGCAGGTTAGATACGTTTCAACCGGCTACGGCACGCGGCGGGCACGCGGTCTGCGTGGTGGGCTACACGGCGGATCACCGCTTTATTCTGCGCAATAGTTGGGGCACTGCGTGGGGCGATCATGGTTACGCTTACGCCACTGAGGGTTATATCAATGCAGGCTTCTTCAACGAAAGCTATGGTGTGACTGTGTAAGCCCAATAGGCTGCGTGAGGATGCCTCTACCGAGCTATTCTCACGCGGTTTGGCGCTTCGCTAGCACCAAGCACCGCGAACCATCCAGCCAACTATCCGCTCTGCACGCAAAACCGCAATACAAGCTAGCAACCTAAGCTAAAATCGGCTTACTTGTCCTTCACCACCACAACGAGCCGTTGCCATGCGCATAACTTGGGATTTTTTAGGTATTCAACCCAAAGCGGTGTTTGGCGAACAACTGGTGTCCACACTGGGTGGCATGCTCAGCCCAACGGCTATTGCGGCATTAAGTTATTTTCTACTGGGTCCACAAGGGGCTCTAGCTGTGGTGCCCTCCATGGGAGCGATCACCGTTTTATCCTAGAAACCTGAGTTGGGCGCCAATAAGCTGTGTAATCCATTGGTGTGATTAGTGAAAGTTAAAAATCACGGGCAACCTGGTTAGTTGTTCGTGATTTTTAACTTTTGCTAGGCGCGCCAAGGGGTTGCGCAGACTTTGGGGATCCAACTGAGGTTTCTAGGTTCAATAATCTGTTTGTCTGGCGGCGTTACCCTGCTGCGGCTATGCGTTATAGGCCCATTCAGCGCAGCCCCCTCGGCCCGCGAGCAGCTGCAACAAGGGCTACGTGACGTAGGTGGGCGCATTGACATCTCTGCGGCGCAGCTGCAACAAATTGTTGAAAGTGCCATGCGCGCTGGGTCTGGTGACCTGATAAGCCGCATTGATATGGAAATGGGAGGCGTATACACCAATAACAATCCCTGTGCCCAATGGGCGATACGAAAAATCATCAATGACGCAAAACACCCAGACCCGCGCAGAGAATTAATCACTTACAAAGTACTGGATGGCGCGGAAACAAACACCACCGGCAGCTGCAACAAAGAAGAATTCGCCAATGGGGCGCTTTGCGGCTAAAGGCCGTTGGCGGCGCATAGTCACTGCAATGAGAGTTCTATGCTTTAGAACCACCTAAACACGGAGGCGAAGGAGGAGCTTGGCCAGTTAACTGCCATTCCGCGGGAGTGTAGGTGTGCAACGCCAGCGCATGCACACCATTGCGCAACTCTTCACTCAGAATTTGGTACAGTCTGCGATGCCGAGCAACCGCGCCAACGCCGGTAAATTCCCCGCTCACCACCACCACCTTAAAATGCGTTTCCGACCCCGGCGCCACACTGTGGCCGTGACTTTCGTTAATCACCTCAAGATGCTCGGGGCTCAATGCCTCGCTAATCTTGCCCATGATTTGACTCTGCATACTCATAAACCACCTCGCAAACTGATTGAACCTAGAAACCTCAGTTGGATCACCAAAGTCTGCGCAACCCCTTGGCGCGCCTAGCAAAACTTAAATTTTGCGAACAACCAACCAGGTTGCCCGCAAAATTTAACTTTCACTAATCACACCAATGGATTACACAGCTTTTCGGCGCCCAACTGAGATTTCTAGGTTGAACCGACATTATTACCGGCAAGGCTCGGCGGTACAAACCTTTTACCACTAGATCGATAGCCCACTAGCGGTGGCGATTCAGTCATTGTTGGCTAGGCTTATGCTAACGGCCGTTAGCATTTTCGGCACGCCTGCCGCCATCAAACGGGTGACTTATGAGTCCAACTATTATTTTCGTTAATCGACGCAAAGACCGCGAGCGCCGCGAGGATACGGACCCTTGCAAAGATATGCCGCTGGATCTGTTTCACCGCAAACGTCGCAAATCTCGAGAGCGGCGCGACGCGACGCGCAATCTGACCGACGACTATTACGCCTTTATGCAAAAAACCCTAGAGGCATTGCAAAAAAAGACCGGCGACCGACGCGAGAGCTAAGCATCCATGCACCCCAAAACGAGTGACTCCACCACAAAGGAAGTTACCCTATGCTCGACGCAAAAGAGCTAAAACTTGTCATGACCAGCCTGAGCTCGCGTCGCGCTTGGCTGCTAAAAAGCCTTGAAGATGCTGGACTTGATGAAAACGTGCGCATAGAACACCAAGCCACCATGGAGACCCTCGACTTAGCCATGCAGAAACTTGCCACCATGCACCAGCGGGCCGTAATCCCCACCACAGCGCCATCGTCTGCGGGAGCCGCCGCGCCTGTAAAAAACCCCCTAAAGCCCCGGGAGTATAGCCTTAAGTGGCGCCTTCGTGCTGATTGCCGAAGACAACCCCGATTCGCTCATGCTGTTGCGCGGTATTTTGGAAGACCTAGGCATTAAGAAAATTGACACGGCAAAGGATGGTCGAGAGGCATTTTATGCACTGCAAAGCTGCTCGCCACCCTATGATGTGGTGCTGTGCGACTGGGATATGCCGGAAATGAGCGGCTTAGAAGTGCGTAAGCAGGTTAAACAACTGGCCAAACTGCTAGACACGCACTTCATGATGGTGACCGCAGTAACCGAAGCGGCCCGCATTCGGAAGCCATAACACTGGGCATCACTGACTACATCGTGAAGCCCCTTGATGTGGACATTTTGGAGCGAAAAATTAAAGGCTGGACGTTAGCGACAGCTGAGCCACGGGGTAATGCTGATTGTTTGAGAAGGCTCAGGAGAACACCAAAACCTGGCCCGCTCCAACACCACAGCCAGCCACACTAAGCCGCCTCAAGCAGTCAGGACTTGAGGCATCCAACAGGAATAACAGACGCCTATCGAAAGTCCGTCATTCCCAACAAGAGCACTAACCCTGCACGATTGGCTTACCAACCTCAACGATTTTCAGCGTGTTGGTACCACCAATGACATTCGCCACGTCACCTTTGGAAATAATGACTAAATCACCCTCCTTAACTACACCACGCGCTTGTAGCTGAGCCACCGCGTGTGCATTGGCATCGGCGTAATTCACTAAATCACTGTCGAAAAACACGGTTTCCACACCGCGATGCAAAGCGGCACGGCGCAGGGCTTTCACGTGACGAGAAAAAGCAAAGATAGGCAAATGTGTGCCGAACCGACTCATCAACAGCGGCGTTGAACCGGTTTCGGTTAAACAAATAATCGCTTTAACACCGGGCATATGATTCGCCGTATACATAGCGGCCTGCGCGATGGCTTGGTCGATGGCCATATGTGTTGGCGCTTTCCGGCTCAGCGGTTTGGTGGCGTTTGGATTTTGTTCGGCACCCAAAATAATGCGCACCATGGCCTCAACCGTTTCCACAGGGAACTGACCTGCGGCGGTTTCAGCCGACAGCATTACCGCGTCGGTGCCATCTAACACGGCATTGGCCACGTCAAACACTTCGGCGCGGGTGGGCAGCGAGCTACTGATCATGGACTCCATCATCTGCGTAGCCGTAATCACACCGCGGTTCAGCGAGCGCGCACGATCAATAATGTGTTTCTGCACACCAATCAACGATGCATCACCGATTTCCACACCCAAATCACCACGCGCCACCATGACAGCATCCGAAGCCAGAATGATGGCATCCAGCACCTCGTCCGTTTCTACAGCCTCGGCGCGCTCAATTTTCGACACCAAGGCAATATCACCACCGGCTTCGCGAACCAAATTGCGCGCCAGATGCATATCATCCGCTGAACGCGGGAAGGACACGGCCAAATAATCCACACCGATGGCCACGGCGGTTTTAATGTCCGCCAGGTCTTTATCAGTCAGGGCAGGAGCGGTTAAGCCACCGCCTTGGCGGTTAATACCCTTGTTGTTGGACAAGTTGCCGCCAACGGTCACCACACAGTTAATGCGCGAACCTTCAACGGATTCAACGCGAAATACCACTCGGCCGTCATCCAACAATAAAAGGTCGTCGGTGCGCACATCGTTCGGCAACTCTTTATAGTCAATACCCACTTGCTGTTGGTTGCCGGCGTCTTTGGCCAGCTCGGCATCTAGCAGAAATTTATCCCCCACAGCCAATTTAATCGGCCCATTGGCAAACCGAGAGATGCGAATTTTCGGCCCCTGCAAGTCACCCAGTACAGCAACATAACGATTGTGCTTAGCGGCTAAGTTGCGCACTGTTTCGCAGCGCAAACGATGATCTTCCGGGCTGCCATGGGAAAAATTGAGCCTTACGACATTGACTCCCGCAAGAATGAGCTTCTCCAATATCCCGGGTTCATCACAGGCCGGTCCGAGGGTGCTTACGATTTTGGTACGTCTTATCATGGAGATCTCCAGTCATTTATAACTTGGTGAGGCGCTAGCCACAAAGGCAAACCCTCGTTTTCAACCTGTTTTCTCTCAGCAAATAAAAAAGGCAGTGAAGTCACTGCCTTTTTTATTTGCTGATTTTGGAATGATTGTGATGCTGGCCGCGCCAATTTTGGCGTGGCCAGTTTGTTCATGCTTGACGCGTGACTCGGCTGGCAAAGTGCTTAGCAAAATTGGGTAATGCCTCTGTATCATGTTGAGCAACCGCCGCAAGTTCTGCACAAAATGTGAGCAAAAGCCGTCAGTGACCATCCCGTCACATCACGGCCGTTTTAAAGGTCGCATAAGATAATGAATTCCCCCCTTAAAGAGCAAGCAAAACCGCTCCTAAACGCGTCATTTAGCCTTATTTTGCAGTGCAAAATAAATTGCTGACGCACCGCGAAGTCAGCGTTGCGCTTAAACCTTGAAACCTCAGTTGGATCACCAAAGTCTGCGCAACCCCTTGGCGCGCCTAGCAAAAGTTAAATTTGGCGAACAACCAACCAGGTTGCCCGCCAAATTTAACCTTCACTAATCACACCAATAGCTTACACAGCTTTTTGGCGCCCAACTGCGGTTTCAAGGTTAAACAAAGCAAGCACTAGGCAAATTCTCCCTCATGGTAGAATTGCCGTTTACCATTGGGGTAGCGTTGTATGCGACTGTTTTTGGCGCCCATGGAAGGCGTGGTTGACCCCGCTTTACGGGAACTCTATTGCGCCCTAGGTGGCGTGGATGTCTTTGTGACCGAGTTCATTCGGGTGACACAAAGCCTACTGCCGCAGAAACTGTTTTTACGCTACTGCCCTGAACTAGAGGCGCCGCTGGCGGTACCGGTGCGAGTACAACTCCTCGGCAGCAACACCGAAATGCTGGCCGCCAATGCGCAGCGCGCCGCCCTGCTAGGCGCCCCCGCCATCGACCTTAACTTTGGCTGCCCGGCCAAAACGGTAAACAAACATCGCGGCGGAGCCTGCCTTTTACAAGAGCCAAACAGCCTGTTTGACATTGTATCCGCCGTGCGGCAAGCAGTGCCTAGCGCTATTCCAGTAACCGCCAAAATTCGCCTAGGCTATGGCGCACGAGAAGGCTACATCGAAAATGCCCAAGCCATTGCCGCAGCCGGCGCCGCCGAATTAGTGGTTCACGGACGCTCACGAGCCGACGGCTACAAGCCACCCGCTTATTGGGATGCCATTGGTGAGATACGCGCCGCACTCAATATTCCGGTGGTGGCTAACGGCGAGATTTGGTCTGTCGAGGATTTTTTGCGCTGTCGTGCCGAGTCTGGCTGCAGCGACTTCATGCTAGGCAGAGGATTACTGGCCCAGCCAGACTTAGCACTGGCTATTAAGGCGCTAACACGCGGCGAAGCCTACAGCCCCCTAGCTTGGCAGCAGATCCTAAGTAAGGTCTGGCAATACCACCGCAGCACCCTACCCCACTACGAAAGCCGCTACGTCGGCAATCGACTGAAGCAATGGCTAATGTATTTGCGACGGCAGTATGCGCAAGCGGCCATTTTTTTCGACGACATCAAGCAACTCCGGGATCCTAGTGACTTGGAAAATGCTTATCAACAGCATGTGAAGGGTTTGGGTGTCGATTAAAATGTTGAGGGCTACGGGCTAGCACGGCAGCGCTTAGACCCGAATGTGAGACACATCGCTTGATGCGTTGAAGTTGGGGTTTGTATGGCGCGATATGGTTTTTGGCAGTCCCTTTTGTTTAAATTACGCCGCCCATATGGTGTGGCTAAAAAGCTAGCTGACCGCGTGGAAGCCACGCTAGACTTAGTAGTAAGCAGCAACAGAGCCCTTGATTTTTTCAAGATCAACCCATGGAAATGCGCTCACGAGAACAGTATTCCTTGAAGCCTTCCCTGGGCGACAGATTTTTTTTGCGGTCTTAACAGCTGGGTACGCGATACCAAGGCCAAACTCTCTCACCGCATTAGCGCTGAATTAACGACAGGTGTTTTATGACTTCTCAAACCCTCAAACAAGAAGCGCTGGACTCTCTTCAACGCTTACCCGAAGACACAGATATTGATGAGATGATGTATCGCCTCTATGTGATCGACAAAGTTCATAAAAGCCGCGAAGCCATTCGACTTGGCCAAACGATCAGCCAAGATGATTTAGAACGAGAGATGGAGCAGTGGTAATTGTTTGGTCCCATCCCGCACGGGAGGATTTAAAGAGCATTCACGATTATATTGCCAGAGACTCAAAACGATACGCTAGCCGCGTTGTGCAAGATATCCGCGATAAAACCAAAGTGCTGCCAGACTTTCCACTACTCGGTAAAGTGGTTGCTGAAATTGGCGAAGATAACCTGCGGGAAATTTCGCTTTACTCCTACCGCATCCTTTACGAAGTCATGCCTAACGCCATTTATATTCATGGCGTGGTCCACATGCGCCGCAATTTTAAAGTGGATGATTTACAGCGCTAAAAAAACGCGTAGCTCACTCCCAGGTGCACTGCGCGCTTCTATGCGCCGCATTTGGTGTGGCGCCCGACGAAGGCGAACTGGCCAAACTACGGCTTGTAGCGATTCCTTTATATTAAGATCTTCTCATATTGGCCTGACCAAACCCAATACTCAGTTGTAACCGGGCTTTGATACTGACTCTGGAACATCTCCTTCAATTTGTCATCTGAATCTCCGGCGAACTCAATCGGCCCCCATCCAGAGCATATTGACCTTCCGTCTTCCGTTATTGTTTGTGAAACATACGAGTTTCCCTGTAAAAAACTCCGAATGACTTAACAGCTTCCTCAATCATTGCACCAATTGGGTCTGGCTCACCAAGACGTATATAGGTTATTAATTCAATATGTTTATGTGAAATTTTACAAACGAGAGTTATTTCAACCTCAGCAATGTATGCAGTCAGATCTCCGATTTTTTCGCATGGAGAGTCGGCTGTCACCATGAACATTCCATGCTCATTTCTTCCTGCAGACATTTTCATCTCGAGAAGGGACTCCAGCTCACTGAGAAATTTATCTTCGATATCATTTAATTTCATTGTTTTCTCCGCGGCGAATTTGTCGGGCGCATAGCACCTCGGCGAGAACGGCTCGGGTTACTCATCACTTTTATCATTGCATTTCTCAACAAGATTATTTCGTAAATCTAACTAACAGCTAAAAAACATATGAGCAATTGTCGAGCAGTATTCAACACTCCACTAATCAAGATCCCTACTCAGCTGCTCCAAGGTATCCGTTTTTTCCAACCACTCCTCCTCAATCTGCCCCAGCGTTTGCCGCAATTGACCCTGCTCGCGCAAATACGTCTGAGCCTGCGCTGCCTCGCGCACATAAAGGTCCGGATCGGCTAATTTTGCATCCAGCTCCCCCAACTGCTTTTGCAGCTTATCCATTTTTTGCTCGAGCACACGAATAGCTTGGGTAAACGGTTTTAACTTTTCACGTTTTAGTGCGGCATTTTGGCGAGTTTCTTTTTTGTCGATTTTAATGCTGGGCGCGTCGCCTAAGGTTGCTGGCGCTTCCAAATCGCGATTTTTTTTGTCCTGCAACAACCACTCATGATAATCCTCAAGATCGCCGGCAAATGGCTCCGCCTTGCCATTGGCCACCAGCAAAAATTCGTCCACAGTATTGCGAAGCAAATGCCGATCGTGAGACACAATAATTACTGCGCCCTCAAACGCCAATAGGGCTAGCGTCAAGGCTTCACGCACCTCTAGGTCGAGGTGGTTGGTAGGTTCGTCAAGTAACAAAAGGTTGGGCTTTTGCCAAGCAATTATGGCCAGTGCTAAGCGTGCCTTTTCACCGCCCGAAAAATGCCGAATTAATTCGAAAGCCCGATCGCCTTGAAAGCCGAAGCCGCCTAAAAAATTGCGCACCTGCTGCTCGCTCGCTTTAGGGGTTATACGCAACAGATGCAAAGCGGCAGA
This sequence comes from Thalassocella blandensis, assembly GCA_945882995.1. Classification (GTDB taxonomy): domain Bacteria; phylum Pseudomonadota; class Gammaproteobacteria; order Pseudomonadales; family Cellvibrionaceae; genus CAMCXE01. The sequence continues at coordinate 395 of CAMCXE010000067.1, read as the reverse complement.
GGCGTCCATGTCCAATGCTTCTAGCTGATGCTGTGCAAAATAACCCAAGCGCAAATGCGCACCTTCAATGCGCTCACCGGCCAGCAAAGGTAAATTGCCAGCAATGGTTTTGATAAGCGACGATTTACCCGCGCCATTGTGCCCTAATAAGCCGATGCGGCTGGTGCCGAACAGCGACAGATTAAGGCCGCGTAAAATGGGGTTTTGCGCATAACCAATGGCGGCGGAATCCAGCGTAAGCAGCGTTTGGGGGATTTTTTCCGGCTCGGGAAAACGGAATTTAAACGGCGAATCAATATGGGCGGGAGCGAGTTTTTCCATGCGCTCCAATTCCTTCAAGCGACTCTGCGCCTGTTTGGCTTAGCTGGCTTAAGCACGAAAACGTCGCACAAAAT